>CAZDUD010000004.1:0-72366 GCA_964508485.1 uncultured Hyphomicrobium sp. | reverse complement strand
TCTCAACCGATTGAAGCGACAGGGAGATCATCATTGGCGGGCGGGGAACTTCGGACTAGAGATCCGCCCGTTCATGGAACCGCTGCAATTTCAGGAACAGGCTCCCTGGATTGCAGTGGTCGCCCTGCAGCAGTTTTTTGAGGCATCGATCGCTGCCGTTGGGAGCACAGGCCGTCGTGTCGGTAGTCTCCCTCGCGCAGTGCCGGGTTGGTCCTCTCCCGAGTACCTGACGCGACATGAGCTGATGACAAGTCTGGATGCGCGGTGTGGGACGGTCGCAGGTGATTCGCTCCGAGTCCCCCGACCATGACCTTCGAACCGGCCAATCCGGTTCAAGCAAAGACCAAACTCGAAACTTTCGGAGAAGCGCAGCCATTTACTGGGCTTTCTGCGGCGCACACACTCATCTCCATCATGCAACACCAGTGCTGATCTCAGGCACTGAGTCCGAAACCCGTCACAAAGCAAGCCCCTCCTCAGTCCGTTCCCGACTTCTGCCTTGCCAAGCTGCGGACATCCTCCGAGATGGCCATTCGCTGGTCAAGCGGGAGACTTCTTCTCAGGGCTTGCGGGAGAACGCGCCCTTCACGGTCGCCCGGTTCAGCACGCCGAGGCCGGCGCAGACGGCGAAATACAACAGGGCGCCGGTGGTGACGAGAACTGCCAGAGCAGGACCGCTGTGGATGATGGCCGATCGGGGCGCGAGCCAGGGCGCCAGCAGGTCGGCGAGGATCACGAGGCCGCCGCCCATCGCCAGAGCCGCCAGCACGATGCGCGGCAGGTTGCGCTTCGAGGATCGATCCAGCGTGAAATGCGAGCGGACCACCAATCCGCGCCACAACAGCAGCGCATTGAGCCAACCGCCCAGCGTCGTTGCGACGGCGATGCCGAGATGCGGCAGCAACCCCATCTCACGGAAGACGAAGAACAGGGCGACGGAGCCGGCCGTGTTGGCGGTCAGGCTGATCGCGGCGAAGCGCATCGGCGTCCTGGTGTCCTCGCGGGCGAAGTAGGAGGGCGAGAGCACCTTGATCAGGACGAACGCCGGCAGCCCCAGCGCGAAAATCGACAGCGCCGAGGCGGTGGCGAAGGTGTCGGCGGGAGCGAACGCGCCGCGCTCGAACAGCACGCGGACGATCGGCGTGGCGATCACGGCCAGGGCGACGGCCGATGGCACGGTCAGCAGCATCGCGAACTCGAGGCTGCGGTTCTGTGCGCGGCTGACGGCTTCGGGGTCTCCGGCGCGCAGAGCGCGGCTCACCTCGGGCAGCAGCACCACGCCGATGGCGATGCCGATGATCGCAAGAGGCAATTCGTAGATGCGGTCGGCATAGTAGAGCTGGGAAACCGCGCCGTTCTGCAGTGTCGCGATGACCGTGCCGATGAGGATGTTGATCTGGGTGATGCCGCCGGCGATGACGCCGGGGACGCCGAGCGTCACGAGGCGTTTGACGTCCTCGTTCCAGACCGGGCGAACGAGGCGAGGCATCACGCCGTTGCGCCGGGCTCCGTGGACGAGCAGCAGAAGCTGCAGGATGCCGGCGGCGAACACCCCCCAGGCCAGTGCATGTCCGGCGTTGGCGTCGTTGCGATAGCCGAGCGCCATCGCGATGAGGATGGCGCCGATCAGCGTCAGGTTGAGGACGATCGAAACAGCCGAACTCTCGACGAATTTCTCGATCGAGTTCAGCACGCCCGACAGCAGCGCCACCAGCGACATGCACGTGAGATAGGGAAACGCGATCTGGGTCAGCACGACCGCGAGATCGAACTTCTCCTTGTCGCCCGCAAAGCCCGGGGCGATGACATGCATCAGCCAGGGCATCGAGATCATCAGGATCGCCGACAGCACCACCAGCACGAACAGCAGGCCGGACATCGCGTCCTGGGCGAAGCGGACGGCGGCCTCGCGCCCCTCGCCGACGAGCTTCTTCGAGAACAAGGGGATGAAGGCTGCATTGAACGCGCCTTCGCCGAACAGGCGGCGGAAAAGGTTCGGGAAGCGGAAGGCGACGAAGAACGCGTCGGCGATCGCGCCGGAGCCGAGCACGCCGGCCACCATGATGTCGCGGATGAAACCGAGGACGCGGCTGATCATGGTCAGGCCGCCGACGGTGGCGAAGGCGCGATAGATTCTCATGGGTGAGTGAGGTAGCCGAGCCGGGGGGGCACAAGCAAGGCCGCCATTGGGGATAGAAGTTGCCGGCTCGGGCGAACTGCGGCGGTCATCGCAGAGAGGCCCGATGCCGCCTACTTCGTCGCGGTCTCGAGGATCTTCTTGGCGCGCGCGATCACGGCGGGCGGCGTCGCAAGCACGGTGGCTACGATCTTCTCGGCGTCGGCGCCCGTGGATGGGCTGATGTCGATCTTGGCCTTGGCGGCTTCTGCGAGGAAGGCGGCGTCTTTCATCGTGAGGTCGAACGCCTTGCGCAGCGCTGCGAACCGATCGGCGGGAACGTCCGGCGTCGTCACGTAGGCGCGCGACAAAGGCACGTCGGCCGACAGGAAATAAAGCACCTGCCGGTCGGCTTCGTTCCGGGCGAGATCGATCATCAAGGGGACATCGGGCAGCTCGGGATGGCGCTTCAGGGCGATCTGCACGAGATGGTGGATCTTACGGTCGCGCAGCCAGTCCGGCTTCGTGGATTTCCAGGCCGCCAGCGAGTTCGATCCGCGTCCGCCGACCTCGCCGCGTTCGATCGCCATGTTGACGTTGTTGCCGCCGGGATATCCCGCGACGATCTTGAACTTCGTGCCGATGAGCACATTCAGGGCGTGCGGATAGTAGACCGAACTCGTCGCGACGCCGGGCGCGCCGACCACGAGCTCGCTGGTGTAGACCTGATCGATCCTGGTGATGCCGGTGGTGTGCCAGGCGCTGATCAGGTTGGGGCTGTCGGTGGTATTGCCGATCCAGCCGAGCTTGGTGACGTCGTACTTCACGCCGGTGCCGCCGATCGCCTGATGGGCTGCCATGTTCTGCATGATGGCGTGGAGCACGGTGCCGTCGCGCGGGGCGACGCCCGCGACATAGTTCGCGGCCTGCACGCCGACGGCTCCGGGCATGTTCGCGGGTACGATGTTGGGCTCGCCCGGGATATGTCGCGACATGTGCCGGGAGAGCAGTCGCGCGCGCGTGTCGTAGTCGCCGCCCGGCGCGGTCGCGACGATCATCTGGAGGGTCTTGCCGCGGTAGAACTCGGCGACCGTGTCGGCGCGGGCGGCCGTGGGTGCCAGCAGGAGCGCGGCGATGGCCGCGCCGGTAACCTGTCGCGATGCGCGGCGGTTCGACATGCGCTGTCTCCTCCTGGTTCCTCCCGGCGGCGGGCCCGTTCTTCGCGGGGCTCGGCCGAGACAGCAGGGAAGCGCCTGGCTGCGCCCAGGTCAAGCGCCGATGAACGAGCCGTAGGTTTCGTAGATGACGTGGAGGCCGATGATGATGGTGAGGGCGCCGATCGAGCCCTGCAACACGCGGTTCGCCACGGTCAGAGAGTTCGCTGTCCACGTCAGCGGGACGGCGATGACGGCACTGAGGGCGGCCATCCCGACGACGGAGCCCAGTCCGAACAGCAGGACGTAGCCGAGGCCCGCCAGCGGGTCCTCGATGCTCGATGCCGCCAGCACCACGAGCGCTGCCGAGCCGGCCATGCCGTGCATCGTGCCGATCAGCAGCGTGCGCCAGGGGATGCCTTCGGGGTGCTCGTGTTCGTGGCGGCTGTGGCGGTGATCGGTGTGCGCGTCGTGCTGGTGGCTGTGGGCATGCAGGTGCCTGGTGCCGTCGGCGTGGTCGTGGGTGCCGAAATGGATGCGGTCTTTCCAGAGCCGCCACAGCACGTGCGCGCCCAGGCCGACCAGCATGAGGCCGACGCCGAACTCCAGCCGTTCTGCGATCTTTTCGTCGAGGCGGGTCTTCAGCAGGATGCAACCGCCGGCCACGATCAGCAGCGTCAGGGTGTGCCCGATGCCCCAGACGGCGCCGTGCCAGGAAATGCTGCGCAGACCCTTGCGGCGGCTCACCACGCTCGAAACGGCGGCCACGTGATCGGCTTCCAACGCGTGCTGCATGCCGAGAAGCAGTCCCATTCCCAGAACCGATAGCAGCACGTTCAACCTCGCTTCGGACCGCGCCCTGCCGCGCCCTCGGCGGTCGGCCGGGAGGGGGAGCGGGACGGTCGAGAATGTGTGTGGCCGGTCGAGCGGCCGGGGGAGCCACGCATTTCTAGTGGATCGCAGCGGGCAGGCAAGAGGCATTCCGGTCCGGTGTGCCGGGCCGAGAGGCGGGCTTGTGCGGTGCGAGGCGGCGTGGGGCTCTTGTTGGCCGGTGTTGGCGGTGGGGCGAAGGGCGTGGATCGGTCAGTCTGGGGGGATCGGCATTCCCAGCGATCGTGAGGGCGCATGAGTGGCTATCGGTCTGATCCGGAACGGTCTTTCTCCGGCAAGGTAACGGTTTCGAGCGGGGCGTCGGACTGGCCGCTGCTCGCCCGTTGCATCGAGCGGGAAGCGCGGATGGCCGCGTGGGCGGCGCGGCGCAGGGGCACGTTGTTCGTTTACGAATTCGTGCGGTTCGGGGTGAAGCAGGCGTGGGCGTGCCTGTTTGCAGCTCTCATGCTGGTGCTCATCGTCGGGACCTGGGTGCTCTATCCCAAGGGCGCCTGGCTCGCCCGCTACGACTTCCTCGTGCTGGCTGCGATCGCGATACAGGCAGCGATGCTGTGGGCGCGGCTGGAGACGCCGGAGGAGGCGCGCGTGATCCTCGTGTTCCACATCGTCGGCACGGCCATGGAGATCTTCAAGACCAGCATGGGCTCGTGGATTTACCCGGAAGAGAGCATCCTCAGGATCGGCGGCGTGCCACTGTTCACCGGGTTCATGTATGCGGCGGTCGGCTCGTTCATGACCCGCTGCTGGCGGCTGTTCGATTTCCGGTTCACGCGACATCCGCCGCTGTGGGCGCTGGGCATGCTGTCGGTTGCGATCTACGTCAATTTCTTCACGCATCATTTCATGTGGGACATAAGACCGGCGCTGATCCTCGCTGCCGTGCTGCTGCTGGGGCCGGGCGTGATCCACTACAAGATCTGGCGTACGCACCGGCGGATGCCTCTGCTGCTGGCGGCAGTTCTGACCGCGGGTTTCATCTGGCTGGCCGAGAACATCGGCACCTTCACCGGCGCTTGGCTCTATCCGCATCAGCGCAGCGGTTGGACGCTGGTGTCGCTCGCCAAGCTGAACGCCTGGTTCCTGCTGATGATCCTCAGCTACACCATGGTGGCAGCGCTGAACGGGGTGGAACGGTCGCAATGGTCGCCACGGCGCGCAGGGCGGAATTCCGGTGCGCATTCCGGTGGTGTGCCGGTGATGAACGGGGAGTAGCGGGCGGCACGGTCGACGTCGGCGCGATTGCCTTTGGCACGGAGCTGGATAAGGGTGCGCTCGCACGATGCTCCTCCAACAAGAAGCGGTCGCATGGTTCTTTTTCCCACCGATCTGGCGTCCTTCCTCGAGATCATCCGGAACAACGGCGAGATCGTCTACAGTCTGATCTTCACTTGGGCGTCGTCGCATTCACTGCTGCTGGTGCTGTTCGCCGGTTACGCCGCGTACTCGGGTGCGCTGCAATTCGGCACGCTGATCGCGGTCTGCTGGATCGGCAGCTTTCTCGGCGACGTGTTCCGTTTCTGGATCGGCAGGCAGTTCGGCACGCGCTGGCTGAAGCGCTTCCCGCTCGTCGAGAGCGCGGTCAACAAGGCCGCACTGCTGAGCGAACGCCATTACATCTGGATGATCCTGCTGCATCGCTATCCGCACGGCATCAGGGGCGTCGCGGCGCTGGCCTATGGCATCTCCTCGCTGCCGTGGGGCGTGTTTCTTGCGCTCAATGTCGTCGCGTCCGGCCTCTGGGCCATCGCGATCGTGTCTACCGGTTATGCCTTCGGCCAGGTTTCGGGAAAAATCATGAGCGACGCCAGTTCCTCACTCGGCTTCGTCATGCTGGTCATATTCCTGGGCTTGTCATGGCTTCTGAGCCGCAAGGCCGATGCCGTCATCGCGCAGACGGCAGCCGCCGAAAGCGCGGCCAGCCGGTTGGGCGAACCCGGTGCGATCCGGCGCGAGCGGGAAAAAGACAAGCTCGCTCGCGTCAAGCAACGCCGGGAAAAGTCGTCCAGGAACACGCGGCGATAACAGCGGCAGTGCCGGGGAGACCTACTGCTTTCCGGGGCTGGGAGAACTTCTTACGCCGGAGTCGATCCCATACTCGCCAGCAGGTGTTCGAGGGCTGCCACGACGTCCATGCCGGCGAAGAACAGCCTATCCACGCCCGCTGCTTTCAGCGCGGCTTCCTGATCGCGGGGACGGCCGGCGAGGATGACGCACGAAGCGCCCGCGCCTTTCAGCGCCATCGCAGTCGCCTCTCCGAGCTCGGCGTAGCTCTGATCCGTGCCGCAGATGCACGCTATCGTCGCGCCACTTTCGGCAAACGCGCGGCCGGCGTCGGCGCTGTTGGTGAAGCCGTCGTTGGCGATCGTGCCGATGCCGCCGGCCGCCAGCAGGTTCGTAATCCACATCGAGCGCGCGGCGTGCTCGGACTGGCTGCCCAGGGAAGCGAGGAAGACGCGCGGAGGCGACGGCAGGCGTTCGGCTGCATCGCGCAGGGCCTCGAACGGCTCGGCGAGGCGGCGCCTCGGCAAAGGGCGTGCGGCCGGCTTCGACGTCGGCGCGGGCGCTGCCGGCCAGGGCGTGATCTCGACACCGTCGTCGCCCGAATTGGGAAAGGCGGACACGCCGGTCAGTTCGATGCGGCGCGAGGCGATATCCTTCATGCGGACTTCGGCGACGGCTGCGATCTGTTCCTGCACGAGGCCGCTCACGAGGGCCGCCTGCATGCCGCCTTCGCTCTCCCATTCCTGGAAGATGCCCCAGGCCTTCGCGGAAAGTTCGTTGGTCAACGCTTCTGTCGACCACGCGCCGCCCGCGGGGTCGATGATGTGGCCGAGACCGGCCTCTTCGCGCAGGACGAGCCCGACGTTACGCGCGTTGCGGCTGGCGAAGGCATCGGGCTCGCCGAGCGCCCAGGTGTAGGGCAGCACCGTGATCTCGTCCGCGCCGCCCATTGCAGCAGCGGCGCAAGCGGTCGTCGTGCGCAGCATGTTCACCCAGGGATCGCGGCGCGCCATCATCCGCTCGGACGTTGTGACGGCGAGCGACATGCGGCCGGCTGCCTCGGCAGCTCCGCATGCCTCCGCGATGCGGGCGACGACGCGGCGTGCGGCGCGCAATTTCGCGATCGTCATGAAGATGTCCGCATCGGCCGACATCGAAAGTGCGATCCGCGACAGCGCATTGGCGGGCGAGAGGCCCTCGCCTTCGAGCGCACGCAGATAGGCGACGAGCGTGGCTGCCAGCGCCGCGATCTCCTGCGCCTCCGAGGCGCCGGCGTCGTGATAGGGCCGTGCGTCGGCGGTGAGCGTGGCCCCGGGTGCGGGCAGCCAGGGCACGCCGGCAGCGAGGCCGCTGCCGTCGGGTTTCAGAAGGATGAGTTCGCCGGTACGGGCAAGCGTGCCGAGCGGGTCGATGCCGAGGCGGGAGAGCCGCGCCGTGGCGTTTCGCTGGTGGGCGATCGTGCAGAGGGCGAGGCCGGCGTGGATCGCGTGCGCGCCCGGCTCCAGCGCGATGTCGATGCGCTCGAGCGGCAAGGGCGCGAGGGCGGCTTCCAGCGTTGGAAAGTCGGCCGGAAGCCCGGTCTGGCCGGGTGCGGCGATTCGGATGGTGATCGCGTCGGCACCGTTCTCGATATCGTCGAGCGCGGCTGCGGCAAACGCGGACGGCGTCGTCTCGGTTCGGATCTGCGCGACGCGCCAGCCGCCTTGCCCGAGCCTCGTCGTGGAACCTCGGGTGAACGGCGCTGCACCGGGCCGCTCGGCGGGGGCGGTTCGGCTGCGCGTGTAGAGCGGCTCGATCTCGATGCCGTCGGCGGTGCGCGACACGAGGCGCTTGCGGAAGTCCGCGCCCTTCAGAACCTTGTCGACGAGCGTGCGCCATTGGGCGTCGTCGGCGGCGGGGAAGCCCGAGGCGAGCGGGATCTGGGGCGTGGCTGTCATGGTGTTCCGGATGGTTCGGCCGGTGGACTGCTGCTGAGCTGGACTGCGGATCTGCTTGCCGCCACAGCATAGTGGCTCGCCGGGGGATCGCCATGCGGCGTTTGTCGAACCTCGGGCGTCCGACCTGATTGCCGGCCGGCTCCGGCCTATAGTAGCGTAGGCAGGTCCGCCGGAATGGCCATGGCGCGCAGGGAGGGATGAATGTCAGCTCGCGGATTCGTATTGGGCGCTGCCGTAGCGGCACTCGGCTCCAGTTGGGCCGGCCTCGCCGCCGCGCAGGAAGTCGTTTTGCGAGGGATCACCTCGTTCGCGGAGAAGACCATCAACTCCCGCGGGTTCGAAGGCTTCATCGAAAAGGTGAATGCGGCCGGCAAGGGCAAGGTCCGCATCAACTACATCGGCGGCCCCAAGGCGATGCCGCCGTTCGAGGTCGGCAAAGCGCTGCAGAGCGGCGTGGTCGACATCGCCAATGTGACGGGCGCGTTCTACACCAACGTGTTTCCGGAGTCGGATGCCTGGAAGCTGACGCAGAAGCCGATGTCCGAGCTCAGGAAGAACGGCGGCTTCGACTACATGATGGGGATCTACAAGGAAAAGATGAACGCGGTGATGCTGGCGCGGCAGTTCCAGAACACGCCGTTCCACATCTACCTGACGAAGCCGATCACGAAGCCCGATCTGACGGGGCTCAAGCTGCGGATCACGCCGGTTTATCGCGAGTTCTTCCAAGCGCTCGGCGCGACGGTCGTGCAGACGGCGCCGGGCGAGGTCTACACCGCGCTCGAGCGCGGCGTGGTCGACGGCTACGGCTGGCCGACGGCGGGCATCTTCGACCTGGGTTGGCACGAGAAGACCAAGTATCGCGTCGATCCCGGCTTCTACCGCGCCGAAGTGTCGGTGATCGTGAACCTCAATTCGTGGAACAAGCTCAACGCCGAGCAGAAGAAGATCATCTCGGATGCGGCAGCAGAACTCGAGAACGGCTTCACGGCGGTCGAGGCGAAGGAGAATTCCACCGACATCGCCAAACAGAAGGCGGCGGGCATTCAGACCATCGAGTTCAAGGGCGCGGACGCGGACAAGTATCTGAAGTCCGCTTACGACGCGGCCTGGGCCGGCATCATCAAGCAGAGCCCCGTTCATGGCCCGAAGCTGCGCGAGTTCTTTTCGGCGAAGTGACGCGTAGGCTGGGTCGGGCATAGCCTGTCTCCCTCCCCCTTGTGGGGAGGGGCTAGGGGTGGGGGAAACATTGATCGTTGCGCTCTCGGCTTCACCCCACCCCCGACCCCTCCCCATCGAGGGGAGGGGAGTGGTGCCCGATCGTGCCGGTGAGGGCAGTTGAATGCACCGCGCATCCGAAATCTGGGGCCGTCTGCTCGACATCATGATGGTGGCGGCGTGCCTGCTGCTGCTGTTCATGACGCTGCTGATCGGGGCCGACGTGGGGCTTCGCAACCTTGCCCGCTCCGGCATCTCGTGGAGCAACGAGGTGTCGGAGTACCTGCTCTACGTCATGACGTTGCTGGCAGCGCCATGGCTCTTGAGGCAAGGCCAGCACATCCGGGTCGACATCATGTTGCGTGCATTGCCGGCGCGGGTGGGATGGCTTCTCGAGTGGGTTGGCGATCTCCTGGGCTTCGGCTGCTCGCTGTATTTCGTGTGGTACGGCTGGAAAGTGATGGCCGCGAGCTATGCGTCAGGCGCGATTTCGATCAAGACGCTGGTGATGCCGGAGTGGTGGCTGATGGTGCCGATGCCGCTGGCGTTCGTGGCCGTCGCGGTCGAGTTCGTGTTCCGTATGTGGCGGCTGAGCCGAGCCGAGCGCGCGCCCCGCGCCGATGCGGTGTCCGCGTCATGAAGCTCAAGGTGCAACAGTTGTCGCCCCCCCTCCCCTCGATGGGGAGGGGGCGGGGGTGGGGTGGAGCAGCCGAGGTATCGCTCGCGCAAGATGCCCCCACCCCTATCACCTCCCCACAAGGGGGAGGGGGACCGGTTGTGCACGTGGCAAGCACGGAGCCCACGCCATGAGCTGGGAGTGGGCCGCACTGCTGTTGCTCGGCGGATCGACGGTGCTGCTGTTCATCGGCATGCCCGTGGCGCTGTCGTTCGTGGCGATCAACATCGTGGGGGCCTGGCTTTTCCTCGGCGGTGAGGCGGGGCTCGTTCAGGTCGTGCGCAACTCCGCGATCTCGCTGATGAGCTTTTCGCTGACGCCGATCCCGCTGTTCATCCTGATGGGCGAGGTGCTGTTCCACACGGGGCTCGCGATCAAGGTGATCGAGGGTGTCGAGCGGCTGATCCGGCAGGTGCCGGGCCGCCTCGCGATCGTCGCGGTCGTCGCCGGTACGGTGTTCTCCGCGATCTCCGGCTCGACGATCGCGACGACGGCGATGCTGGGCTCCCTGATGCTGCCGGTGATGCTGGCGCGCGGCTATCATCCGGTCATGGCGACGGGTCCGATCATGGCGATCGGCGCGGTCGATATGCTGATCCCGCCGTCGGCACTGACGGTGCTGCTCGGCTCGCTGTCCGGTATCTCGATTTCCAAGCTGCTGATCGGCGGCGTCGTGCCGGGCCTCATGCTGTCGCTTGCGTTCGTCGCCTACATCATCGTGCGCGTGAAGCTGACGCCGTCGCTGGCGCCGACCGGGGATGTCGAGAAGCACAGCGCGTGGGAGACCTGGCGTTTGCTGCTGCTTTACGTGCTGCCGCTCGTGTCGATCTTCGCGGTCGTGGTCGGGGCGATGTCGGGCGGGTTCGCGACGCCGACGGAGTCCGCGGCGCTGGGCGCGCTCGCAACGCTGGCGCTGGCGCTGTGCTATCGCGCGCTGACGATCGCGGCGCTGATGAAGTCGCTACGCGGCACGGTGGCGATTTCGGGCATGATCCTGTTCATCATCCTGGGGGCGACGACCTTTTCGCAGATCCTCAGTTTCTCAGGCGCGACGGAAGGTCTGGTCGGGGCGATCCTCGGGCAGGGGTTGTCGCCGATGACGGTGCTCGCGCTGATGATGGCGATCCTGATCTTCCTGGGGCTGTTCGTCGATCAGGTGAGCATGATGCTGATCACGCTACCGGTGTTCATGCCGATCGTGACGCGGCTCGGCATCGATCCGGTGTGGTTCGGCGTGCTCTTCCTGATCTGCATGCAACTCGGACTTCTGCTGCCGCCGCATGGATTGCTGCTGATGACGATGCGTGGCGTCGCGCCACCCGAGGTCACGATGTTGCACATCTTCCAGGCGGTCGTGCCCTACATCGTGATGAGCCTGATCCTGCTGGCGCTGCTGCTGATCTTCCCGGCGATCGCGACGTGGCTGCCGCGGGTGCTTGTCGGGTAGATCGCGACGGATGGGCAGCGAGGCGGTCTGGCAAGCCTGCGGCTCTCGTCATGCCCGATCGGAAAGTCCCCGCCGCGTGAGCGGGCCGGACTGGTTCGGGGCGGCGGTGCGTTGTGCCTGGTTTGCACGTCTGCTAGCTTTGTGCGATCAGCGGACCTGCTGGCACAGCGACGCGCAGGGGCCACCGGCGCAAGATCGGGGGATGGGGAGGGCGGCTTGATTACGTTCGTCACTGTTCTGCTGATCCTCCATGGCCTCCTCGCCGTGGCGCTGATGGGTGTGGTCAGCCATCAGGCGATCGCCGTGCTGTTTCCCGGCCGGAGCACCGGTGGTTTCGTCCCCGCCTATCGAGCCGTTTCGGCGGCGAGGTTCACGACCGCGACGATCGTTCTCTACATCATCACGTTCGTGCTGGGCGGGTGGATCTATCCGGCCTATCGCTTGTCCGCGCGCATCTGGATCGAGACGGCGCGGCTCTGGCCGATCAGCGGCATGTTCGAGATGAAGGAGCAGGCGCTGGCGATCGGCTTGGGGATGTTGCCGTTCTACTGGCTGGTGTGGAGAGATCCACGCGACGATGGGACCCGGATCGCGCGTATCGCCACGACGAGCATGCTCTGCGTGTTCGTCTGGTACAGTTTCATCGCGGGCCACGTCGTCAACAACGTCAGAGGGTTGTTCGGACAATGAGTGTCACCGGCAATATCACGCGCGTGTTCGGCATCTTCGCGGCTGTCTTCGCCATCGCTTATACGATCGCGTTCGAATGGCATTGGGAGCTGTTCAGCTATCACCCGCGGCTGGGTGAGTTCGGCTGGGGGCGGCAACCTTCGCGCCAGGGGCCGGTCATGCACTGGTACGGATCGATCGCGACCGGTCTCGTCGCCGCGCTGGTGGCCAGTGCGATCGCGTTGCCGTTCGTCCAGAAGAAAGCACCGCCGCTCTGGATCGGCTGGGCCGTACCGCTCGCGTGCATCTTCATCTGGATGTGGTCGCTGCGCTCGTTCTTCTTCCGGTGAGCAGCGGGTTTCGGGGGGCGGGTTTCGGGCTATCGGCATCGGGCGGCTCGGCTGCCTGCCCGGCCTTGTATTCTCCTGCAGCCGACTTCAGCGGGTCTCTGCAACGGGTCTATTCGGCGTAGAAGGTCAGCGGGCGGGGCCGGCTTCGACCTGCTTTGCCCACTCGCTGCTGCCGATCTTTCCGATTGCGATGACGGCCTGGGTACGGCTGTCGACCCCGAGCTTCTGCAGGATGGCGGAGACGTGCGCCTTGATCGTCGCTTCCGACACATTGAGCTTGTAGGCGATCTGCTTGTTGAGCAGGCCCTCGCCCAGCATCATCAGCACCCGCACCTGTTGCGGCGTGAGCGTTGTGAGCCGGGTCGCGAGATCACGCGCTTCCGGGTCGGCGGCTCCATCGAGGGGGATGTCGGGCGGGCTCCACACGCCGCCGTCGAGGATCTGGCGGACCGCCTCCCTGATCTTCTCCACGGGGAGTGATTTCGGCACGTAGCCGGACGCGCCGAATTCCAGCGCCCGGCGGATGATGATCGGATCCTCGCTGGCGGAGACGACGACGACAGGGATTTCCGGGCTCTGCGCCCGCAGGAACAGAAGTCCCGACAGGCCCTGGACGCCCGGCATGGTGAGATCGAGCAGGACGAGGTCGACGTCCCTGTTCTTGTCGAGCGTTTCGGAAAGCTCTTCGAGTGAGCCGGCCTCGAGGATCTGAACGCCTTCGATGGCGCTGCTCAGCGCCTGATTGAGAGCGCCCCGGAAGAGGGGGTGATCGTCGACGATAACGATCCTCTGCTTGGCCATTGCGTTTCCTCGCATTTCGGCTGCGCTCCAGACCCGTCCCTGCGGCACTGCCGGTTCCGGCGGGAAACCAGCGGGTTGGGCAGGAGGTGGCGCCCTGATGCAGCGTTCGTGTCGACCGGGCGAGCCAGCGACAGTTGGTTACACTAAAGCAGTGTGCAATACGACTTGACAATAGCCCGTCACAACGTCGCTTACCGGCAATACATCATTTGCCGGCAGTGCCACGGTTGCTCCCAAGAAAAAACCATACTCTTGGCAGAGCGTCGTTTCCTGGTGGATCATGCGCCGGGGCGGTGGGGATCTCGACGAATCTCGACCATTCTCGACGATCTTGGACGACGCACGACGCACGACGCACGAGGCCGGGGACTGGGGGCGGGCATGGAACTCGAGGAACGTAAACCTTACTGGCGTCACACCAAATGGCAGATGGTCGCAAGCCTGTTGCCGTTCATGGTGCTGGTGCTGGTGCTGCCTTTGTATGTCGATCGGCTCAATCACAACAAGTTCCTGGGCTTTCCGCTGGGCTATTTCATGATGGGCCACGGGCTTTTGCTGATCTCGATCTTCACCGTGGCTTCGTTCATCAACCGCCAGGACGCGATCGATCACTGGCACGGCGCCAACGAGGACATCTGAATCCTCGGGCAGAGTAGGATTGCGTTTTCCCACTCGGCCAAGTCGCGAAGGCTCGGAGTGCGGGTGCACATCGAATTGGCGGTAACTGCAGGCAGCTCATGGCAGCGACTTCCCAACGCCGTCTCGTCAATCCGATGCTGGGGACCTATTTCGGGATCTTCACCAGTACGGCGACGGCGCTTGTACTCGTGCTCCTCGTGCTCGAGCGTCTGGGCATTCCGGACGGCGTCCTGCGGCTGGCGATGCTGGTCGGCCCGATAGCGCTGTTCATTACCGTCGGCGTGGCGGCGGCGGCGCGGGAGCCGTCCGAATTCTTCGCCGCGGGCCGCCGTGTGCCTGCCGTCTACACCGGCCTCATCCTGGCTTTGTCGGCCGTCGGTGCGACGGGGCTCGTCGGTATGACCGGTCTCTATTTCATCAACGGCTTCGACGCCTGGTGCATCGCCATCGGGATCTGGGCCGGCTTCGTCGTCATGGCGCTGCTGGTGGCGCCCTACTTGCGTAAGCACGGTTCCTACACCGTTCCGAGCTACCTCGGCCGCCGGCTCGACAATCGCCTGACGCGCATCGTCGCTGCATGCGTCATGGTGGTGCCGATGCTGCTGGTCGCAATCGCGGAATTGAAGATGGGGGCCTATGCCGCCGGCTGGCTGTCGGGATGGTCGGAGGCCCTGGTCACGCAGTTGCTGGTGTTCGCGATGATCCCCATGCTGGTGCTCGGCGGCGTGAGGTCGCTGACGTGGTCGAATGCCGGACAGGGCATCGTGGCCTTGATCGCTCTCGTCGTACCGGTCGGGATCGTGGCGGCGCTGGAGACGAGCCTGCCGCTTCCGCAGTTGAGCCATGGCCCGGTGTTGCGCGGCCTTGGACGATTGGAGGCGATGCAGGGGGTGCCGATCCAGATCGCGCCGATGCTGGGCCTGGACTTCGCCGGTCAGGAGCTGACCTCACTCGTCACCCGCATCGCTCAGCCCTACACCAGCGTCGGACCGATCGCGTTCATCCTGATGATCCTGACCGTGGCGGCCGGCGTCGCATCGTCGCCGTGGCTCTTGCCGCGGACCGTTTGCACGCCCGGCGTGTACGACACGCGCAAGTCCGTGGCCTGGGCGATCGTGTTCAGCGGGCTCGTGCTGATTTCGGCCGCCTCCGTCGCCGTGTTTCTCCGCGACACGCTGATGGATCAGGTCGTCGGAAAGTTCCCCAGAGAATTGCCGCGATGGTTTCGCGAACTGGTGGACATCGGCGTGGCCGGCGTCAAGGAAACCAGTGCCCGCGTGGCGCTCGGAGATGTCGGCTTCAAGCGCGATGCGGTCCTGTTCTCGCTTCCGATCGCAGGCGGCTTCTCGCCCGTCGTGGTCTATATGGCGCTGGCCGGCGCGGTGGCTGCCGCCCTGCTTGCCGCGACGTCGGCGATTTCGGCGATCTCCAACATGCTGGCGGAAGATGGTGTGGCCGGTCTCGTTTGGTCGCCGCCGTCGGGAATGCGGGTGAACGTGGTGCGCCTCGTGCTGCCCGTCGTCGCGGTGCTGACCGGCTGGATCGCCATGTTCGTGCCGGCCGATCCTCTCGATCTCATGCTGTGGGCCTTCGCGCTGTCGGGCTCGGCGGTGTTTCCGGTGATCGTGCTGTCGGTGCTGTGGAAGCGGCTCAACGCATTCGGGGCGTGTACCGGCATGATCGCCGGCTTCGTCACATCGCTGCTGGCGATCATGGCGGGCGAAGCGGCGTGGCTCGGCATTCCCGGCGCGTTGTCGGCCGTTTTCGGCGTGCCCGCGGGTTTCATCGGAGCCGCTGTCGCAACCCGCATGGCGAGCATTCCCGACCGGCACGTTCTGGCGATGATCAGGGATATGCGTCTGCCCGGCGGCGAGACGATCTGCGATCGTGAGGAGCGTCTGCAGCGCCTGAAGCAGCAGCGCAGCGGCTGAGGAGAGCCTCGTCCGTTCGAACCGATCGGCAGTTGCGATTGTCGTCCGGATAACGATGCCTGCCACTCAAAGCAGCTCGCCTATTCGGCCGCACGCCGAACGGGTATCAGCACCTTCTCCAAGTCCGACAGCGCCAGCACCGAGGCGTATTTGCCGCTCATGTCGAATAAATTGGCGGCGTGTGCGAATTCAGACCTGTCGAAGCAGCAGTCTTCCACCACGAACGTCGAGAAACCGTGGCTGAAGCCGTCCACGACGCTCGCCCTCACGCACCCCGATGTCGAGACGCCCGCGAACACCAGCGTGTCGACGCGCTCTTTGACGAGGTATGTGGCGAGCGGCGTCCCGAAAAAGGTGCTGGCCTTGGTTTTCTCCAGCACCCACTCGCCCTCGCGCGGCGAGATTTCCCGTGGAAACTCGTTGAAGTGCGCCGGCAGCGGCCGCGCCGCGCGCTTGGCCTTGGTCGCCTTGCCGGTCCAGCCGATGTCGTCGAGGCGTGAACGCGAGAAGACGATAGGCAACCCGCGCGCCCGGAACATCTCGATGAGTTGAGCGATCTTCGGCATCGCGATCCACGAGGACGGTCCGCAGGCGGCCGAGAATTCCGCGACCGCCTCGGCCAGTGTCAGCCCGCGCGCGCCCGTGAAGCCCAGCGTGACATCGACGACGATCAGCGCCGCACGCTCTCCGATGGCGAGATCGCCGTGGAAGCCCGAGCGCTGATACGCCTCGAACTCCGCCGCCGGAATGAGCTTCTGCCAGTCTTTCATCGCGACCTCCCGTGGTGCGTCATGTGGCGCGCGTTCAGCCCGGCTTCGTCTTCTTCTTGCCCAGGTCGGCCGTCCGAACGTAGCTGCCGTTGCAGTAGACGAGCGGCGCGATCTCGTCGCGATTGCGTACCGACAGCACGCGCCCGATGAAGATGGTGTGCGTGCCGTAGTCGATCTGCTGGTCCTTGGCGCACTGGATGCTCGACTGGGCATTCTCCAGGTACGGCGCGCCTTCGGCTGGCGAGGCCCAGTGTCCGCTGGCGAACCGTTCAGCGCTCGTCACAGGGCTCGAGAACAATCTGGACACGTCGACATTGTCGGTGTGCAGCAGGTTCACGCAAAACCTTTCGGCGGCGCTGAGCAGTGCGTGCAGGCGGCTGTCGCGGTTGAAGCACACCAGCAGCGACGGCGGGTTCATGCTGAGCGATGTGACGGCGGTTGCCGTGGTGCCGTGGCGATCGTCGCCACTTCCGACAGTGACCACGGTGACCGTGCCGGCCAGGCGCCGCATCGCGTCTTTGAAGCCCTGATCGGGGGGCTGTTCAGCGCGCTCGGCACTGCGCAGGTCACCCCGCTGGTCACTGGGCTGGTCTTTGGGGTGGCCCTTGGCTGGGCTTGTCATGCTGTGCGCTCTCCTGGAATCTTCGTACCAGAGCTTCCAACTACACTATTCCACTGCTGGCTAAGTCCTTGACGGGGCGAAAACGGGCAGCTCTTTCAAAGGGTTGCCCGTTCCTTTTTTGTCCAGCAGTGTACACTTCTCGTGTAAAAGTGTCGGGACATGGTAGCAACCTATCCTATAAGTGCAAACTACTAGGAGCGAGATAGCGCGGATGGCACACGCTAAGCACACGATTTTCGGCGCTCTGTTCCCTCAGAAGAAGCGATGGTTCTTTGTCAACTTCGTCGGGATGTTCGGCTCGGCGAAGGAGGGATGCGCCTCTTGTCGAGGGACCGGATGGGCTGACGATTGGCAGGAGCGGTGCCTTCGTCGGTGCGGCTGCACGAGTCAGGACGAGGACGTGACGGGGAACAAATGAGCAAGCCTAAGCGACAGCATCGCTCCATCTGGAACAAGCGCCTTGGTCGCCACGTCTGCATCCGGTGCGGGACGGTCCACCTGAATAACGACAAGACGTATCGATCGCTGAAGGCGAGCTGCGACGACGATCTCTACGACGACAAGGACGAGAAGCCCTGAAATGGCGAAAGGCCCTGAACCGCGCCGTAGCCGGTAACAGAGCCCTTCAAAGTATCAGCCCATTCGGGCGCAACAACCCATTCGGGTCATCCACAAGAGGAGCAGTAAAGTGATTTGGGGGTACGGTCAATACCTGCCTGTGTTTTTCTGTACGCTCGGAGCGGCAATCGTTTCGGTCAGTACAGCATGGGACACGGGCATCAGGGGATCGTGGTGGCTTCCTGCCCTCGGTCTGTGCAGCTTGGCTCTCGCGGCAGAGATGCTGAAGCCTGTCGTGGTTCGTCATGGAATGTGGCTGTTCGCTTCTGCCTGCGTTCTGATCTCTGGCCTTGCCGAGTACCAGATGGTCGCTCGCGCTCGGGCATCGTACGCCTCGGGCTCTACGGCAGGGGACGCCACGTTTGCGGCAAATCGAGCCACCAGTCTCCGAAAGCAGCTCGACGAGATAGACCCAGCCAGAACCAGTGCCGAACTCGAACCTCTCGTAAAAGCCACTCAGGAGGCCGCCGGGGACTGTCCGAGGAACATGGGGTCAGTACAGCGGACAGCCTGCCAATCGCTTCCGCAGCTCAAATCCGAGGCCGCACGGGCCATCCTACGAGAGGGGCTGGCGAAGCAGATAGCCGAGGTCGAGGACAAGGGGCATTCGGTCAAGGGAGAAGGGAGAACGGACGAGGCTGCGGCGCTTGCCGGGATGACCGGACTGAGCCCTCAGAAGGTGGATCAACTGCTGTCCCTGTTGCTGATCGCACTATTCCAAGTCGCATCGGTAGGAGCGGCGCGTGCTGTGACACCGGGACGGACTGCTCCGCTCGATGACTTAGTGCCCCGAGAAAACCCAATAACGGCGGGGCCGGAACACCGGGACACTGCTGTTCCGCTTGCCTACGAAAACCTGCTCCCAGTGGATCACGACTTGGTGCTCACATATCTGCGCGGAAAAGGTGGCACGCACGCTGGATCACAACGCGCACTGAGGGCTGTCTTCGGCTGGGGCAGCAACAAGTACGACCGGATCATGAAAGAGCTGGTTCGGGACGGCCGGGTCAAGGTGACTGACGAGGGAATCACTCTGAAGGAGAACAAGGATGGGCTACCCAATGGTTGACACGCTTGACGGCTATCAGGCCGAGGCAGAGAAGTTCGCGAAGTACAGCCGGGACGAGCCGATAGTCTACAACGCGCTGAAGCTAGTGTCAGAGGCAGGAGAAGTCGCCGGGAAGCTGGGGAAGGCAATCGGCCATAACGGCGGCCTAGTATATCAGAGTGAGCTGGCGTTGGAGACGGGCGACGTGCTCTGGCACCTGACTCTGCTGGCGTCCGAGATTGGTCTACGTTTATCGGACATCGCGAACATGAACCTCGACAAGCTGGCCGGTCGCGACGAGCGTGGTACGATTGTTGGGAATGGAGATCACCGCTGATGGACGTAGGAACAGGACTTTTCTGTATCGCGGTCGCCGTGCTGCTGGTAGGGTGGAAGACGATCGACCACATGAGCGAGGCGCTGGCATTGGAACGAGAACGCCTGGAGAAGTACGACAATGAGTGATCCAAGATATCCGAAGGCGCTGGACTTGACCGACGAGCCCGAGTGGGAGACGGTGGAGCAAGAGCGCGACTACTGGAAGAAGCTGGCCAACGCTTACGCTGCCAAGTTGACGGCGATCTCTCACGTGATGGGCAAGAAGTTCGAGGCTCGAATCGACGAGAGTGACGGCCGGGTCTACGTCTACGAGGTCGAGGACAGCGGAGAGTGACATGACGGCTATCGTGATAGGTTTCATCGGAGCACTGCTGGTCGGCGGAATAGCCTACGGGGTCGGATGCGCTCGGAAGTCTAGCCGCAAGTAGCTTTTATCTTGCATAGCCTACACGCATAGACTACCACGAGTGCAGCGCGCGGCGTGCGGGGCTCGCCAAACGCAAAAAGGGGAGAGGCGGCCATCACGGCTACCTCTCCCCTTTTTCGTTTACGCCGTCAGCGCCTCGGGCCACGCGGCAGCCAGTGCGGCTATCGTCTTAGCCCGAGCGATGCTTTGATGGTCCGTTGCGTCACGCAGAGCAGCCTTCTTCGCAGACACGGACTTCTTCTTAGCCGCGTCTCCGTCCTCGTCCGCGCGCTGATACTCGATGTCCAACGCCGTCAACAGCGGTGCCCGAGCAAGCCGGATGCGGTCGCGGTGTATCTCGCGAGCCGCATTCATGTCGTGCTTCAGGTCGGCCTTGAGTGCGTTCCGGTAGGTGCGGTCGGTCGGAACTTCCGCCCGAGGGACTACGCGGTAGCTGGCGTAGCCGGTGCAATCCTTGGCAGCCACCGCCTCCACGGCTCCCTCGTACGTGCACGTCCCTAGGTTGGCGAGTTCGTGGAAGTCGAGATACGCCTTCGACCGTGCGCTTTCTGTGTCTTCCCCCCTACGCACGATCTTTGCCCGCTCGCGCTCCACGTCCACGACACCTTCAGCGTCGGCCACTTCTGCCTCGGAATTACCCGACACCATGAGCGCGTCCGCACCGGCAGCCTTGGCGTAGTCGGGATGGTTGCGCTGTAGGCGGTGCAGTATCCACAGGGACGGAGTTACGATGTCTACGCCGCCGTCTGCCCTCTCCGCTATAATAACTAAGTCAGCCATCATTGGTCTCCAAAGCCTGCTGCCATATGGGACGTGGGATCATTAGCCGAGCCCGTGTTATAGATACGCGCCTCCAGCACTACAGTACCGGCAGTCGGGGACGCAGCGCAGGCGAACTCGATGGAGCCGCTGCGATTGCAGCTCTGTACGCAAACCCAATTGGCAGATGAGAAGTCCGTTGCGATATTCACGGTTGCCAGTCCCGCCCCCGTGTCGGTCACAGACGTTACATTGTATCCGACAGTGGCCACGCCGGAGGTTGTTGCCTTCACCCAGAATTTAGCGGCGCTCGGATGGTGGTGCTGCACAAGAGGTGACACGAAGGCCGTATTACTCGTGGCAGCCTCTTGATCCGCTTGCGTGGCCACGGTGCCGCCGCCGCCCGCCGCTTCGATGGTAACGGTATCAGTGCCCGCATTCGTAGTGACTGTGATGTTGGGTCCGGCTGCGATCGTCAGCGTTCCAGAAGCCGTACCGGCCACTACGTCACTCTGCCCGGACACAGCTACAGTCTTGAAGGCAAGGTCTGCGTAGTCTGTGCCAGCAGTTGCGCTAGACAGGACGCCAGACGTTCCCTTGAGAATGCCCGTCGTCGTCGCCCGCTTACCGAGCTTGCCCGTCGTACCGTCGAACAATACCAGTTCGTCTGCGACAGCAGCAGCAGGCCCGACAAAGTCTCCTGTACCAGCGCCGTCAGCGCCAGCAGGCCCGGCCGCACCAGTTGCTCCCGTGGCACCAGTTGCTCCCGTTGATCCGGCAGCGCCCGTGGCACCTGTTGCTCCTGTGTCTCCCTTGTCGCCCTTAGCGAAGAACGACACGGCCATAAGCTCGTTGCCTGCCGGGGACGTTCCACCAGTAACAGACGAAAGTGTCAGCGCGTAGTACGACGTGAGGTCCGTGACAGAAGTTACGTCGCCTTCGAGGTACTGCGCACGAGAGTCTACAGCGAAGATGCGAAGGTGCCCTTTGATCGTCGAGGTAGACAGAGCCCAGTTGCCGATTGTCGTCGACAGCGCTTCGCCGTTCCGTCCCGTCTTAGAGATGTTGACGGCAGTGGCCGCGCCCAACGAAGCACTGTTAGCCAGCAGCTTGCCCGAGCCGGGATTGCCCGAGGTAGCGACAGACCAAGCATAGTCGAGTCCGGTATTCGTACCAGACGGCCCAACAGCGCCCGGTGTTCCGCCGATCTCCACGGCCACGAACGACCCGTCTACGTGCGCGCCCTCGTCGAGCACTACGCCTACGGGTATCGTGACTGTCACGCCGCCATCGACAACAGCTCCGTTGATGACCGCGAGCACGACATTGTTGTGCGCTCCAACCGTAGAAACCCTTATTTCACGGCCAATTTCCAGCGCGGCCAGAACGTCCGAAATATCGACGCCCCATAGATCGCACTTGTTTAGGTAGAGAGCAGTGATGTTGGCAAGCACCGAGTTGTTGCCGCGCATCATCCCAGCCGTCATGCCGGTGGACGCGGTGCCTGTATCCCACTCGTAGACCCAGCCTGAGCACGCTGTTGCGCCGGGAGCCGTATAGGGATCGCCTGCGACTGCTGTGCCGCTCGGGCTGGTGGCGTAGTCGGCAAGCGCCCCAGTCACCGTGAAGCCGTTTCCGAGACCACGATTGAGATGGAACAACGCGGGACCGCCAGAGAGGTAGACTGTGGGCGGCCCTGTGGTTACGGAATTGTTCGTGTCGCCGCGCCCGTTCTCGTACATATACGCAGGCTTGCCGCTGCTGTCGCGGAAAAACGAGCGAAGCGCCGCATTGGACAAGTCGTAGTACGCGAACGGCGTCTCGTGAATGTACACTTCGGACATGCCGCCGCCGAAGCGTCCAGTAGAGGCACCGGCAGAGCCGATGTAGAAAGCGCCGCGCGTGTAGTCCAGAGTGTCGTTTGTGAGCGTAGGAGATACTGCCCTGTCGTCAACGCCGTTGATGTACATGGTGCCAGAGGCAGTGGCCAAGTCCCACGACGCCATGACGTGATGCCAGCCGTCCGTGGAGTCCCACGTGCTTGCTGAGACCATTGACAGGACTAGCGTTCCGGCCGCGTTTCTGCCTTCCACCACCCACTTGTTCGCGGAGTTTCGATACCACGCGAACCTAGGCGTGGATGTCTCGGTGGATGCCACGTAAACGGCAACACCGTCTTTGGCGGCGTCAAGGTTGAACCAGCCGCTGACGAGACCTTTCTTACCGTCGGCAGAGCGCACGAGATCGCTGGCAACTGACAACGTATCGTTGGTCCCGTCGAAGTACACAGCACCAGCACGGAACGCCGGATCGGGGCGTCTAATGTGCTCGACCGACATGCCGCCTTCATCTTGCTCTAGGAGCATGATGTCGCTACCGCCAGCAGCAGTAGATGCAGCACCGCCAACCAAGCTGACCCAGTACGTTCCAGCGGTCTCGACACGCACAGACCCAACGTAAGCAAGCGGGAAGTGATGCGTAGTCGTCTGCCGGACGTTGCCGCCCGTGGCCTCACAAATCTCGATGCCAGTCAGTGCCGACGCCGAGCTAGCCAGGATTAGCTGACAGAAGCAAACAGCCTCGTAGTCGTTTTCGTTGGTGAACTCGATGTTGGAAGTGACGTTTAGGATGTCGCCAGCCTCAAGCGCCAGAGGCCCGATGCGGTAGAAGATGCGGGCTATGGTACTGGTAAGGGTGACAGGCAGTGAGGTTACAAGCTCTCCGAACGAACCTGTCTTGTACAGCTTGATCTCAGGTATCAGCGCCTCTACCGGGCCGACGGCAGCAGCCGCCGCAGCGTCCGCATACGCCTTGACGCCCGCAGGCGTGGACACCAGCGACGTACTCGCGCCGACCAGTGTCTCGCCAGTAGTGGCAATCTCGACGACGCCGGTCTCGGCAGTAGAGGCGGCCTGCTTGATGTTCGCGAACGCTGCCGGTGGGCTGGCAACATCAGCGAGGTTGAGCGCCGATTGCATGTCACCAGCAATCCCGGCGTCCGTAGGAGTTACCGTAGACGCCACTCCAACCTCGTCCACGAAGACGTAGCCGGCAGAGATGGGAACTACCGGAACAAACTTTCCATCCGCGTCGGTACTCACGAGTGCGTTCGGATAGTCGGCCCACACCGTAGGCTCAGTGACGTACACCGGGTCGATGAGCGCGCCGGCCAGATCGCGCTTGATCTCTTGGACGACCATCGTTAGGCGGTCGAGTGCGCGCTCGGTCACTTCGGGCTCGACGGCGTTCGCCGAGATGAAGTCGACCTGCTGGTCCGCCTCGGTGTTCGCCGCGATCACAAGTGCGCCGGTCAGCAGGCCGACAGTGTACACGTCGCCGGCCTGTCCTGGGGAAGTCTGGCTGATCGTGTAGTCGGTCGGATTGACCAGAACGCCGTCTAGGTACAGGTCGATCTCGAAGAAGGCGAAGGGAACAGGGAACGGCCCGGTACTTGCTCCTGTCAGAGTGTAGGAGACTTTGCGCGGTTCTACTTCTACAGTCATTTATTCCCTTCACTTAGGGTTCGGCCACGAGTGTACATCACCGACGTACTTCTCGAAGGAGTTGGTAAGCATCTGCACGTACGGGATGTTCTGTCCCGGTATCAGGCGCTCGGCAGAACGATAGTCTCCGCGCTGTACCTTCTGGCCAGTCATCAGCTTCAAGGCAGCGGGAACGCCCTTGAGAACATCGTTGGCGAGGCCGATAGTCGGACCACCGATAGCGTCTGGTAGCGAGCGGCCCTTGAACCGAGAGGCTTCCTTTGCCTTGGTCGGATCATCGAACGCGGTCACAGCCTTCTTCGGTCCCCACCAGCCCAGCTTATCGAGCACGTTGGACGGCTCCATGAGCACGATAGGCAGCGCGTCCGAGCGATCCATGGCGTTGTAAAGTGCAAGCCCTGGTGTCTTCGTCCACTCTTCGATGTGCCTCTCGGTCGCGGACTTGCTGCGGTCGATGTTGCCCGTTGGGCTGACCTGTCCGACGACTTGCTTCATGTAGTCCACGAGTGCGCCGGCAGTGACCAGCCCGACTAAGCCTACGCCAGCAGCAGCGGCCTTGTGGGCATCGCCGTCTACGAGCTGAAGCTGCCGACCTATGAACCGCATTTGGTTCGAGATCATGTGCTGGCGGAACTGCATGATGAGCCGGCCACCGGGCGACGTCGAGAACAGCATCCGGTCTGTAGCCTGGGGCGACACGACTTGGTTGTTGATCTCTTCCCCGAGAGCGTGACGGACAAGGCGCGATGCCTCCGCGTCGTTCCACTTCTCGTGGTCCAGAAGCGGCCAGTCGTCGTGGAACTTGCTGTTGGGCTGTCCCTCGTGCGCCTTGCGGATCAGGTCGAGACCGTCGCCGTTGATGCGGAGAGAGTTAAGCCAGCGGCGTTCCGAGCGGTCGAGCTTGTCGAAGCCCTTGTAAGCAAGCTGCCCTAAGTAGGCGCTTGTCGCATTTTCGGACGTCTGCTTCCAGAAGGCATTCCAGTACGTGATGCCCGAGGCGCGCGAGAAGATTTCCGCGCTCTTACGCATGAAGTGAGAAGTCGTATCTTCAAAGCGAAGTGGATTGCCGATGTCTGCCATCGACGCAATGCGCGACTGCATGTTCAGCTCCAGGCTCCAGGCGGCTGCCCGCGAGATGCCCTTCTCTGCTGCTGATGCTTTGTCCCACGCCTTGTTCGTCGCTTGGTGGTACGAGAGGATAGCCCCCTTGACCATGTTGCCCATCCCCGTCGAGATCGCGATCTTGATGGGGTCGGTCATGGACGACAGAACAGTTCCGCCCATGAGCCGCACGTAGTTCAGGGTCGACACGGCTTCAGCAGCTCGGATACCCGACGCGGACCAGCCGGCAGAGTTGCCTCCACGAAGCGCACCGAAGATGGCGTCCATGTTTTCGATGTCGCGGTCGCGCTGATTGAACAGACGGGTCTCGACGGCGGCCTTCACGGCATCCATCTCGGCCTGTGCCTGATCGTACAGAGCCTTCTTGGCGTCCTCGTCTGGGGCTTTGGCTACTAGCTTGGCGTACTTGGCGACGACCTTATCTTCGGCAGCCTTGTACTCAGGCGACGAGAACAGGTCTTTCGCGAGCTTGTCGTAGTCGCCCTCGATGTCCGCCGCGAGCTGGGTTCCCTTAAGGTCTCCAATCTCGATGAGGTCGCTGTCCTTCAGCACCTTCCCGTCAGCGTCTCTGGGCTTGACGGACTTCTTCATGACGGATGCCCGAGCAGCGTCGAAGCCGGCCATGCGCACGTAGTCTTCCAGCAGAGAGAACGACTGGCCATTGACGAAGCCGCGCTCCAGAAGCAACGAATGAGGGACAGGCGTGCGCCGCTTCTTAAGGAAGTCAGCGTGACCGTCCATCTCGTGCTCTGCGGTGTAGCGGCTGTTACCCGTCGACTTCTTGTACCACCGCTCGGCAAGCTCGTTGGCAGACGTGCGGATCAGGTCGTCGTCTATGGCCCCGTCGCGCGTGTACTTCAGGCCGTCCTCCAGGCCCTCCCGAAGCGGAGCCTTGGCATCAGCGAAAGCCTTCTGTGACTTGGTATTCGCGTCAGCCAGATTGTCGTCTCTGATCTTCTTAGCGTCGGCCAGTTCGTCGTCGAAGGGCTTCAGCAGCTCCTTCTTGTCCTTACGGGTCTTGGCCTTGAGATCGTCCTTTGCGCTAATACGGCCCTTCTCGATGTTGGCCAGCTCGCGCTCGAATAGATTGTTGAGGCTTTGAGCGGCCTTCGATGAGGCTAAGTCCAGCTTCTTCGCTTCTTCGCCGGCCTGCTTGACCAGTTCCGTCTTGGTCGAAGCCCACTTCTCAGCCAGCTTGCCTACCTCGACACGCCGTTCGTGCTCTATTGCACTGGTTCGTCTGATGGTCTCTCGCGTAAGCGTGGACAGCGCCGTCGTTCGTTCGCGAGAAGTCAGGTCAGAGCGCTCGATCCTACGCAGCGCGGTCTTGGCTTCGTCCTTCAGGTCCGCAATATAGTCGTCGTAAATCTTCTCGACGTCCTTGAGGCCCTTCCGCATCTCGACATCGAGAGCATTTGCGTCTTCGATGGCCTTGCCAAACTTAGCCGCCACGTCTTCCTTAGACTTACCGGCCGTGCGCTTGAAGATGTTCTCGGCTTCTGCCGTCGTCTGCTTGTGAAGCTCAAACGCCAGTCGATCGTGCACGTTGTCGAGCTGAAGTTCGGCTACCCGACGCTGCTCGTCGAAGGTCTGCTCGGCGAGGGCGCGGTTCTCCTTTACGCGGTCGACTTCAAGATCGTACTGCTCCTTCGTTACTTGCTGCCGCCGCTGTAGTGCGCCCTCGACGACAACGACAGTCCTGCGCTTAGCCTTGGCGTTGCCAGATACGTCAGTCTTAAAGTCGAAGTCGTCGGCTGTACCTGTGACCGCGAGCTTCTTGACGTCGAACGCTGCGACCTGCTCCTGAAGTGAATGCACTCGGTAGCCAGTGACGCGCTCGGCAATCTCTGGGCCTCTGCCGCCAACAGGACGAGCGGGATTGTCGACGAGGGCTTGCGCGCGAGGGTCGGTCTTCGCAAGTTCCTTCAGCGCAGCCAGCTCGTCGGGCTTGAGGTCGTTTACGGTCTTGGTAGAAAGCTCGTCGGACAGCGCGGTGAAGCGATCTTCCGCATCCTTCGTTACCACGATACCGTCGTAGCCATTCTTCTTTGCGTAGGCCGCGAGCTGTTCTCCAGATACGGGACCATCGCCGCCGATCTTGTCCTTGATCTCGTCGAGGTTCTTCGCAGACACGACCAAAGCGTTGTCGAAGTTTGCGTCGACCTTGGCTACGCCCTTGAAGTACGGCTCGTTGAAGACGTCAGCGCCGCCGTCTGCGGTCCACTTGCCCGACGAGTCCAAGTACACGGCGTCGTTGCCGAAGGAGTTGCTGTCGTAGCGTTGTGCTCCCGGTACGTCGCCCGGTGCCTTGAACGCGAACTTGCCGGCAGCCAGAGCGTCAGCGTCAGTCTTGTTGTTCAGCCCGTAGTTGAGCGAGAGCTTGCCTCTGAAGCCGGCAGGACCGACTGCTTCTTTCTTGGTCCGGCCGAGAATGCGATCACGCGCCTCTTCGTTCTGCGTACGCCGTGCGATAGACAGGCGAAGGGCTGCCTCTGCCTCTTCCCTGTAGCCGCGCTGGAAGCCGTCAGAGATAAGCGACCGGAACTCGGCCTCTCGCCCCTTGATCGCCATCGCATCGAAGACCATCGGGACATACGTTTGACCATACTTGGCCTTCACGGACGGCGGGAGAACCTTGGCCTCGATCAGTTGGTCCAGAATTTTAGTGTACACTTCGCGGTGCTTGGCAGCGACCTTCTGCACTGCCGGATGCGCGGGAGTGTTCGGGTCGAGAAGGTTGAACGTAACCTGCTTGTCGAAGTCGTCCGGCCCCTTGAAGGCAGCCTTGCTCGCCCGATACTCAGTATTGAAAGTCATGGCGACATCGTTGACGAGATCGCGGTTGTCGCGAAGTAGTGCCTGGATGGTAGGTCCGCTTACTTCGATCTCGCCCTTCTGCAAGAACGGAAGGAAGATGGACTGGCCGCGTGCGTCGAGTGCAGACTTGCTTAGGCTCTGGTTCAGGTCGAGCATCGGGATACGCATGTTCTTGCCGAGGAAGCCGGGTATCTTGCCGAGGGCTTCCAGCGCCGGGAACATTCCGGCAGAGCTGGCAGGCTTCATTCCGTCGAGGCCCGAGCGGCTAAGCTCATCGTAGGCGTCGAGCGAGGCTGCGTTGGCCGCGCGAGACTTAGGAGCGCCGTTCGCAAGATCGTCGATGACGTCCTTCATGTTGTCTTCGACGCGCGTCAGGCTATCTCCCATAGAGCGCCGAGCGAGAGAGTGAAGGCCGGTGCCGAGAATGCCACCCATGACGACGGAGCCGCCGACAGCAGCAGCGCTCTCTGCCAGGGAGCGATCGACCTGAGTGCCTTGCAGAGCGGTCTCAGTCACCGCAGCGTCCACTGCTCCAGCGGCAGCCGTACCCGCGAAAGCCCGACCGGCCGTTACGCCTCGCGCGCCAAGCTTGACGCCGAGTGTGCCGGGGAGAAGCGTGGGCAAGTCGATGATGCCGGCCGCGAGCATCATTGCCGTGCCGGATAGGCCGGAAGTGGCCTGCATGATGCGCTGGTCTTCCTGCTGCCTCACGACGTCAGCCTTGCGGGCCTCGTACTGGGCAACAGTGGACACTTCGTCGAACAGGTGCATGTTCTGGCTGAGCCGGGCGCGCTCCAGCAGCCGTATGACATCGTCGGTGCTGACTGGAGGGCTGTCTGGCGTCGGACTGATCTGCTCGCCGAACGTCTTGGACGATACCGCCGAGCCAACAGTGTTCTCGCTGCGGAAGTACGCGCCGAGCGACTGCATGAAACCGGGCTCGAACTCTGCCGGGTTAACGTCCGATGCCAGCAAGCCCTGTCGAGCGTACTCCGCACCTGCGTTGATCTCGGAGATCGGCGTCGTATCGGGCAGAGTGAAGTTGGGGAGAGCGCCAGCAGGAGAGGCGGCGACCTGCATACCGTTCTGTACGCCGAGAGCAAGGCGGTCGTCAGACTTCGCGGCGTCAGAGATCGGGTACTTAGCCATGTGGGCCTCGTTAAGTTGGCGAGCGGGCAAGCGTCGGCCACCCCTTCCGAGATGACCGACGGAGCGCGTGCTTAGAGGGGATTGAAGGTGCCGCCCGCCGCCGGGAAGCCGCTCATGCTCTCAGCCGTCGCTGCTTTGGTTGCGGCGATCTTCTCTCGTCGCGCTCGGGCAGCAGTGTCAGAGTGCAGCTTGGCGTCCGCGTAGTTGGGAGTGAACATCTCCCCAACGGCGATCTGCTTTCGGCCCTTCTCGTCCGAGTACCAAAGCTGGTACGAGACGGGGCGGCCGGCAGCGACATCCGAGGACGAGCCGGGAGCCGCGATCATGCGGAACTCTGGTGTCTTGTCGGTTACTCCGCTGTACTCGTCATATTCGGCAGCGCTCTCTGGCAGAATGCTCTTGAGCTTGCCGGCCCGAGTGAGATACCGCCGAAGCTGGAAATCAGCCTGCTGCTTTACCCAGTCGAAGCTGCCGTCCAGGGCCTTCTCTGCCCCCAGAACCTTCTCAGGCGGGAACATGGTTAGGACAGTTTCGCCCGTACTGGACGTCACCGTAGACCGGCCCCAGGTGTCGTCGAGCTGCTTCAGCGCCATCGCCTTGGAGTCTTCCAAGTTACGGCCCTGTAGTCGGTGGTAAGTGATGCCCTTCTTGTAGGACTCGACCATGTTCTCGCGCAGCGTGTCGTTGACCGCGTCCGAATTGAACCACTGTCCCTTAGACATATACGAGGCGACGTCTTTCCAGTTCTTCGCGTCAGCCTCGACATCCGAGTTAGTGCCGTTGCGCCACTCTGCCTTGAACTTTTCGGCGAACGCCTCCTTAGCCTTTCGGCCTTCCGGCGAACGATCGAACATCACGCGCTTAGTCGCCTCTGCCGGATGAAGCCCGAGGACATTGGTCAGCGCCGCGTAGCTGTTGACTGCGTCCCGGTCGTCGCTTGTAAGAGCAGTGGCGTCGAATGCCCGAGGGTTCGTCTTGTCGATGTCGGCCATGCGTATAAGGACGTTGGTCGCAGCCTCGACATTGGTGCCGTTGAGGGCCGCCCGAACGCCGTGGAGAGCCTTGTCTGGAACGAAGCCCACTGCCCGCGTGGAGTCCGACAGTACCTTCAGAGCCTCTGGATCGCCCTGCGAGACCCCATCGACAATTGCACTTCCGTAACGGGCCTCGAAAGCAGCGTTGACAGATGACTTGTGGCTGGCGTCATACTGGTCAGCAGTGCCCGCATTGCTAAGAAAGTAAGAGCCTTGCGCAATCTTGTCGTCCTCTTTGGTGGCCGTCTTTACGTTCTTCGACACGTTCACGAAAATCTCGGCAACGTCGGCCGTCGACAGGTGCTTGACTTCGCGACCCATGAACGACGAAGCCACTGCTGTAGCCTGCTCGCCCGTTGCGGACTGTGATCCGTCGAAGTACCTGGCCGTCTCTTTCATTCCGATGCCGACTTGCCGCTCGTAGTTCGCGAGAACCTGTCCGACCGTTTGACCTGCTCGATACATGCTCGGGTTGTTTCGGAGCGCCTGTGCTGCCTGTCTCGGGTTCGACGGATTGGCCCGGTAGAAGACGTCTTCGATAGGAGTGCTCGGATCGACCTTCAGCATAAGGCTGCCGACGCCCGCCCCTACGTTGTGCATCATGTAGAGCTTGCCGGGAGTAGCCTGCTGGCCCATGCCTTCGATGGCGCGCTGATTGGCTGCGTACCGGCTGGCGATAAGTGCCGTTGACTTCTCGGGGTCGAACTTGTCCGCGAGTGTCAGGCCCGCCGAAGTGACGTCCTTGTCCAAGAACTGCCAGCCGCCTTCGGCAGATGACTTGTGTGTCTTGCCCTTGCGCCCGAGAGCTGGAGCTTCGCCTGGACTTAGGCGCGGGCCTTCGTGGTTCGGGTTCAGCCTGCTTTCGATCCAGCCGGCCGCAACCATCGCCCTTGGGTCGACGCCCAAAGACGGGGCATACTTGAGCGTGGCGTTGACGAGCGGGTTCTTCGTGTTCGCACTCGGCGTCTCGGAGAACTGCCCCTGAAAACGCGACACGAACTCGGGGCCTCGCTTTGCGGCTTCAGCTTCCAACGAAGTTCGCTCGATGCGCTTGTTCCCGAACTGGAGCATGATCTGCCCCTGACGAGAAGTCGTGCCCATCGTGCGCTCGACGAACTCGCCCCAGTTCTTGTGGGCTTCGTCCTGGCCGGCAGCGCCTTTGATGGCGACGACAGCTAGCTCTTCCTTGATGCGATCCTCGGACACGCGCGAGCGGAACTGGTTCTGAGTGCCAGCTTCCCACTGAGACGCCTTGTTGACTACGCCAGTGCGGATTTTCTCGAAGATGACGTCGTTCCGCAAGCCGTCCTTGCGCGAGAGCTTTCCGGTCTCACGAAGGGCGTCGTACTCTTGGCGGGCGTAGGCTTCGACTGACTTAGTGTAGCCGGCCCCGTCTTCGCCTACCTTGTCCTTCTGCTGCTCGGCATAGGCATCGACGCGCTCACGAAGCTGACTGTGCTGAAGCTCGTCATGCCACGCCGCAGCCTGTTCGGCCTTCGCTTCCGCCTTGGCGTCGACAGCAGCGTTTGCACGAGCCGCGCCGTAGCCGGCGTTGAAGATGCCGCTGCCGAGCTGAGCAACGCCCTGACCGATCTTCTCTTCGCCGTTGTTGGATACGCGGAAGGTGTCAGCGCCGGTATCGAGTCCAGCCCGGTTTACGTAAGCGGGTAGCCTAGCCATTTATCACCATCAGTTCTCGTGGGGGGCGTAGTTGCCGCTCGGGGACTTTATCGACGCTCTTTTTCCGTATGCGGTGCCGACTGTGCCCGCCGCCGCGAAGACCGACGCGACCATGCCGTTCTTGCCGCTGGTGCGAGTGGACGCGGCGTTCCGCTGGATGTTGTAGGCGTCGGCGTTTGCGCCGTAGCGTATGGCCGACACTTCAAGCGCGGACTCGGCACTGTCGTCGGCGAAGATGTCAGCGAACGACTGGACATCTATTCCTGTCGCCGCCGCAGCAGCCTGCTTAGTGCCTGCGTCTCTGACGTGGCGGCGCGTGGCCTCGGCTACGTCGTACTCGCCCTTTTCTTTGCGCAGCTCTGCTTGCTGCTCAAGCGCCGAAGCGTTTTCCTTAGCAGCCTTGTTTCCCGCTATGCCGCTGTAGAGCTGGCCGCCCGCCGTAGCAGCCGTGCCAGCAATCAGAGCAATAGATACGGGGTCCATGCACATATCAGTCCTCCGTATCTAAGTAGATGTTCACGGCGCGGATGGTCGCCGGTAGCGGAGTGTCCATAAGGTAAGAGACTTGGCCTTCGCTGGTCCAAGAGCCGTCGACCATGAGCCTGCGAGGCCCGGTAATCAGCTCGCCCCGAGCGACGGCCTTTGCCGCTGGAGCCTCTTTGAGCGCGTCCGTCTGCGCCGTGTCGGAAACCACCTTCAGTCCGAGCGTTTCGTAGACGTCGGTATCCACGCGGACCACGCGCACGCGCCGGCCAAATCCAGTGCCGTCAGGGTTCGACGTAGGGGCGCGAAGCAGCTTTGCCCGAGCACTGATGGGAAGACCGAACTGGACCTTCGTGGCCGACGTGCTGTTGGGCAGCGTGAGAACGCCGGCCAGAGAGACGACCGCGTTGGGCAGCGCCTTTCCGTCTGCCAGGATGGACACCGTCTCGCCCGCAAGCCAAGTCAGGCCCGTGACCGCGTTCGTCGCTACGCCCGAGTAGGTTCCGCCGCAGTCCGAGAAGAACGCATCTGCTTTGTTGCCGCGAAGAAAGTCCGGGTCGAGCGTTTCGAGGTACTGCACCTGCTCGTCGTTGACTGTCCTGCGAACCACCATCCACAAATCGTGTTGAGTGGTGCCTGGGATGGAGCCGATCGAGACGATCGTGCCACCGACCGAGTGTCCAGAGAAGCCAGCGACCTTCTCGTACCTGTTGATGGTGGTAGAGACGAGATCGCCGTCGACAAGCGCGAACAGGCGTCTGTGCGGCATCTGCTGGAACGCAAGCTCCGTGACGCCGCCGTAGACCATGTGCTCTGCCGCGATGGACAGCTCTGGATTGACGAGTGAGTTGACCTGATAGTCGAAGTAGAGGTCGTTGATCGTTTTCTCGAACCGACCGCAGTGTACGGTTGATGATCCAACGACGACCGGCCGCACCGCAGACACGCCTTCCGGTATCTCCAACTTCTGCCCGATGTTCCTGGGGCCGAACGTCTGGTCGATGTCCTGAGCGCCGAGAGATCGAATGCCGCTTGGCGTGCCAATCTGAAGGCGCGGAGCCTCTTGCATCCACAAGACTTCGTCGCCGGCAATGATGTCGATTGCGCCTCCGTGAGCATCAGTGACGGTGCCGTCTATGTCGCTCGGGAAGAACTTCTCGGGAAGGCCGGAATAGCTGTATCCGATATAGCGCGGATTGAGAGGCGTACCGCCCCAGAACACGCGACCCTGGAAGATTGCGACCGCGCCGGGGTATCCTGTCGTGTCGGAGAACGCGCCGAGCCTCCAACTTAGAGAAGCCGTCGTGCCTCCCTGTCCGTCGACCCACGTAACCGAGCAGACCGTAGTCGACGAGCGGGTAGCGATCCGACCCCACGACCAATTGCCGTTGAACTGGCATCTGATCTGACGGCCGACGTCGGTAGTCTGTAGTCCGGTGCCGCCATTGATGCCGAGCACGCTGCTGAACGTGACGGTGGTTGTGCCTCCGTCAGTGGGAGCGCCGCTGGTGGTAGCCGTCGTGGCGATGTCGTTGATAGGCAGGTAAGGGCCGTCGATGAAGTCTACCGTCGAGAACGCCCAGCTCGTATTTGAAACTCGCGTGAGCTTCTTCGGCGGCAGCGTCATTGACTGATGCGCGATATAGATCACGTCGCCGGACTGTGCCCACTGAAGCGAGCGCAAAGCGGCCTCGTTGTACGGGCTGACGATCTCGTAAGGGTCTACTGGGTCGACGACCTGTCCGGCGCTTGTCCAGAACCGCGAGTAGAGGTCGCCCATCTCGATTGCGTATGACTGAGTGGCCGAGAACCGGAAGTCGACAATGCGCGTGTCCTTGTTGGCGTACTTCGCCTGTCCGCGATAGCGCGATCCAGACCGACGACGAATGCCGCCTTCCTTGAGCACGTACCAGTCGCGAACAAGCTCGCCGCCCTGCTGGTAAAGCTCAGTGTCGATGCGTGCGTGCGCGAGGGGAGTCTGTTCGCCGCGCGTCCACGTCGCTTTGAGAAGATGCTGAGCCATCAGAGGCCCCGCGCGGTGAAGACGTCGGTCTCGCCGTTGAGATAGTTCTCGGGCGTGCCCCGCTCTAAGCTGTCGGCGTGGGTCGCCTCGAACAGAACACGACGATGCTCTTCGGCTGCCTTCTGGTAGTAGCTGCTCTTGCCAGTGACGCGAGTGGCTGCGTACATGGCAAGGCGGGAAGCCAATACCCGAGCCATCAGCGGACGCCACTTAGAGATGTTCGTCAGCTTGAAGATGTATTTGATGTAGAGAGGCCCGGTGTGGTCGATGAGTATCTGACCGGCCTCCAGCTCGAACGGCTTCTCCGCTCCGTTCCACTCTCCGCAGTCCTTGAGGGGGCGAAGTCGGATACAATCGGCCGGCAGATTGTATGCCGTGGTCCATCCGAAGGCCGGCGCTTCCTCTACGGGCGTGAGCACGGCTCGCTTAGATGCGGGATGCCAGGGATAAAGCTGAAGCACTTCGTCTCTGACATACCCGAACTCGCGCGCCATGAAGCGAGCAAGCGGAGTGTCTTCGTCGAGGCTGCTGATGTTGAACTCGTCGAGCAGGTTCCCAGCCATCGCGGCCACGCCTACTTCTGACAGAGATGCAGTAGTGTTAGCCATGAAGTGTACACTCCAGACAAAGAGAAATTAGGCCCCGTCCACACAAGCGCCGCCGCGCGCGCGACTTAAGCACTCGGGACGGGGCTGACCGCGCACTCGGTATCGACCTGTCGCTTCGTGAGCGAAGACCGGCGCGGATTACTTGGTCCGAAGAAGCACTACACTTTTCGGACGCACGCCTTAGTTGATCTTCGACTGGGGCGAGTAGGTGATCGGGGCAAGGCGCTCCAACTGCTTAGAGTGGCTTTGCAGAAGTGCGCGCATGTCCTGAGTAGCCATGCTGTTACGCTGGTCCATGAAGTTGAGACCGGCAACAAACAGGGCGAACGTCGCTCCCGCCGTGATGATGATCTCTTTGAACGGGATGGCGCGCGGTGCTGACGCTTGTTCGGTGATGTACTTACCGATGCTGCTAGCCAGGGACTCTACAGAACGCTCTAGGCGACTAAGCCCTTCCTCTACGAGAATGAGACGAGCGCGTTCGGTAGAGATGTCGTTGTGTGCTGAAGGTGCCTTCATCTCTTGAATATCCATTGGAGCGCCCTAGCGAACACGCCTTGTTGACGGGTAGACAGTGGAGGCGATACTGCCTTGCCAATGTCCTTGGTTTGCACTTCAGGCGTCTTAGCGTTCGTAGGAGTAAGGAACAGCTTGCGCTCGTCGCGTCTGCGGTTGACCAGCCCTGGCAGTACCCTGCCTCCGCCGCGCGTCCACTTGTTGAACTCGTCTGCGGCGCGGGCGTACTGCCCGTTCTTAAGCAGCCAGCACAGCGTCGACTTTGAGAAGCCGTGCGTTCCGACGTTGTAAGCGAAGCTCGTACACGCCCAACGCTGGTTCTCGTGCTGCCACTTACTGAAGGCGCGCTGAACTGCCGGCCCGTAGACTTTGCCGATGTCGAACGCCAGCAGCTCTTCCGCCTTGGCCTTGGAGACCGCAGAGTCCGACATGCTGACTTTTCGGCCTGTCTCGTTGTAGACGGTCGTTCCGTATCCGACGGTGGGGACGCGAGCGGGGCAGAGGTAGGGAGCATACTCGTCGGGTCCTACCCTCTTCAGACACCCCTCCCACTTAGCGATGAGAGAGATGCACTGAGGCCCGACGCCGGCTTTCGCAGCAACTTGGTCGAGGCTCATGGTTCCCTCACTTCAGACCGAGGAGCTTGAGCGTCGAGCCGGGTTGCTTCACTTCACGAGCGCCCCACACGAAGAACAGGATGCCTTCCACGCACGTTCCGAACAGCAGGCCCATGGCTTTGCCGAACTCGTCGTTGATCGTGCCGACGCCGTACATCCACGAAACGAGCGCGACGACGAACAGGCCGAGCATGACGATAGTAGTGAAGGGGCGGATGGCCGCGTTCAGCATGTCGAGGAACTGGAAACCAGTGGGCTTTACGAGCTGCCCGAACACTTCGTCCGCGTACTTGCGTGCGTTCTCGTCGACCTGGGCGACCGCGCCGAAGTAGCTTTCCTCCATCTTGGCCTGTGCCTGTACGGTCTGGGCCTGGAGTGCAAACGCCTGTTCCTTCTCGCGCGAGTCTGCTTCCATCTTGCGGATGGCAAGCTCCTGCTGAAAGGTCATCTTCTTGTCGGCGAAGTCGAATGCTTTGGGGATCGCCGCCGACAGCGCTCCGAGGATCATGGTTATAAAGCCGGTGCCAAAGATCATGGCGAACTCCTTAGATTGGTGTCCAGACGGCTGCACCAGTCGCTACGCTGTCCGCCCGGTACAGGGCATTGGTCGCGCCGTCGCGCCAAGTCATGCCGACCGCATAGCCCTTTGTGACATCGTCCGTCACCAGTGGAGCGCGGTTGCTTCCGATTGGCCGAGCCTTGCGCCGCTCACGAGCGTAGAACAGCGCGGCTTGCATTTGCCTATTCATGCGTACACGCTCCAGATAAAAGAACGGCCCCCGACACTATTGCGCCGAGAGCCGTTATGCATCAGGCGTAAGCCGAACGCTGGACACCGAACGACAGCGTCAGGGCTTCTGCCAGATCGCCGGCAGTGAGATTGCCGACCATGACCTTGAACGAACCGTCTGCAATCGTATGGGCGTGGACAGTGTACGCGCCGAGAGTGCCGCCCGACTTGTGGTTCACGATGATATTGTCTTCGGCGGTGACTTGAGGATTGGTCACAGTGAACGACACTTCGGTAGCGGCGACGAGCGAAGCAGCGTGAGTAACGATGTACCCTTCCTGCTTATTGATCGCGACAGCAGTGGACTTGCTGGTGATCTGAGTGACTGAAGTCTTGCCAGACATGGATTACTCCTTGAGAACGGGGATCAGACGAACCGCTTGAGGACGTCTTCGATTGCCTTCTGAGCAGCGGCAGCAGCAATCTTCTTGACGTCGCTGGTCGCCTTGTGAGCCCGATAGGCAGCAGCGTTCTGCTCTGCGAGGCTCGGGACGCCCTGCGTCGAACTGAAGACGCTGTGCTTCACTGGGACGGCGGGAGCTGCGGGCTCGGCGGCGGGAGCGGGAGCGGGAGCTGCACTTGCGTCGTCCAGCTTACCGGCTTCGCCATTGTCGACCGCCTTATTGGTAGGGTTCTTGGTAGGGTTCTTGGTAGGGTTCTTGGCCATGGGTATTTCCTAAGAGACGGGAGTTACCCCCGGAAACAAGTTCCGAGGGTAACAAGACCGATCAGCCGTTCAGCGAGATGATCGCGACGAACGGGAGTTGCTTACGCTCGGGGAACTTACGCTCCCAGTTCGTCGCAAGCTCCAGCTCGGTGTTCGAGGGGAACTGAAGGGCGACGGTGGTCTCCTTCCAGTTGTGGCCCATCGGATGCAGCGCGAACTGGCGGCGCGTGTACAGCGTCTCCATGCCCGTGCCCATGCCCTTAGCCGCCTTGCGCTCGACTTCGACCGGCATGTCGGGCGGGCTCTCGCCGAAACCGAGGATACCGGGGGCCGACAGATACGACGTATAAGCGAAGTTGCCTCCGCCGAGCGAAGTTACCGGCAGAGTGTCCGACACCATCACGCGATAGCCGAGGTAGTAAGGAATATCGACCTTACCTTCGCTGTCGGGGATGAAGTCGATCAGGTTCAGCTTCTTCAGCTTCGTCTCGACGACCGAGTTGAGCATCAGGATTTTGAGCGTTTCCTTGCGGTCGCCCATGGTCTGCGATGCGTCGATGATCGTCTCTGCCGAGATTGCAGCGGTAGGAACGATCACGCCGCCCGTTCCGATGCCCGAGACGAACACCATGTCACCAGTGTTGTTGGCGACGTTGGCGTTCATCACGCCGTTCATGGTGGCTACCGTCACGCGGTTGAAGTCGCGAGCCCACCAATCGCTTACGCGACCGAGGATGCGGTCCATCGGCTTGTCGCCGGCCAGTTCCGAGGTCAGGTCCATCGTGGACCACGACTTCGTGCGGAGCTGCCGGCGGCTCTGCATCTTGTAGGCAGTCAGCTTGTCGGGAGTGCTCTCGTCAGCAGGATCGTCTGATCCAATGTCGGAGCCGCGCGTGTCGGAGAGATCGTTCCACACCGGAGCCTGGAACGTGGTGCCGCCGCCTGCGAGCTTTGCGCCGAACTCGTCATTCTGAACTACGAGACCAGACTTGAAGACGTCGGCGCGAGCCATCGTCTCCTTGAGCATGTAGGGACCGAATACGTCCGGCACGATTGCGTCAGATACACGTACAGTTGCCATTGTCGTTGCTTTCTTACTCTAGTGCACTACTCAGAGTGTACACTCAGGCCGCGTTAAGCGCGCACCATCTTGCGTCTCTCCAGCCACGAGGCGAACATCTTGTCCTTGCCCGCCGCCTTGATGAGTAGTTCTGCCTTATCCGGGTCTTCCTTCATCAGACGGCCCATCATTGCCTTGTCTTCAGTCGCGTCGGCGAACGGGTTCGCACCGGCAGCAGGATCGCCCGTAAGCGTGTCCTCTGCATACATTCCAGAGCCCATCGCGGCGAACGCCTTGAACAGCGTAGCGTTCACAATGGTAGCGACACCGCCGACATCCTTGACTGCACCAACGCTCTTCAAAGCGTCCATGAGTGCCGGGTCTGCCATGCGGATTGCACGCTTCGCCATTTCGAGATTGCGCGTGAAGCCGGGAGTACCGACCTGTCCCCACTTGGTAGCGAGGTCTGCGCTGGCGTCTGAGACATCCTTAGCGAGCTTGGCAGCGGCAGCAGTTTCCTGTGCGGCCAGACTCGTCTTAGCGTAGTCGAGGAATTGGTCATGCAGGGCGGCAGCCTTCTCTTGCGAGAGGTCTTGCTTATGCGCCCACTGCTTGAACTGACCGGCGAAGTCCTCGTTGTACGCTTCCTTCGGAATGCCCTCGGGAATGTTGAACTTGTATTCGTCGAACTTGAGCGGAGCTTTTGGCGCTGCTTCCGTCTTAGCCGAGAATGCCGCCTCCAGCTCCTTGTAGGACTTGAGCGCGTCTCCCGGCGACTTCCAACCCTTCGAGTCCGCGAGCTGTTTCAGCCCTTGGTCTTCCAGGGTTCCGTACCACGCTGCCGACTGCGTTCCTCCATCTCCCTGCGACCCAGTTGCAGTGGGAGTAGTAGCGGCGGGCGGCTGAGACTGACCGTTACCACCAGAGCCACCGGCGCCAGTTGCCGTACCGCCATCGAGGGATACGCCGGCCGTGGTGTCAGATGCAGTAGTCGTCATGAATTGAATTTCCTTATGCGTCTTGGGTTAATTGAGCGGCCTCTACACGAGCTGCGTGGTTGAGGGCTTCTATGTCGTCAGGCCCGAGGGAGAGGTGCGCGAAGATTTCGCCGTAGGCTGCTCTCTTCCCTTCTCGGAACCACAAATCCCGATCGGACGCATACAAGGGATGAGTGATCTGTGTGAAGCCGCAGCGAGCTTGCAGGTCCGCGAGAACCATCTGCTGCTGCGGCCGATCTGCGTTGCCGAAGAATACCGCTCGATACGCGCCACTGAGAATGAGCTGCTTTTCCGTTGCGCTCTTTTGAGAGTGCCTGCGAGTTAGGTATTCCCAGAATTTCATTAGTCGCCCTTAGCGAAAAAGACGGTGAGATAGTCCTTCACCAAACGAGGGACCATCATGGAAGGAAGCGGACTGTTCTTGCCTTGGTGGAACTCAATCTCTGCCACGCCCTCATCATCCCAGGCCACGACAGCGAAGCCCGCCATCCGCTCACACTGAGTAAGTACCCGCTCGGTCTTCTCAGCAAAGTGTGCGTGAACGTCGTTGGCTTGGACGTCGCGGTCCTGGGCGATGTTGACGACTGCTAGGCTAGGTACTGCCATGATGTTCCCTTTGCTCAGAGCGCGCCGCTCTCCTTCATCCCAGCAAGAGCTTGCGACCCCTGCTTACTTGCACTCGCCATCTGCTCGGCGATCTGGGCATTTGCCAGGGCCGCATTCTCGTCGGCACGCTTCGCCTTACGCTCGGCAACGACCTTGGGATCGCGAAGGGTCCGAACAGGGGCACCGAAGACGTCACGCAACTCGCGCAAAATCCACGACGGGTCCAGTTCGTCCATGACTTCGGGATCGGCCTGGGCGAGAGGCGCGGCGACTTCCAGCATTCTCATAATGCCTTCGCCTTCCTGAGCACGCCTGAGCCGGTCGAGTGGAGACGACATCTGAGGGATGACATCTTGGCCTTGCAGGCTGTCCGGTACGCGGAAGTCGCTGTCCTCGTCGAACAGGCCCTTCCGAGTGAGGATACCTTGCTCCCGATCGATCATGCGCGACAGGCTGAGCTGGAACCGTGCGCCGGCCGGCCCGAGCAGTTCGCCCTTCTCCCGTGCCCGGATGAGAGCTTCCGTCGCGGTCATCTGCGGGTTCTGCACGAGAAGCTGGAACAGGTGGAGATACATGCTCTCCTTGACCTGAGTGCGCTTCGCTTCGAGCACGGCTGTCGCAAAGTCGAGGCGCTGCCCGTTGAACAGGGGCTTCACCATCTCGACACCTTGGGCATTCAGCCCGCCGTAGGTGATAGCTCCTGGGTTCGGGTTCGGCCGGTTCATGACGCCAGCATTGGCCATAAGCAGAGGCGGCTTAACGGCCTGCTCTCCCGCCATCAGTTCGTTCTTCGCCAATTGCTGCAAAGACTGGATGTCGGCAATCGCCTTCATCACCGGGCCTTCGCCGTAAATTGAACCGGGCTCTGGAAGCCAGCGGAAGTCGATGACGGGGAACTCGTAGTAGCCGGACTCTCGGATGATCTGCCGGTCTTCCTCGAAGACATGGAACGAGGCGTAGCGTGCCTTCATGATGCCGTCACCTGGGAGACCGAAGTCGCCGCGAGGATGAATGCAGTGGATGAAGCAGAACTCTTTGTCTTTGTCCGTCAGGCTTTCAGCAGCACGGCGGACAGTAGCAGGGCACTTAGCTCCGAACCGCCCGAGGGCCTGTCCAGCAGTGAGCGCATAGTACCTGTAGAAAGTGTCGACGACGTCCGAATGGTCTGTAGCGATAAAGCACTCCGCGAGCGGCATGTATCGGTACTGGATCATCGAGCGCGACTGGTATCGTGCATCGTCGTCGGCGAAGAGGAAGGCATTACCGAACGCCACGACGCGACGATAGATGGTCTGGATGCTGGGGATGAAGCCGCTGTCGCTGTCGTAGCGAATAGAGAACTGAGCGTCCCGAACGTCCTGAAGCCACGCCTTCTCGATGTCTGTCTGACTGCGGCGCTTGAGCTGAAAGATGTCAAGGCCGTGCCACTTGTCCGACTGAGGCGTGACGATGGCTTCGATGCCCGAGGCGAGTCTGTCGACAGCGTTGATTGCCGTACTGTCGAAAATGTACTTTGATCGTTCCGACGCTGCTGCCTGCTTAGGAAGCCCCTTGAGCATTCCCAACGAACCGAGCCGCCTGAACGCCTGAGCCTCCGGTGCCGCGACATTTGCCGCCTGCGACCAGCTACGCTCAAAACCGCTGCGACTCATCTGAAGTGAGGCAAGCCGCGTGATAATATCGTCCGCTAGCTTGTCGACCATAAATTGTACCTGAGTGTTTGAGGGGAGCGTCAGGTGCCGACTGCGACCCCTTTGATCTTCGGCATGACGGTCGAACCGAAGCCGCCAGTCAGGATTGTCGAGGCGAAGCCAGTCGTAGAGGCAGCCAGCCTGACGCGCTCCTGCTCTGACGTGGCCTGCACTTCTGCCGAACTCTTCGTCGGCGCTGCGGCCGGTGCTGCGGTCTGGACTGTGCCGCCACCGCCGCCCTTAAACATGCACATGGGGATACTCGCGCTTAGCCTCGTCGACCGTGTACGCCAGCAGAAGAAACTCTTCCCCGTGAGCGCCAAAGTAGCGAAGCCTTGTTTCGATCTTGCAGCCGAGCCACATGAGCCACGACCACGAGTGAGAGGATTTGAGAGGAACGTGGACGTCGATACGGGATACTTCGCCGGTCGCGAAAACGCCGGGGAGCCACGTCGTCTTGCCGTACCGAGTCAGGGGTCGAATGATCTTCTTCGCTTCAGGCGTGCCGAAACCCCAGAGGCCGTAGCAACCGCCCCGCGCCTTCGAGATGCCCCAGGCGAACACTGGCTTGTTGTCGACGAGAGCGACCTTCGCGTGTGACCGAGGGGCTGCCTTGAAGACTTCGACGGCCTGTTCGAGCGAGAGGCCCCAACAATCGAACTCGGCAACGTCCTCGGGCCTCATGTTCTTGGCGACGGTGTCGATGTCGAAGGTGGTCAGGTCGTCGACCCAAAGAGTGCTTGAAACCTGCTGCAACGTGGGAGCCTCAAATTTGACCGCTGACGGCCGTTTGTGTTCTGGGCTACCACCATGGCCCCCGCCCCCGATCTGGCCCCCAGGCGTGAACCTGAGAGGAAATCGAGGCGGATTACCTGGCGTCCGCGCCCCTGAAGGCCGAGAGAGGGTCGAAATCGTCTTCCATCGACGGCCCACCGTTGTGCCCGAGGCGTTGGCCGAGCCCCTGTCCAGCCATCTCGCGAGCCCACTGGGGGATGATGCCGATGCTGTCGGGAGTGACCGAGGCGTAGCGTGCGGCGTCTGCGGGATGGGACGACCAGTCGTGAACCGGCTCCTTCGTGAAGATGCGCTTATCCTCGTCCCACTCGTACTGGTACTGCATGAGAGCCGAGATGAGCTGTTCGCATTTCCTTGGGTCGATGCGGCAGCGCGACAGGAACCGTCTGGTAGCGTCGATGCCTTCCGACACCGAGAGCTTCGGGGCGACGACGAACGGGATGCCGTAGTTCTGCGCAGCGACGTGCTTTGCAGTTGTGTCGATGCACCAGACTTTGTTGTCGAGGTCGTGAGGTCCGACGTGCCGGCTGAAGAAGTAGCCCCGCTTGTGGACTTCGTTTGCATAGAACGGGAGCCCTTGGCCCTTGTTCTCGTAGTAGTCGATGATGTTGATCCACTGGCCGACGCGCTGGAAGAAGATGATTGCGGTCGCGTCTCGGTGTCCAATGTCCCAGGCTGTCTCGACTGGGTAGCGCATATCGTAAGGCAGCGGAGTGATGCGGCCTTCAAGTCTGGCGCGCTCCATGTCCTTGCCGTAGACGAGGCCGAGGTTAGGCGCGTCGAACGAGCAGTTGAACTCTTGCTCTGCGACTTCCACCGCCATGCCGTCGCGAATTTCTTCTTCGATGTCCTGTTGCGTGAGGACGCCGGTATCACGCCAGCCCTTGATCGAGACGAGCCAGCGGTCGTTATCTTTGTTCCGCTCGACCAACTCGTATAAGTGGTTCTTCCCGCGCGGAGTGCTGTTGAACCAAGCCCATCCCTTGTTCTCTCGTAGGATCGGGGCGACGTACCGCCAAGTGAGCGGACTGGTCAGAGCATACTCGGAGAAGACGACGCCAACAGGGTTAGAGCCCACGAGGCCATCGAACTGATCCGCGCCGGCTACTTGGATCGAGCTGCCGCACTTGAGCCGAATGAACATTTCATCCTGGCGAGTGCTGTCACGTACCTCATGAGGTATCGCGAGATCGAGTGTGCGCTTGCCTGCTCCGTCTACGTTTTCCCAAAGAGCCTTGCGAGCCTGCTTAGCCGTGGGGAAGAGATGCCAGTAGTTGCCGATCCGCTCGTGAGCAGCTTTCGCGATGTAGTTGATTGCTGCCGAGTCTTTGCCCGAGCGACGGTGCCATACGGTGATGACGCGCTTAGTGCCCGAGTCTAGTGCGGCGAAGACGGGTATCTGGTAGTGGCGCGGGGACCACTGGTTAGGGAATAGAAATCTTGCCATCAGCTCAGGTTCTTTGCACTGGCCAGCACGAGCAGCTTGAACTCGGTATCTGTCCAGACCGACTTAGCGATGTTGGCGAAGTGTGAAACGATGCGTGTGTTCTCGGGAGTGTAGCCCAGGGTAGGCTCGATACGATCTATGGATGGCGCGAGCGGACCTGGGGCCTCACGAGAGCGGTGGGCCGACCAGTCAAGTCGAAGGCCGGTGAGGGGGCAGTAGTCTTGTTCGAGCGCCCAGGTACGCCAATCGTCGTCGAGCGTACACTTGCGTCGGGAGACCTTGCTTCGCTTTGTGGCGTTCTCGATTAGCTTAGCGAGCTGCCGATGCCGTGGATGGTCTGCTAGCTGACGCGGAGTGTACACTTGGGTCCCCTTTGAGTTGCATAGGGGAGAATACTCCCAGGAATTTGAAAGCCGTTCCCGGCCACCAGATTAGTTAATGGGTCCCCTCGGCCAACTTTGCTCCCACCCCCCTCGCCGGCCGATTTTATTTTTCCTGGGGCAACATTCATTAGGCCGGCTCTAGGCGTACATCCTGGCATTGCGCAGTGTATGGCGTGCGAAGCTCTGCACTAGAACTTACAATAGCCCGCGCTTAGTGGTGCGCTTGCGTGGCCATGCCTTAGCTTGTGCCTCAGTGATGCCGAACACGGTCATTAGTGCAGGTATGAGGCGCGACCGTGCGCCTAGTAGATAGGCCGCGCGACAGGCAGCCTTAAGCCGCGTCGGGACTTTCTTCCGTTTGCGCCGCTTGAACCTGCAAGGGCGTCGCGCGCGCGAGAGGCGCACTACTTTCGCCATCATTGCCGATCGTTGCCGAGTAGTTGATAGTTTGGATAGTAAGCGCTCCACCGTCCGCGCCAGCGATCTTCACAAGTTGTCCAAACTCTTTTGGTGCGATCTTAGCGGCGTACTCTAGCGATCCGCGATGATAGGCCGACGCTATCACCATTGCGTCCGTATCTTTGCTAGACGCTGCAATGCGCAGGTTGTCTTGTGCCTCTTCGATAAACGTAGTTGCCGCCGCTGCCCGCGCTGATCGCATAGCTTGCGCGAATGGCTCGTTCTGGAAACTCTCGCGATAGATCGTGCTTACAGACGGCATACCGCTGAGCGCTGCTACCTCGACAAGCGTCGCGCCCTCTTCGATAAGGCGCACTACTGCTGCCTTCTGATGCTCTGTTAGCGCAGTGTGCTCGGAAGCCGCGCCAGCTTCAAGCCAGCGCAAACGGTCTAGCTGGCGCTGCTTAAGGGCGTTCGGCTTATCCATCGTTCACTTTCTTAGCTGTTTGTTAAGGACACTCGGCTAACCCTAGGAGTGTCAATACGACACAACAAAGGAACAAGCCGTGAAATACCAGATCACAACATTTAGCGGTTCAATGACACTGCGCTTCCCGTGCGAGCACGTTGCAGCCGTAGTCGACAGCCTCACAGGACTGTACGGAGATCGTTTCGACGTTCTGCCGATGGTCTATGACCTGCTTAGCGACCTAGAGCACGTTGCCAGGGTCGACGACGTGTGGATTACAGTAGCGCCGATGCCACACTAAGCCACTATTCGCGCTGAGTGTACACTTAGCGGCTATGTCAAGTGTACGAACGGGGATAAGTGAGAGTGACTACACCACAACCACATAAGGAGCCGAGACGATGCCGAAAGCAAAGACTGGACAAGAGCGGCTTGCGAGCAAGGTTGCCAAGATTGCCATCGGACATGTTACCTACGTCTACAATCAAAACGGAACAATCGAAGTCTACAGCGCCGCGCATCAAGTCGTGTGGGTGATCTACAAAGACCAGACCATCACAGCGCGCGGCGCGAAGCGGACAATGTACGACATGACCGAGCTGTTGACCGGGGATCGGGCAACCTACGCGGTGGACGTACTTGGCAAGGCCACGCGCTGGAATGAGAAGCAAGTGCCGCGCGCCTAAACCGAACACTCCAACGCCTAGCCTAGTGCCATCCTTTCTAAGCCGTCGTGCCTGCGCGGCGGCTTAGAGACGAGTGCACCACACTCGGGACTGAACCAAACCATAAGGAACCAAGGCCATGGCTAAGAAAATATCTGCTGAACGTCAGGAAGCAATCGAACGCGTGCGCGGCTGGCTTCCCAAGGGATCGCAGGTCTATTGCATCATTCGCAAGCGGTCGGCTTCTGGAATGTCACGCAACATCCAAGTGCTTTACTTCGAGCGCAACGACGATGGCACGCTAAGTGATAGGCATCCGACCTATAGCATCGCGTTGGCAATCGGCATGACCTGCAAGCGGGACGGCGACCACGATGCGATCCGCGTTCCGGGTTGTGGCTTCGATGCCTGCGAATATCTCATCAATGAGGCACTGAGCTACCAGCTATACGGCGAAACGAACTGCTTCAAGGTGCGGACTATCTGATACGATCACCGCAACCACAACCACGCAAAGGAACCAAGGGCCATGTCCTACAATCGTGTCATTCCCCGCGACCTGTTCAATGAGGCCGGTCTACTGAAGTGCTTAGGGAAGCTGATTATCGCGGCCGATACCATACCAGGGCTAGAGTTTGAGCACGACGGGGAAGCCTTTGCTATTGTGCAAGACCCGTCTGACGGCAGCATCTCAGTAGCTAACGTCGTTGCTTGGCTTAACGGCATGCGGCTTGATCTTTCGACTGGCCTCAATGCGCGGCGTTCTATGCCCCTAGAGTTCCGACTTGAAGGCGGCGAAGACGGTCTCGACCGCGTGTTCAACGAAGACGGCAGTTTATCCGATGAGTTCAAGGCCGCGGCTAAGCTGACGTGACGTACTTGATCCGGTAGCAGACCAAGGGCGGGCTCTAGTCACGGGCTCGCCCTACACTTCAAGGCAACACCAAGGATAAGGAACCAAGACCATGAACAGGCCAATCGAGTGGACCAAGCTCCGCAGCGGCGTCTGGAACGGCATCCGGTGCGGGCGGGTTGTCGGCACCATCGTGCGGCACGACAAGGAACCAAGGCCGGCATACGTTGGCCGCGTGGGGCTAGTTACGGTGCGGGCCGGCAGCGCCGACGATGTCAAGGAACTTCTGGCCGACGAATAACGAACCAAGGCCAGAGATGCAACCATGGAAGCCCCCGTCGCACCACATTGCGCGCCGGGGGCTTCTCACGTTCAGCAGGGGACTGGGGCCGGTCGCGGTGTCCCGCCAGGATCGCACACAGCAGCCAGGGGAATTTCAGTCCCCCCTACCCTATGCCAATTCCGGGACAATGTTGATCCATACAACTCACAGACCAACCAACCAAGGCCCACTTTCACGCGGCCGGCCAGCTCGTTCGGATCGCGGTTCAGGCCCATCGCCAAGGAACCAAGGGCCTCGCCGTCGACCAAGCCCCAAACGCCCCACCAGACATCCGGGTCATGCCTCAGGATGCGAGAACGCCATCTCCAGTACGACGCCCTCTCGTCGTCCCGCAGCTCCCCGCGCCGCTTGCCCGAGCAGACACCGAACCAAGCCCCGAGCCGCTGTGCCCTGTCCGCGCCCTTCCGAGTGTAGGGATCGAGACCTTCCCGCCATGCCCGCCGATCATGCGTCTCGACAGTCCGCGCCAGCTCCACGTTCCGAGCCGCCCGCCACTGCGACCGATACCGAGCCCAGGCATCCTTGCAGGCATCCGCGGCATCGAGCAGCCCCTCGCCATCCTGCCACCGATCATACGCCACCATGTCGGCCGGCTCCATCTGAAGCCTAGCCGGAATTGAACTGACACTCATGTCGCCCTCTCGTTGCCAACTGGTCTAGCGCCAGCCTAGCCGCGAAGTGTACGGGGAGCACGACTGAAGGGCAAGATCGAACATCCCGACAAACAATGGTCCGAGACATCTCGTCGACCTACAAGCCGCCCATCTTCCCCATAACTATATAACTTTATTTTATTAAAATATATAGATACTACGTACCCCCCGGTGGCGTAGCAGTCGTGTCGTGCCCCCATTCGAATTGTCGTATTGTTTGAGATGTATCCGCGCCCTACACTCTGCCTTGCACTCGTGCGCTTGCACTCGGCAACAAACGAGTGTAGGGTTCTCTCGCAAGTCACCACCGCACCGCCAGAAAAGGAACCTGCCATGCTCGCACTGCTCTCGTCCCCTCGCCCCGAAATGACCGATGAGGACTTCGCCGTATGGCTCCAGCTCTGCTCGGACATCTCCGTTGCGCGCCGCATCTCCCGTCGCCGGCCCCGTCCAGCTACCCTTCCCGAAGCCTGGGCCTACCGCCCTGACCATCCCGCGCCGATCGTGACCGAAGCTGGCTCCCGCGCCCAAGAAGGCCGTAGCAGGTGGCTCCAGGGCCTTCGTAGCCTGTCGTCGGGCAGGACGGTCGAGTTCTCCGATAGCGGCTTGGTCGACGAATACGGAGAGCCCTACGCCTACCCTCTCGGATCGGAAGTCGAGATGGGGGCTTATCGAGCCCTGGAGCGGGAACGGAACGTGGTCTCTGCCAAGTACGTCCAGGGGCATCGGTTCTCATGTTCACCATTCGGCTCGGAAGAGACACGTTTTCGCAATATGTCGACAGAACCGTACTTCGCAGACATATGCGGCACCTTCCACCACCGCACCGGCGACAAGATCGTCTGGAACAACTATCGGCTTGCCTGAAACGTACGCTTGGAGGCTACCACGCATGGCACACTCTGCACCCATCGACCGCATCGAGATCGGCACACGCGTTCGCAAGGCATCGTCGGCCGAAGTCGAGGGGCTGGCTCGGTCCATCGAACTTGAGGGCTTGATCCACCCCGTCATGTTGCGCCAGCTCAGGGACGGTCGCATCCGTCTCGTGGCGGGCCTGCACCGGGTCGAAGCCTTCAAGCAACTGAAGAAGCCCGAGATACCCTGCGTCTGGATGCCCTTGACCGGCGACGACCGCATCGACGACTGCACCGAAGAAGTCTTGGAATGCGCAGAGAACCTAGATCGAGCGGGGTTGCCCGAGGCCGTGCGTATGCTGTTCACAAACAAGCTAGCCTCTGCCATCGCGCGCCGCTCGTCCGTCCGTAGCATCGGCAAGGCCAAGGTCCGCATGGCCGAAGCGAAGGCAGCCACGGCAGCAGCAGTCGACAGGCACGCCAAGGCAAAGGCCCGCGAAGAGTACAAGAATGCCCATAAATCCCTGGAGCGCGCCGAGGAAGTCGAAGTGAAGGTGTCGGCGTCTACTTCCTCCGGGGGGGAACTACGCACCGACAGGCTGCCCAAGGGAGTGCTCGACGAAGTATCGGCAGAGATGGGCGTTGCGAAGATGACGATCAGCAACGATCTGGCATCGGTCCGCTACTTCGGTCAAGACATCCTGACGCTGGCCTCGGACATCCAACTGCACTTCGATGGTGCCGGCCCGAAGCCAGTGTACACCACACGAGGCGAGCTGGCGGCGCTGCGCACCCTGAAGGAAGAGCACAAGGCAGCCTACGAAGAAGTCATCGCTTCCTGGCGCAAGGCTGCCGAGACAAAGGGCAGCGGATCGCAGCGCCCCTCCCTCGTGCTCGCCAAGATCGCAATGCGCGCCGCAGACCTGAAGAAGCAGGAAAGCAGAAGCACTGTGATCGGGGCTCTCGACCGGCTCCAGCAAGAGATCAGCGCGGCCAACAAGGCTCTCGCCGATGCCTACAGTACCGCAGCAACTCTCAGCAAGCTCGTCACGCTCAAGTCTATCCCCACGGACATCCGAGCAATGCGGGACAAGCTGGACGGCAACCGGAGGTTCCTTACCTCTCTGAAAGAGGCGCATAAGGAAGTCTCGGCGGATTGACACCGCACACTTTGAAGCCTATCTTCAGCGAACACTAAGGGGCTGGCGGAAACGCTGGTCCCTTTTTCTTTTGAGGGAGCGGACACATGGGACAATACGTCGGTCGTGACGAGATGTGCGACACCATCGAAGAGAACTTACGCCCGGTCGAGAACGCGCTCGGTAAAATCCAAGACCAAGTCGACCGCGATATGGCCGCCTTGGAGCTTCGGGTCGAGAGAACGCTGGCGGCCCACAAGACCAAGGTCGTCCCCTTCCCGCTAGGTAACGCGGTCTCTCCGAAGGACTTTCAGCGAGCCCAGGAAGACATCGACGATCTCAGGGAGCTGGTAGCCCTGATGACGAAGGTAGCTAAGCAGCAGTCCCTCAAGATCACCAGCTTGATCGCCAGCGTCGAGGAACTTAGCGACCTGATTGGTGATCTCAGTGTCATCCCTTGAAGCACTCGGTAAGCTACTTGGCGTCAAAAACCCTGTAAAAATGGGGCCAAGTAGCGCTTCCTCTAAGTCCCTAAGTCCGCCGAAATTACGCACGAACTACAGCGGCACTCGGCAAGAGGCTAAGCAGAACGCTGTAAGCGATGCCAGAGACGAGCAAGATTATCTATTCCGCCGTTCGGAGGAATTACGTGCCAGACGACTTGCAAGCCTCAAAGAGCGCAGTTCAGCAGTTCGACGCTTTCTCAAAACTCTGCATAGCCTGGGCGCTGAATGCGAGTGTACGGGATACCGTGATTGCGATCTCGACCTTGCGGGCCTCGCAGCCGAGCTGGACCTACGCGACGTTGGGGAACAGCGTGATCTGTTTATCCTGTCCGTCGAAGCCCACGAATGGATCATCGGTCTCGCCAAGCGGCGCGGAATGAAGAGGCAGGCATATTACGACTCGGCAGATTATTTCGACGTGTCCGAAGTAGCGATGGACGAGCTGAACGCCTATCTCGGCTTGCACTAAGCGTACACTTTGAGTGTTGCACGACGAAACGAAGCAGTGTATGGTAGCCCTTACATTACCGCTTTGTAAGTAGCCGCCTACACCACCCACCGAAAGGAACCATCCAATGGCTAAGAAGTCCAAGACCAGTTTCGTGAAGCTCGCCGACATGGCCCCGCTCTGGCTGGAGCACCGGAAGCTGCCGAAGAAGTCTCCCGAGGCTCACGTCGTCGTCTCCCTCTGGTGCGATCTGGAGCAGAGCGTCAGTCCCCAGGGCAAGCCCGCCTTCACCGCACACACCGGGCCGAACAAGTCGGGGACGTGGACGGTCTGCATGGGCGGTCGAGTGTTCGGCAAGCTCCCTGCGCGCGGCATCTCAGTGGCCTACGTCGGCAAGTCGGAGGTTCTTCTCATGATCCCCGCCGAGACCGCCCTGGCCGCACGCATGATCCACGAAGGCCACAAGGCATCGGCAGCGCCGGCTCAGAGCATCCGCAAGCCCAAGGTCGTCCCGGTCATTCTCCCTCCCCAGGCACCCCAAGCCTCCCTCCACTGAACAGTCTCCGCCACCACAACCTCAAAGGAACCAGACAATGACCATCGAAGCAGCACCCGACAAGACCGCAGTTCGCGCCGCCGCAGTCGCCCGCATGAAGCAGGCCGACAAGAAGGAGCGCGAACTTCGGAAAGCGAATACCCAGACGAAGCAACCGTCCAAGGCACACAACGATCAGGGAGCCCTTGCGCCCCTCAATTCAGTGGCCGACATGGACGCCGATGCTTCGTCTGGGTTGCAGGTCACGACGCTTGGTACAGCATCAGGCTACTACGCCATCAACGCCGCGACCGGCGAAAAGCTGTCCAAGAACTTCGCACGCAAGGGCGAGGCAGAGGCGTTCGCCAAGGACATCCCAGGCTCGTTTTTCGCATCGGCCAAACAACCGGCAAAAGCCAAGGCTGCGAAGGGCAAGAAAGCCCCGAAGGCAAGTGCCCCGAAGGTTGCCAAAGAACCGGCCAAACAACCGGCACACGGAGTGACTGCGAAGCAAGCAAAGAAGCCGGCAAAGCCCAAGGTCGACCACGCTGCCGAAGTCGCGAACATCCCTCTCTCGTCGGTCAATCTCAAGACCAACGTCGCCCCCTCGGTCGAGATCGCCACTCAGCTCCAGCAAGCCTTCGATCACTTCAACGTCTCCTTGTTCGAGGGCAAGCTGGAGCCGGTCATCTTCTCGAACGTGAGGCTGAAGAAGTCCCTCGGGCACTTCTGGGCAAAGAGCTGGACGCGGCGGACTGAGCTGAAGGGCAAAGTCCACGAGATCGGCATGGACTTTGCTCGGTTGCAGACGGCACCGGAACACGGCGACAAGCTGGTGCTCTCTACCCTCGTCCACGAGATGTGCCACGAGCTGATCGAGATGAAGGCGATCAAGGAGAATGGCCACGGCAAATACTGGGTCGCGGCGATGCTCATGGTTGGCCTGGAGCCCATCATCCTGAACGCGAAGGGCGTACCGACAGGCAAGGCCACTGGCTCCCACTCGTCGCACAAGATCATCGACGGCGACCGCTTCGACGCGGCTGCCAAGGAACTTCTCTCGACCGGCTTCAAGTTCGTCTGGGCAAACGAGCCCCTGCCGGAACCGGAGAAGAAGCCGAAGGCGAAAAAGAAGGCCGGCGCGAAGGCAAAGCACACGTGCCCGAGCTGCAATGCGAACGCCTGGGGCAAGCCGTCGATGGTGCTGACATGCACCGGGACACACGACGCCAAGCACGAGCCGACCGAGATGCTTTGCGACCGCGAAGAGTTCGAGGGCGGCGGCGACAAGGAAGAGGGCGAGGACGGGGCAGACTAAGCCTCGACCTTTCTACAAGGATTGGTGGGGTCGCTCCCTACCTTAGTCGAGGTCAATCGGGGTAGCTCGACGAGCGAAACTAAAATCCCCGGCCAATTCATCCACCCAGCAAGGAGACGACCCCATGAGCGACTATCTTTCTCTCAAGGACGCCAAGCATCGCATGGAAGTCTGCTTGACGGGCACTTATGACGGCGACGGAATGAGGACACTCGGCCGCATCCAAGTCATCAAGGCGCTCCGTAAGGCGTACGACGACGGCTACAAGGCTGCCAAGAACAGCGACGACTGCTGCGACGAGGAAGAGACGAGCAACTGGAGCTGCTCGACGTCCAAGCCGAGCCTCAAGGACCAGCTCGAAATGAGCGAAGCCACCGTCAAGCGCCTGTCCGCCGACTTGGACGCCGCGTACAAGGCGCTGAACGGGACGCGAACCGTACTCGAAGACGCTCTGTTAAGATCGCGACGGAGCTGACGTAAATCTAGGCTCTGGCGCGTAGCGAGGGGCAGGGACTTAGATGGGCGCTCATTCGCTCTCGTCCCTGCCTCTCTAACTTTCAACGGGAGGCTAGCATGTCTGACGGACCTAAGCTGTGTACTTCCTGCGAGCATCATCACGACAGCGCAGTGGCCGACACAGTCTATCACAAGTGCCACAAGACGGTCGACGTCGTCACGGGCAAGATAAAGCCCACGGCCTGCTCGTATGTTCGCGCCAGCAAGGCTTTGTGCGGCCCCTACGGTAAGTGGTACGCCGAGCGCGAAGTAATTCGTGTGGTGCCAGCCTACGACGCGCCGGGGATATTCGACGAGCCCCGTGTGGAGTTCGAGGACAGCGTCGGGTAAGATGAGTTAGCGGACATGCGACACGAACTGAAATGCCACCCGCCGCACTTCCAAGCCGTGTGGGATGACGAGAAGCGTTTCGAGCTTCGCAAGGATGATCGCGGCTATCTAGTCGGCGACACGCTTTGGCTGCGCGAGTGGGAAGAAAGCGCCGGATATTCAGGCCGGGAGATCGTCGTTGAAGTTACATATCTGATCGCTGGCGAGCCATGGCTGGCGCTGGGCTTCGTCGCACTGAGCATCAACGAAATCGAGAAAATAGACGCGCCCTGCTACGCGGAACAGTACGGTGCGTGACGTCCGCAATTCAGTAGTTCCAGACGTACCAGTAGCGCCTTCTTAGACTGCTCAGCACCGTCCGACGTTTGGTTCCTTTCGTCGAATGGCATGACCTTGTGGTGGGGTTCGCTGAGCAGTCTAAGGGGGCGCTTTTTCTTTTCAGCTTTGATGAGTAAGCGGAAGTCGGGGAGGACACAAGATGACGGTCAAAGAACTGATTGAAAAGTTGAGCGCGATCGACCCGAGCGGCGCGTCCATCGTGAAGATTTTCGACGCGGATAGCGCACAATTCGAGGCCGTCACCGGAATGATTTACGGCGGCGGCGAGGACGTGATCGAGCTACATTCTGACGACATCGAGTGACTTCTGCTTTTCAGTAGAACCAGACACAACACGAAAGGCCCGTGAGATGAGCCGCACCGCCCACAACAGTCGCCCGGAAATCCAAGCCCGCAAAGCGATGCATGCGCGAGACCCGGAGTACCAGCGCCGCAAGCAGATGTGGCGCGAATCGCGCGGACTCAAGCGCGAAAAGGTAACCCACTGGAACCAGATGTGGGCGCTCGCAGGATACCCTGACGGCTTTCCTGACTTCGACGAGTTTTGGCGCTCGCATCCTAGGGCGCTAGAATGGGTCGAGGCACGCAAGCGCGACCAAGCTGTGCAGCGTGAGATCAACAAGAAGCATGCCGCGTCGGTTGCCGCCGGGATGCCAGTTTCAACCTCTACCGTTTAGGGCCCGGCGCGTCCGGTTAGATGAGAGAGCGGAAGTCGCCAGGAGGGCGAACACATGGCCAAATCCGATACTGAAATCCGCCGCCCAGACATGCCAGCCGAGGAACGGCTAGCGCGTCTAATATCGCGTGGAATTGGGCACAATGACAGCGAAGGCGTGGATTGGGAGTGGTACGTTCTAGCCGCTCGAATGATCCTGCGACACGCCCGCGTTGCTTTCGAGAAGTGACGTCCGCAATTCAGTAATTCCAGTCGTAACCAGCGAGTAGCGTCATGATCTCACTGAAGAGCAATCGAGGCCGCGACCGGCAGATCGTCTCAGTCGCAGAGTACAAGCCAGACGACTACCCCGACGACTACGAAGAAACGACACTCGACCGGCAGAGAGCACGACGTCTCGCTCGGGGTATAACCAACGTGATGAAGCAGGCGGCGAGGGAGCTTAGGAGTGTTGACATTCAGCGCAGCAGACTACGACCTAGTGACGACCAAGCATGCGCTGACTAAGTGGCGCAAGAGGCTGGAGAAGGCGCGGTCCTACTGCATCGACAGCGAGACGACCGGCCTGGACGCGCTGGCTGAAGACCTTGTCGGCATCGCGCTGTCGGTCGAGGAAGGCAGCAAGATCGTCAGCGCCTACATCCCGGTTGGCCACTGGTCCAATCTCGGGAAGCAGCTAGACACAAAGTACGTGCTGAACGAGCTGAGCGCAGAGTTCGCCGGCCCCAAGCCTAAGCTGTTCCATAATGCTCTCTACGACATGCAGATATTCGGGCAGGGTCGGTACAGTGTACACTTCCACAACGTACACGACTCGATGCTGATGGCCTACGTCTTGTTCGGCGACCAGCTTCCGTCACAGGGTATGGACTACCTCGCCAAGAAGTTCCTCGCCTTCGACACCATCGCCTTCAAGGATGTCGTCACGAACCGGCCAGGGCGTACAGACTTCCGCGACGTGCCTTTGCAGGAAGCGTGTGAGTACGCTGCGGAAGATACGGCAGTCACACTCGCTCTCGGCAAGGTGTTCCAACAGGCGCTCAAGGATCAAGGGCTCTGGGAAGTCTACAACCGCGACCGGCAACTTCTCCCTGTCATCTACGGGATGAAGAAGGCAGGTGTGAAGGTCGATGTCGAGAAGCTGCGGAAGCTGGACGTTGAATGGCAACCGAAGCTCGACGAGATGGTGGCACGGGCTCAAGAGCTGAAGAACGAGACCTATAAAGAGATCAAGTCGGGCGCGTGCGGCCTGCTTATGGATCACACCTGCCATGGACCGGAAAGAGACGCCGCAGAGCAGTACGTCACTGAAGCAGAGGCAATGCTGTCCCGTCCATTCAACCTCGGCTCGCCGCTTCAAGTAAAGAAAGTCCTACAAGCGCGTGGTCTCGACCTACCCACTGACCGCGACGGCAAGGTCACGACGGACAAGGCTGCTCTCGAACGACTGGAAGGGACGGACGAACTTGTCGACATTCTCGTGCAGCATCGGAAGCTCAGCAAGCTCAAGTCCTCGTTCGTTGACGCTCTCCCCCGTAAGGTCAGGCAAGACACTGGCCGCGTGCATCCTGAGCATAAGATTACTCGAACAGTCACGGGTCGACTTGCTTGTGCCAATCCGAATACACAGCAAATTCCCTCACGAACTAAAGAGGGCAAAGCCGTACGGGAAGCCTTCGTCGCCGAGGACGGTTACACGTTAGTTGTCTGCGACGAGAGCCAGATTGAGCTTCGTGTTGCGGCTCACGTCACTGAAGACCCTGTACTCGTCCAAGCCTACGTCGAAGATAAAGACATCCACGCTCTTACCGCCGCCAACATCGGGCATATCGACCTGAAGGAGGTAACGGATGAGGCGAGAGGCGTAGCCAAAACTGCTAATTTCTTGGTGGTCTATGGCGGCAAGGCTCGGCGCTTAGCTCAGCAGGCCAAGATCGACTACGAAGACGCCACGGACTTCCTTCTGGATCACGAGCGTACACTGTCGCGGTTCTACGACTGGAAGGATGAGGCTGTAGCTCAGGCAAGGAAGGACGGATGCGTATTCACTCTGTTCGGTCGACGAGTTCCCTTGCCTCACATCAACAGCAGGAACAGCGAACTACGCAGTCACGCAGAACGTCTGGCGATCTCTGGCATTATCCAGGGATCGGCGGCGGACCTTATCAGGCTTGCTATGGTCAGTGTCCACAAGATGTGCCTCGACAATCCGAAGTGGGACGCGCGGCTTATCCTGTCGGTCCATGACGAGCTGATTGTCGAGTGCAAGACCGAGTATGCCGTCGAGTGTGCAAAGCAGATGAAGCACCTTATGGAGACGGCAGCAGATAACCTGATTAAGTGGCGTGTACCTATCAAGTCTTCATCGGGCATCGGGCCAAACTGGAGGGAAGCGAAGTGACGCCGCAAGAGATTTTCGACAAGGCCGTGCTCGGCGTACTCAAGCAGGGAAAGCGCAGTGTTAAGGACACCCATCAGTGCGCGTATCGAGGCGACGGTGGGCTGAAGTGCGCTGTAGGGTTCCTGATCGACGACGACGACCTTGCCCGCAGGATGGACGACTACGGAGACGACTTACATTTCTTGCTGGCGGGCGGTTCATTGAAGTCCGAACTCCCCAACTTTCTTTACGAGCACAGGGGGCTTCTGTGTGCCCTACAGAAGGCTCACGACAGGCTGGAACACTGGGACATCGGGACAAAAATCGTGGCTGCCAAGTTTTGTGATGTAGCCGCTGAGTACAACCTCTCGACAACAGCTATCGACCAGTGGCAGGCGGAACAGCAGAATGCCAACGCTTAAAGAAGTCTGCATACCCTTTGCTCAGTCTCTCAAGACCGGATTCAGCCACGACAGAAGTAAGACGGTCGGCGCGTCTGAGATCGGGCAATGCATCAGGAAGACGGTCTATAGTAAGCTCGGCCTCGCGCCTGACGAAGACCAACCCTCGGATACGGGCTTCACGACGAGAGGGAACGTACTAGAAGACGCTTGGTCGGCTCCTCTCCTCGAACACTGGGCAAAGGCCAACGGCGGCGGCTTCATCCACGGCGGACAAGAGAACCAGATTACCCTCAAGGGAGATAAAGTACCTTTATCATCGACACCGGATGGCGTTGCAATCAAGATGCCTCGGGACTGCCTTGCAGAGTATGGCGTTCCTGACATCGGGCCGAGCTGTGCGGTTGCGTGCGAGATCAAGAGTATCGACCCTCGCTACAACAAGTCCAAGCTGCCGAAGATCGCGCACCCTGCACAGATCATGACGCAGATCGGGCTCATTCGTCGTACGGCGTCAATGGGAGTGAAGCCAGACTGGGGCATCGTCTTCTACGTGGACGCCTCGGACCTGTTCGATCTCAAAGTGTACCCGTTCAAGTACAGCGAAAGCGCGTTCAAGTCCCTCGTGATGCGTGCCGACGCGATTATGAAGTGCGACGACCCCAACAAGGCACCGCCCGAGGGGAAAGCGCGCGGAGGGTCGGACTGTACCGAGTGCCCGTATGCACGGCAATGTCTGGGCTTTAGACCATACATTCCCGACGAAGATGCGAAGGCACCGACGAAGAAGCAAGTAGCAGCAGTCGAGAAGATCGCGGCGGTCGTGGCTGGCTTCGAGAAGCAGGAAGAGGCGGCAAAGAAGAACCGCCTAGGGGCAGAAGCCGACCTGTATCTGAAGATGGGCGAGATCAAGCGTAAGTTCGTGCAAGGCAGCAGCTTCAAGGTCATGTCCAAAGTGACCGCCAGCCAGAGCCGGAACGACGCGAAGAAGCTGATTGCTCTGGCCGAACAGCTCGGGGCGACTAAGGAACAGCTAGAGGCGTGCAAGTCGGCGACCAAGGAAGGAACGAGCATCCTCGTGGAGGCGGTATGAAGACGATCAAGCGACTGGCTGGACTCGACGAGAACGAAGAATGCGAGCTGGAGAAGGTTCTGAACGCTCTGCCTCCTCTCCAGTGCAACAAGGTCTGGCTCGCCGGTGGGGCGCTTCGTCGGACGATTACCGGCAAGGCCCTCGACAGCGACTTCGACATCTTCTTTGCGAGCTACGACGAGTACCTGACGTACAAGGGCAAGCTCGTGCATCGTGGGGCTAAGCTGCACAAGGAGGCCGAGAACGCCGACACCTACCACATAGAGGTCGACGGCAAGAAGCGGACGATTCAGCTTATCAAGGTCATCTATCCGCAGCATGTTGCCGACCTTCTCGACGCATTCGACTTCACTGTCTGTCAGCTTGCGTACGACGGTATCGAACTGGCAACGGGCGAGTTTACGCTTTGGGACATCGGGCGGAAGCGGCTTGCGGTCCACGAGATCACGCGGCACGTCTCAAGTTTGCGTCGGCTGCTGAAGTACACGAAAGAAGGGTACTACGCCTGCCAAGGCTGCCTGACTGAAGTCCTGCTAGCCGCGAACGCTGCAACGCCCGGTCAGATCAAGGAAGTCTTCTACGTAGACTGAGTGTACACTCCAAAGCAAACATGGGGATAATCCAATATGGCCAGCACTGCTGTCGCGACTACCAACAAGACTACCGCCGTCAAGTACAATCCCGCCGCCTTCGCCTTCGCCAAGATGGGCGCTGCTGCGAACGCTGCTTCCGTCGCGATGGACGGCAAGGAGCTGAAGGAAGGTAGTGGCACGTCCTTCCCCGGCATGAAACATCAATGGAACGGCAAGACGAATGTCTGGTCGACCTACGACTTCACGCAGAAGAACAAGGACGACCGCACGACCGAGCTGGACGACGGCTTCAAGGTCGTTCTGAATTACCAGCACGTGCAGCTCGTCTGGCGCAAGATGGAGGACAACGGCAAGGGGGGCAAGAAGGTCATCTTCAAGCATCTCACGCCGCTGCTCGACGCCGACACGCTGCCGAAGCGCGAAGACCTGGGAGACACCGATCAGGACGACTGGGAAGTGTCCGCAGACGGTAATGCCCTCGACCCCTGGAAGATGCTGCTCGTCGCCCCGATCCGCGAGGAAGGTTCCGACACCATCGACCACATCGAGCTTGGCACGAAGACCGCCAATAAGGAGTTCTTCTACCTCTACTCCAAGCTGGCTGCCGACGCGATGATGCACATGGGCGAGCTGCCCGTCGTGGAGGTCTCTACCAAGGTGGACGAGTTCGATGTCGACGCCAAGGATAAGCTGGGCAACGTCATCATGGACAAGAAGACCAACAAGCCGAAGCGCGCGAAGATCCAGCTCCCGAAGCCTTCCTTCAAGGTCGTCGGATGGACTGAGATGGTGGAGTGCGACTTCCCCAAGGATGCGGAGGCCGTTTCTGAACTGACGTCTGACGTCGGAGAAGTCGAGAGCACGAAGCGTACGTCCCCGTCGCCGGCTACCGAAGACCGCGAAGCGTCTGCGAAGCAAGCTAAGGCTGCTGTTGCGGTCGAGGCGAAGGTCAAGGGCGGCAAGCGCAAGGTCGTTGCTGCCTCGGCCGACGACATCTGATCGCCTGAAGCATTCCTCTCGCCATTAGAGAAGGAAGCAGGGCGTAAACTGGGGGCTGGCTCGGAAGGGTCGGCCCCATTTTCTTTGGAGGTAGGTATGGCCGAGAAAGATGTCGAAGCGGGCTGCCGGGTATTCCTCGGTAAGACGGAACTGCAAATGCTTCTGCGCAACCTCGCCTCGGGCAGCGTCAGCGGAAACGTGGACGTGGTCAAGCCGTTCGAGGGCAAGATCGGTCGGGCTTTGAAGGCACTCGTCGAGCAGGAAGCGGAGACTATCGAACATGGCGAAGTCGGCCCAGACTACACCTTTGGAGTTCCTGAGAGCGCTGCTCGAGCCGTTGAAGGGCGGGCTGATCGAGCTGAGAGCAATCCCCCTGAAAGGAAGCAACCGCTCGCCGATGCGGGATTGGATACGCACTGGCGCGGAACTGGCGGACTTCGCACATAAGTACGGCCAGAAGGGCAGCGCATACGGCGTCTACTTCGGCGTCTGCAAGCGCGCAACCAAAGGCGGCAAGAAAGCAGACGTGATGGGAGCGACTGCGCTCTGGGCTGACATCGACTGCGTAGTCAACGGGCAGAACATCGACGGGCTCTTGAAGCTGATCGGCGAGATGCCCGCGAACATTCAACCGAGTGCGGTGATCCATAGCGGCGGTGGCATCCACTGCTACTGGTTCTTGAGTGAGGATGCGACGTTCGACTACTCGGACAAGTACACAGTCGAGCAGATCGAGGAAGCAAACAGAAACCTCGCCTATCTGGTCGGCGGCGACAACGTAGCTGACGTAACGAGAGTGCTTCGCCTTCCTGGCACGTTCAACAACAAGCGTCGTCCCGAGAAGGAATGCAAGGTAGTCTACTGCGCACACCACATGAGATACCATCCGACTTCCCTCCTGCGTGACGTATCCCGGTTCGGCAAGGTCATCGACGGCGACAAGTGGGTACCGGCCAAGTCATTAGTCAAGCTGGCGAAGACACAAAGCACTCACGAAGTCTCCGACGACAAGATCATGCGGGCAATCAATGCTCTCTACCCGTCCAAGTCAAAGCCAGTGCTCGACAAATTCTGGGCCGACCGAGTTCGTTACAATGCCCCTCGCGGTTATGTCGGCATACACGAGGCCATTGTGTACAGCACTGCCAAGCTGCACTGCACGAAGGACTACACGCCAGAGCAGATCGTCGAGAAGGTTGTCGAGTGGATCAAAGATGTCCCTGATCTCGACCATTCGTCGTGGGACTGGGCAGCCGAGCGTAAGAAGATCAAGTACACTCTGGAGACTTGGGCTCCTAAGTGGAAGCAGATACTCGCAGACGAAAGGAAGCTCGCTCGTGGCTAAAATATATCTGGCGTCGTCATGGCGCAATCAAGAGCAACCCGGTCTGGTACGGTGTCTTCGCGACCACGGACATGCCGTCTACGACTTTCGAAACCCACCACACGGTCGGGGAGGATTTGCTTGGTCTGACATCGATCCGAAGTGGAAATTGTGGTCGGCAGCACAGTACAGGGACGCTCTTGAGACCGACATCGCTAAGGACGGCTACGCATCTGACATGGACGGAATGGTGTGGGCTGACACTTGCGTTCTCCTTCTGCCTAGCGGTCGGTCGGCACATCTTGAGGCTGGGTGGATGAAAGGGACTGGAAGGCGGACGCTCGTGCTTACCCGAAACGGCGAAGAACCAGAGCTGATGGCTAAGATGTGCGATGTTATTTGCGTGAACGTGCGTGAGCTTCTGACTGCACTTGATCCCCACCGATGAGGCTTGCCCGTGGTCGCGCTTGAGAAATACAACGACACTTACAAGGCGTTCATGGCGAAGATCGAGGCGGACGACAAGGAGCTGCGTGTCTGCGAGGACATGCTGTACGCCTACAAGGATGGCGCGTGGCTCGGCGTCGGTAAGCCCGAGAAGTCTTCGCTCGACCGCACGATGAAGGACGCCTGCGACGAAGTAAGTTTTCCGTACGCAGAGAAGTATTCACAAGTATGGCGTCACGTGAAGGCAAGTCTGCCGCTGATCTCTCCAGACGAACTCGACAAGTCAGGACTTATTGCGCTGCCGAACGGAACTCTCGACCCTCTGACACTCACACTGAGCCCGCACGATCCTGAGAACCTGACTACCCGGAAGATTGCTGTCCAGTACGATCCCAAAGCCAAGTGCCCGCGCTGGGAAGAGATGCTGGACCGCATATTGGAGGACAAGGACGAAAAGACACGCAAGCAGTACATCGACTTCCTTCAGCAGTGGTTCGGCCTCGCGCTTATCGGCTATCGTCGCTACTCCGGTCGTCCCTACCGCAAGTTGCTGTTCCTGTACGGCGCGTCGGGCACGGGCAAGAGCACCATCGCAGAAGTACTTCGTGAGCTGATCGGCGAAGGAGACATTGCCTCGGAGAGCGTCGACCAATTGTGCTCACGTTTCGGACTGGCATCGGTCGTGCGCGCTCGGGCAATTGTATCAGACGACGCGGTCGGAGGGAGCAGTAAGGTCGAGGCGGCGGTTCTCAAGAAGCTGGTCACTGGCGAGCCGATGACGGCAGACCGGAAGACTATCGACGTCGTGAGCTTCCGCTTCTTTGGGCCGATCCTGATTACTGCAAACAAGCTGCCCGAAGTAAAGGACGCGACACATGCTCTGTACGGTCGCTGCGTAGTGCTGATGCTGGATCGTCAGTTCACTTCGGAGGATGCCAAGAGAGATCAAGCCGGGTACGCCTCGGTGATGGACATGCTTCGTGCGAAGAAGGAGATGCCTGGGATACTCAACTGGGCGCTGAAGGGATTGGCTAAGGCAGTGGACAATCAAAAGCTGCCCGACGTGGCCGAAGCTATCGACGCCGCTAACACGTGGCGCGAAGAGAACGATCCTGTTTATGCGTTCCTTCGCGAGCACTGCACCTTCGACAACACGGTCTTCAACTACCAGACGCCGCTGGCGTGGGCAGTAAGCGTGTACGCAGAGACCCAGATGGCCGACAGGACTTACACTCCACGGAGAGTAAAGACCCTGCTCGGGCGTGAGGCGAAGAACGTGCTGCCTGGAGTTCAGGTGTCCAACAAGCAGTGGCAGAAGGCACCGAACCGGATCATGATGGGACTAAAGATAGATGAGCAAGGCTGGGCGTACTACCAAAAAGCCAGGGAAAAAGGCATCGCAGGTAACGAGCCGTATCCCTCAAACGAGCGAGTTCTCTGATCGACGCAACATCGTCGTCGGCATAGACAGCGGACAGACCGGCGCACTATCCAGCGTTGACGGAGACACCGGGGAACTGATCGACGTCATCGACATGCCCATCGTGTTCGCCGATAATAGTAAGCATAAGCTGGTGGACGGCATGGCTGTGATGCGTTGGCTCGCGGAACAAAACCCGAAGAAGATCGTTGTCGAGATGGTAGGAGCCAGACCGGCGAAGAGGTTCAAGGGCAACGACGGCGAGATGGTAGCAGGGCAGGGCATCGCGAGTACCTTCCAGTTCGGCATGAGCTACGGGGCTGTCGTTGCCCTGTCTCTTGCCTGCCCTTGCCCGGTCGAGCTGGTAACGTCGAGCAAGTGGAAGACGTGGATGAACCTGCTGGGCGAGAAGGAGCGCACTCGGCAGTGGGCGTTGAAGCGTCATTCGGACAACGCACACTTCTTCAAGCGCAAGCTGGACGGAGGCAGGGCTGACGCTACGGCTATTGCAGAGTACGGAAGGAAATTCGCTCAACACTGAGGTTGACTTCTCAACACTGAAAGTGTACGCTTCTCGCACATTAAGCTGTGTTGCGAGGACATACCTATGCGTGCTAAAGCCCTGTCTTCTGGGACTGCAATCTCAAAGGACAGAAAGACTATGTCTGGCAAGCTGCCGAGAGAAAGGCTTAGGGATATTCGCGCAAGGTCCGGCTATAGCGGGTCGCAACTGGCGCGAGAAATGGGATACTCTTCGGCCACGGGGTACTTACACTTCGAGCAGAAGGAGTACCAGGGCGACAAGATGATCCCCTATCCGGTCGTCAAGAAGCTAATCCCGTTCCTCCAAGGTCGAGGCAATCCGCCAATCACTGCCGAGGAACTGCTGCTTCTTACGGACGCGAAGGAGATGTCTGTTCCGAACCAGCAAGCCTTCGTCGGCATCGTGACTGACGGTGACGGGCTGCTGGCCATCAAGTACCGCATCGAGCCTGGAACCTATGTGAAGCTGAGCCAGCCCAGAATGTATGGCGCGTCAAGGCTCGGTTCCAATCCTCTGTATCCTCGCGGTGCCCAGTTCGCTGTCGTCGAGTCTGCTGCGGACATGCGGTCGGTGCGGCATCTCCAGTGCGTCGAGCCAGACAAGGTGCCCGAAGTTATCGGCAAGGGTAGGCGCGTGGTCGTGGCTGTCCCAGAGGGCAGCGATCTGGTCGAGGTCCTCGTCGGAACTATCGGGGCGGACGGGACGACGGCTTACGGAAGCAATGGGCAGCCCTTGCGGGGAACAGTCCTTGGCGTCGTTGTTGGGATGTATTCGCCCGAGTAAGCTAGGAGTACGCTAAGTCATTCAGAGGCGGTGGGGCGAAAGCTCTGCCGTCTTTTTCTATGGGAGACGCCACTGGACATCGACGAGAAAGCCGTAGCCGAGATCAAGGGGATGCTGGCTCGGGGCGACAGGCACATGGACGTCGCTACCTTCTTCGGCATCAACCAAGCCAGGATCAGCGAGATCAAACTAGGTAAGCGTACTGGGCGCAAGTTTAAGCATGTCAGCCCCGCGCCTGATGAGGCTCTGCCGCCGCCAGGACCATATGTAGTGGTGTCGGCCCGAGGATACGACGAGCTGGAGCTAAAAGCTGCCGCACATCAGGAGCTTATACGACAGATAGAAAGTCTTTTGTCAGCAGTGCGCGGTAAGGTGTGACATCCATGCACTATTTGGCATCATGAAATGAGCGTACATCCTACACTCCGAAGCTAGCACGATTGGAGCGCTCAAAATGCAAGGTCAGCTCACTGCAATTGCCGGACGAGACGGTCCTGTTCACATGAAATGGGAGGCGTTCGGCGAAGAGCTGACATCCCTGGATGCCCTGCAAAACGGCTGGCGTATGGATGCCAGGGTCGAGGCTGTCGTCCAGTGCTCAGCGTCGGCAGCAGCCTTCGCTCTCGGGCGGGCGTCCAAGCCATGGCTCGGCGGTCATGTGTACAGGCGAGGCGCAATGAAGAGAGTTCTGACAGCAGCAACGAAGGAGAACAGGCGTGAGCACGCTAAGCCTAACTGACAAGCTGCGCATACTTTGTGAGCACCACAAGGTCGGCGCGAACACGAACAAGATGTCGAAGATGCACAAGGCTCTTCAAGACAAGTTCCCCGGCAAGACGCCGAATGCGCTTTACGATGAGCTGCCGAAATCTGTGCGCGATGCGGCTGAGAGCAAGAACACCGCTGCTGCTGTCGTACCTGTTGCTGCGCCTGCTTCCTCTGCCGCCGCCGTCGAGAAGGCCAAAGATGGGGAGATCATTCCGCCCGGTCAGCCCCTCGACCTACGTGTGGACGGGGCTACCCAGCACACCAACGTCGCCGCGCCCAGCCTCACGTTCCATCTCGCCCCGGCTTCCATTGCCATCAATCCCGGCAACGTGTCTTGGGCGTACACTCTCCAGCGCGCAGCAATGTACACTTTCGTGTTCTTCTCGGGCTCAATGCTCGGGGTTCTCACGACGCTGGCACTCTTCCGAAAGGTCATATGATGGCTCGCGTACCGCCGATCAATAAGGCGCTGCCATGGTTGCCGCAGCATTTGGCTCAGATGCAGAAGGCCATGGACGACAGCAAGGACGTGCCCGAGGCTATCCGCAAGATACTGCTCGGCGTGTACCTGCTGGGCTTCAACGAGGGCGCGGCGTCTGGTTACGAAGAAGGAGAGAGAGATGGACGGACCAAGCCTCGCGCCATCGCCGCCGAGTGACGGCGCGCAGAAGCACGACGCTGGCAAGGACTCTCGCCCTGAGCTTATTGCTCCAGAGTTCATCACTGCCACCAGCACAATTCTGGCGTTCGGTGCGGTCAAGTACGCTGACGGAAACTGGTCGAAGGGGATGCGCTGGTCGCGCCCTTACGGTGCCCTTCAGCGACACCTGAATGCGTGGTGGGGCGGGGAGCGCGCTGATCCAGAGACCGGCAAGTCCCATCTCTGGCACGCCTGCTGTTGCCTGATGTTCCTAGTCGCGTATGAAGTGCGTGGTATCGGCACCGACGACCGCAAAGAAGTTGGCGCTTGCAAGTCTGATAAGTAAGTCGTACACTCCAACATCAACACGAGGATAACACTGTCAATGGCAAAGATCGCATCGAAGGCTCCGGCCGCAAAGTCCACCAAGAAGACCGCAGCACCGAAGGCCGACGTCTCGTTCGGAACGTGGGTCAAGACCATCGCTCGGGCACGCGGCGCGGAAGGCGAGCTGGTCAAGGAGCTGCGTGTCGACAAGAAGATCACCGAGAAGTCTACCCTGAAGCGCGCCCAGGAACTTCGCGGTGTCGGCCCCCTCATGGACAGCCTGACGAAGCGCTACGGCAAGTTCGTTTCGCGCGGCTCGCAGGCTAAGTCGGCCTGATAAGAAAGGGGACGCCGATGCTGGTATCAGTGAAGCAAGCTATGGCTGCTCTGCCAGTGCCGGTGTCCCCGCGTTCGTTCAGACTGGCAGCACGACGGAGCGGGAAGAACGTACTGACTGGCCGACAGATGATGATTGAGCTGGACGACATCACCACCATACTAAAGGAACTAGAGAAATGGCAGACGATCAGCCGGAACAAGCGAAAGGCCGCAGCAAGAAAAAGCTGAAGCGGCAGCGCCGTGCTCGCAATCAGCTCCACCTGTACCTCCACCCCTCGGGCATCTGGTACATGCGCGGGACGGTGGGCGACAAGCGCGTTCACGAGAGCACCAAGACCCACTCGAAAGAGCACGCCGAGCACATAGCGGCTGCGAAGACCAAAGAGCTGATGGACGAGAAGGTCCACGGAAAGATCGTCACTGCTACCTTCGCCGACGCCGTTGCCGGGTATCGTGCGTCGAAGGGTTCTGCCGGCGACAACAGCATGACGCGCTACGTCGACCGCCTGCTCGTGCACTTCGGCAAGACGAAGCTGAAGGACATCGACGAGGCGACGGTGCACGCTCACGCCCTGTCGACGTACCCGACCAATACGAACACGAGCCACAACACAATCGTCATCGCGCCCATGCGGACCATCCTTCGCCACGCGGCTCGGCAGAAGTTGTGCAGCAGTCCCGAGATCGCTGGCTTCCCCGACGACGGCAAGAAGATCGAGGGGCACGACGACGCGTTCGTTACTGCCTTCATCGACAGTTGCCATTGCCCTGAGCTGCGCGCCCTGGTCGCTCTCATGACGACGACGGCGGTGCGGTGCATCGAAGCTCTCAGGATCGAGAAGTCGCAGATTGACCGAGATGCCATGGAAATCAGGCTGAGACCTGAGCAGACGAAGACGAAGAAGGGACGAAGTCTCGCGCTGACTGGTCAGGTTCTTCAGTACCTCGACGGCATACCAGAAAGCCCGAGGCAGAGATTGTTCCATTGGGTTCGCACTGGCAACGTCGACTCCGCGATCAACACGACGACAGCTCTGGCTGGACTGGATCACACGAGCGCGCACCGGATCGGCCGACACAGCTTTGCCGAGAGGATGCTTCGCCTCGGGCACGACTGCCACACGGTCTGCAAGATGGGCGGATGGGAAAGCCTGCATACCTTCGTCGTGCGTTACGGACATCTGGAGAAGAAGAAGGTCGAGGCCGACGTTCGTACTGCCGGTGCCGATCTGCTGAAGCCGAAGCTGAAGATCGTTGGAGGGAACTGATGTCGATGTTCTGGATCGGGGTTCTGTGCGGTGTCGGCGGATCGGGCGCGCTCGCGGTCGCTGTCGTCTGCGTCTTGGCTGCGTCTCTCCACAGGAGCAGGTAATGTGCGTGGCACCGTATGACAGAGAGCATATGGCAAAGTATTTCGAGAAGATAAAGCGAGCGAAAGTGCTGGCCGACGAGCTGGTGGCTGGTGGCCTGGATCGGAAGAACGCAGAGCTTCAGGCGCACTACGCCGTGTTCGAGAAGCCGGCCGAGAAGGATGGAGCAGATGAGCATTGACAGAATGAGAGTGGCTGCTGCCGATAAGCTGGCCGAGCTTGGGTATGCGTACTCCGAGGGGAAGTGGCAGCAGACTTCTCCAGGGGCTTCAGCTACCTCGCCAGCGGCAGCACCGATTGCGCCAAGGCAGACCAGACAGGACTTCGTTACCGACCTAGCTTACGCCGTGGCCGACATCAAAACGGTTATGTATCGACACGGATTTCGGAGGGACGTGCTGAAGCGAATAATAATCCCGATTGCCGATGAGCAGCGTTTCGTGTCTGCCGTTCGTGGCAGCTACGCCTACGGACATCTGGTCTACTCGGCGGGGCCAAACGGCACCTATCCCGGCGTCCTGTGCACCATCCACGGCGTCGAGTTCAGCATAGCTTAGCACAAGATAAGCACACGACACTTTGAGTGTAGGGCGCAAGCCCAGTAACGACGGGCGTTTCTAGGGACTGTCGAACCTGCGGACCAGATCATAGACGGCGGGAAGGTGCGGTCAAACCGGTGGCGATACATCGCGCGACCGCGTCTCAGCGCGTCTCCCCATTGCCGGGCTGTGACGCCTCGATCAGGCGCGCCGACATCAAGCGCTTCAATTGCCGGCGCAACTGGTCCTTGATCGGCAGCGCTGCGGCCATGATCTCGTCGGCGCGCCAGAATTCGAGAATGCCGAAGCCGTCGAGTTCGACGTCGATATAGATGTCGGGCTGCTGCGACCGCAGCTTCTGGGTGGTGATCGTCTTCTCCATGATGTGGATCGACTGCATCAGCACCTCGATCGCCGAGGGCCGGTCGTCGAGGGCCGTGCTGGTCGCCGCCCCGCTGACGTCGATCGCGATCGTGATGTCTGCGGTTCCCTCGATGAGGTCGAAGGGAAGCGGATTGACGAGCCCGCCGTCGACGAGCACGCGGCCGTTGTCGGTGATCGGCGAGAATACGAGCGGAATCGCGATGCTTGCTGCGACCGCTGGCCTCAACGGGCCCTTGTCGATCACGACGGCCTCGCGTTCCACGAGGTCGGTTGCAACCACTTTGAGCGGGATTTGCAGTGCCTCGAAGGTGCGGCCCTCGAACTCGGGGATCAGCCGCTCGAGCAGGGCATCGGGCGACAGCAGCGACGACCGGACCGGCAACAGCCGCAGCAGATGCTGCACGGGCTGCGAGCGTGCCGCGAAGAGCTGCCGCACGAGGTCGATGCGATTGCCGAGTGTTTCCTCCATGATCGCGCGAAGCCGGTAGCCCGGCAGGCCCATCGCGTAGGCGGCGCCCATCAGCGCGCCGATCGACGTGCCCGCGATCATCCGCGGCTTCAAGCCGAGTTCGTCGATGACCTCCAGCACCAGAATATGGGCGAGGCCGCGCGCGCCGCCACCGCCGAGCGCCAGAGCAATCGAAGGCTGGGCTATCGAAGGTGTCCTCGCAGGAGCGGCAGCGTCCGGTGGCGTCTTGCTCATGGTTGGGCAGTCTACCTGCCTCCCGGCTTCCACACCACTCTGTCGTCGACCGCATAGAGGCGGCAAGCTGTTCGCGCGCTCTTCTGACACCGCGCGAGCGCGACTTCGGCTGCATCGCGGCCCGAGCGCCAAGCCCACATACCACTCGGCGCCAGCGCAAAGGCGCGCGGCACGTCGGCGGCGAGGAACTTCGTGTAGGCCTCGGTACGTACCGAAGGCTTGATGTGCGGCACTTTCGCGATGTCGGTGATCTCGGCGAAGCCGGATGCGACGAGTTCGGGTGCAGCCTCTGGCTGCTTGAAGCCGCGCGCGCCCATGAACTTGTCGACGACGGGGCGCCAAAGCTGAAAGCCACCGCTCATCAGCTTGTGACCTTCTTCGCCGACGCCAGCGAACCGCGCCATTTGCGCCTGCCCTCCCGCTCTGGTGAAGGCGTCGAACCAGCGGCGCGGCCATTCCTTGCCCCAGTAGGTGTCGTTGTCGGCATAAAGCCACAGCATCGGCACGCGGGATCTGGCGCCGAACTCCGCTGCGAGCGTTGCCACCCGCTGCGCCTGGCAGGGAGCACCCGGCCGCACCTGCGGATTGCCGCCGAGCCCGCCGACGAAGTTCACCGCTGCGACCACGCCGGGGATATCGCGAGCGGTGGCCGCGATCGTCGCGAAACCGCCGTAAGAGACCCCCACCAGGACGACACGATCGCGATCGACCCACGGCAACGCGCGCGCGAACTCGACGGCACGCGCGATCTGCGCGCTCATGTTGTCGAGCACCGGCCGGAAGTTGGCCGTGGCGCAAGCGCCGGATGCCTCGGGATCGACGGTCTGCCCAGGCTCGCCGTAGCCGATCCGGGTGGGAACCACCACGGCGAAGCCGCGCCTCGTCCAGTAGCGGGCCAGAACCGGCATGCGCCAGCGTACGGGCGCGCTGCGCGTGGCGGCGGGCGCGCGGCCGTGATTGAACACGACCACGGGGAAGGGACCGGGACCGTCGGGGCGGAAGTGGGTGATCACCAGATTGCCCGTGTGGGGCGTTCCGTCGAGAAGCCGCACCTTTGCTTCGACGTGCGCAATCTCCTCGTGGATGTCGGCCGCGATCTCGGCTGCCGGTGCCGCTGGGCTGGCCGGCGCGAGCTTCATGTTCTCGACGACCGGCTCGACGACCGGCGCAGCCGGCTGGGCACCGGCGACGGCGATCCCCTGCAACAGGGCGAACGCCCCGGCCAGGGCACCGACGACATTGCGCATTCCAACTCTCCCGCCTCGGACACAGACGTCTTCTATCCCTGCACTCGTAGCAACGCGGTTACCCACGTGACAATCGCCAGCCGACAAGGTGAACGCGGGATTGACGACGTCCCGCCTCGCCGGTTGCCACGATCGCGTCCATCTCCGAGGTGAGGCGGGGAGCAAGGTGGTGGGCGATCGGGGCGATCGGGGTCAGACCCTGCGGGTCTGACCCCACGCCACTCGGGCGTGGGCGAGGTCCGTCAGTACCGGAGCCCGCGTTCCCGCCATGGTGCAGCCGGAGATGCGCGTGCCTGCGAATACCGTCGGTGCCACCTTCGAAATGGGTCCTCGGGTCGAGCCTGCGGCCCGCCCGAGGATGACACGCCGAGGGGAAACGATCGGGCTTTGACCGGGGGTCGGCACCACTCAGTACTCGCCACTCGCCATCCGAATGCCGCCAGCATTGACACGCGCGGCCTCCCGATGCCGGATGCTCATGCAGTTTCTGGCCCGTTCGAGGCCCGACAAGCCCACAGGAGGAAACATGAGCACGACCAATCCGCGCAAGCTGCGCCGCATCGTCACCGGCCACGACCGCGCCAACAAGGCCAAGGTCATCATCGACGGTATCGCCGGCAACATGAAGACCAACGCGCCGACATCCGCCTCGATCGCGGTGTGGGCGTCCGACACGATGCCGATCGAAATTCCCATTGGTGAGGTGGGCGAGGTCGAGGACTGCGGCGAGCGCAAGCTGCCGACGCAGCCGCCGCCGAGCGGCACGCGGTTCATCGTGATGGAGTTCGACCCGGGCGCGGTGGGCGTCATGCATCGCACCGAGACGATCGACTATATCTCGTGCCTTGAAGGCGAGATCGACATGGACATGGACGATTCGACCGTCACGCTGCGCGCCGGCGACGTCATGGTCCAGCGCGGCACCAACCACGCCTGGATGAACCGCTCGAGCGCGCGCGCCCGTCTGTCCATCGTCCTGGTCGACGCCAAGCCGCTCGGCATCGGCCACCCGCGCAAGTGAAGCGACCGAATGTGGCGGCCTCTGCCCGTTTCAGGACGAGCCTGGATAGTTCGGGCTCTCGCGGGTGATGGCGACGCCGTGCGGATGGCTCTCGCGCATTGCGGCCGGGGAGATGCGGATGAACTTCGCGCGTTTGTTCAACTCGTCGAGGTTCTGCGCGCCGACATAGCCCATGCCCGCCCGCAGGCCGCCGACGAGCTGGTGCAGCACCGCGCCGACCTGGCCTTTGTACGGGACTTGGCCTTCGATCCCCTCGGGCACGAGTTTCAGCTCGTCCTTCACTTCCTGCTGGAAGTAGCGATCGGCGCTGCCGCGCGCCATCGCGCCGACCGAGCCCATTCCGCGATACGCCTTATAGGTGCGGCCCTGATAAAGGTACGTTTCGCCGGGGCTTTCATCGGTTCCTGCGAGCAGCGAGCCGATCATCACGCAACTGGCGCCGGCCGCCAGCGCCTTGGCGATATCGCCGGAGAAACGCACGCCGCCGTCGGCGATGATCGGAATGCCCTGCCGGGACGCGGCCTCGACGCTGTCGAGAATGGCTGTGAGCTGCGGTACGCCGACCCCGGCGACGATCCGCGTCGTGCAGATGGAAC
>CAZDUD010000003.1:5050-76017 GCA_964508485.1 uncultured Hyphomicrobium sp. | reverse complement strand
CCTGACGCTGCCGCTTGCCGTCATTCTGATCGTTCCGATGAGTCTCATCGCGTCGATCACGGGTGTCATCCTGCGCGGCATGGACAACAACATCCTTACGCAGGTCGGTTTCATCGTGCTCATAGGCCTCGCCGCGAAGAATGCGATTCTGATCGTCGAATTCGCGGAGCAACTCGAAGCGCAAGGACGAGACCGGTTCGCGGCCGCAACGGAAGCCGCGCGCCTCAGAATGCGGCCGATTCTCATGACGTCGCTGGCGTTCATTCTCGGCGTTGCGCCGCTGGTGTGGGCTGTGGGCGCGGGTGCGGAGCTTCGGCAGGCCCTTGGAACGGCGGTGTTTGCCGGCATGATCGGCGTTACGTTCTTCGGGCTCATCTTCACGCCGGTGTTCTATGTGATCTGCCGCTGGATCGGGCAGCTCGTTTCGCGCCAGCGGTCTGCACAGGACAGCGGCGTGACAGCACCCGCGGAATAGACCTCCGGGGCGCACTCACCGCGCGTCGAACCTCGAACTTGCCTTGTCCTGACTGGAGCGATGCCGTTTTTGGCATGCGCTAGGTTGGTGGCATTTGACGTCTCACTTCGGCAAACCTGCATAACCGAATGCGAGCGTGATCTTTTCTTTCCCGAGATCGGGTAATGTAATTGTATTACGTTATACTTTTCGCGCCTTTCCCAGCAGTGTCGTTTTCTGTGACGCATTTCCGCCCTCTTGTTTTTCATGACGACTCATCGTTTTTCTTTTGAAGCGAAAGTAAATGCTTTCGATTTCTGTATAGAATATAAAATATCCTATATAGATCAGCGTCTTTGCGGGCAGGCGAGAACACTGTGGTGCCCTCCGTAAAAACTCTTCTTTTCGTGGAAAAAGAGCACAGGCGATGACCACCAACGCATCAATTTCGGCACGGCTGTCATTCAATCAGATCGATGAGGAAACGAAAAAGCTGCTGAGGGAGCATAAGGACTTCCTTGTCAGCGAGCTGCCGGGCGTTCTCGACGGCTTCTACGAGCACGTCGTGAAGTACCCGGAGACCGCTGCGTTCTTCAGATCCCGTGACATGATGACGGGCGCAAAGAATGCGCAGCTTCGGCACTGGCAGACCATTCTGGACGCGAACTTCGACGCGATCTACGAGGCCTCGATCAAGCGCATCGGAGAGACCCATCACCGGATCGGCTTGGATCCGCGCTGGTACATTGGCGGGTACAATGCGCTGCTCAACGGTTTGCTTCGGGCTATTGCGCTGCGGCTGCCGGCCGCGAGCGGTATCGGCAAGGCACCGGCAGCGGTGGACCGCAAGACGACGCTGCAGAGCGCGGTGCTCAAGGTCGCGATGCTCGACATGGATCTCGCGATCTCGGTTTATCTGGAGGCCGGCCGGCGGGAGCTCGACAAGCTCGCCGGAAGCGTGGTCTCGATGGCGGGATCGGTCGCGAGCACAGCGGTGGAGCTCGAGCGGGCCGCGGAATCCGTTGCCGGCTCGGCGCGTTCCGCAACGGATCAGACGGCTACAGTCGCGGCCGCGGCCGAGGAGGCCTCGGCCAATGTACGGACGGTTGCGTCGGCGGCGGATGAGCTGTCGGCCTCGGTCAAGGAGATCTCGCGGCAGGTTGCTGGCTCGACCGAGATCGCCGGACGCGCCGTCTCGACGGCAGATCAGGCGTCCGACAAAGTCCGCACGCTGTCACAGGCCTCCCAGAAAATCGGCGATGTGGTCGAGCTGATCAGCAACATCGCGCGGCAGACGAACCTTCTGGCACTCAACGCGACGATCGAGGCGGCGCGTGCTGGCGAAGCCGGAAAGGGCTTCGCGGTCGTCGCGCAGGAGGTCAAGTCGCTCGCCAACCAGACGGCCAAGGCGACGGCGGAGATCGGCGCGCAGATCACCGCGATCCAGGGCTCGACCGCCGATGCCGTGGGGTCCATCGGCAGCATCGGCGACATCATCAAGTCGATCGACCAGATCGCCAACACGATCGCCTCGGCCGTCGAGGAGCAGGGCGCGGCCACGGTGGAGATTGCGCGCAACGTGCAGGAAGCTGCGCGGGGCACGTCGGAGGTGGCGTCCAACGCCGTTGGGCTTTCGAACTCGGCGGCTTCGACGGGGAGTGCCGCTGCGCAAATGCTGGCGGCGGCCAAGAGGCTCGGCACGCAGGCGGCGGAGCTTCGGACGACCGCCGAGAGCGTCATGTCCAGCAAGGCTGCTTAAGGGGCGCGCGGGGGTTTGTCAGGATGCCTGCAGGCTTTGCCCGATTTCGCGCCGGAGTATGGACATCGCGGCGTCCAGCGTGTGCTGCGGGGTGCGCCCGGCGTCAATGGTCGCCCAAGTCATTACACCAAGATCGCGCTCTGCTTGGGTACGTACGACCGTGGCATCCGAATCCGATGCGTCGCCACGGCGGGCCTCCACGCGCGCGATCTGCGTTTCGATGGGCGCCTCGAGCCACAGGCCCAAAAAGAGTGCGCCGTTTTCCTCTGCAATGAGCGCGATCCTTTCGCGTTCGGACGGCTTGGCCGACACGCCATCGAAGATCACGCCGTGGCCGGCAGCCAATGCGCGACCGGCTTTTTCATAGAGCACGGCATAGACCTGGTCGGAGATGTTCTCGGTGTAGTGCTCGGGAGACAGCCGCTCGGTTTCTGCGACGTCGAACATGCGTTTGCGCTCGACGTCGGTACGTAGGGTCAGTGCACCCGGTGCGGGGCCGATCAACGGGGCGAGGCTTGCGGCCAGCGTCGATTTTCCGGTTCCGGAAAGGCCACCGACAGCGATCAACACCGGCTTCGATGGCGTGAGGTAGTTGTTGGAGGCCGTGAGGTAGGAGACGGCGCGTGCGGTATCGTCCGCGTCTTCCCCGTCAGGCTTCTGGAGGGCGCTCTCGCACGCCACGAGTGCACGCACGGCCGCGCGCGTGGCGAGAAACAGAGGCAGCGCGGCAAGGCCCTCGATCTCGCCGCCCGTGGGTTCCGAGCCGACGTAGGCGTTGAGCACGGTGTTGGCGGCGGAGCGGTCTCCCCGCACGTCCAGATCCATCAACAGGAACGCGAGGTCGTACAACACGTCGATGGTGGCGAGGCGCTCGTCGAACTCGAGCGCGTCGAAGGGGACGGCGCGTCCGCCCATGAGGACGATGTTGCCAAGGTGAAGATCGCCGTGACAGCGGCGGACCAATCCTGCTTCTCCGCGGGCCTCGAGCAATGCGTTGTGGCGATCCAACTCGGCGGCGCTGCGCTCGGCGAACTCCTTGGCGAGCAACTCGGCCTCAGGCGGCGCGTCGGCCATCAACGAGGCGGCGAGGTTCGTGACCGTATCGCGCATGATTTGAGCGCCGGAGACGTCGGTGACGGGCGGCAGGGTGCTGTGGTAGCGCGCCGCCATGCCGGCGAGCTCTTTTGCGATGTCCGGGGACAGAAGCCCCCGCGCGGCAATGCGCGCGAGGAGCTGCGTCTGATCGAAGCGGTTCATGACCAGCGCGACATCGACCGGGTTCTCATCTCCAAAGGCGAGCGTCCCGTCCGGCTTGCGGCTGATGGCGGTGAGACCGAGGTAGATCTCCGGCGCGTGCTCGCGGTTGAGCTCAAGCTCCCGTTTGAGCGCAGCGCGCCGTTGGGCAAGCGTCGAAAAGTCGAGGAACGGCAGCTTGACGCGCTTCTTGATCTTGAGCGCTTTGTGTCCGGCCAGGATGACGCGTGCCGCGTGCGTCTCCACGGTCTCGATGTGGTCGACGGGCTCGCTGTAGGAGGTCGGGTCGGTGAGGAAGGCGATCAGCTCCGCGGCCTCGCGATCCGGGTGCGAGAGGTCGTGATGGCGATGGTCTCTCGGCATCTGACGCGCCCTTGGCCTTTAGGTGGGAGTCTGCCGGACTGCGTAACGAGGTCATTGCGCGCGGTCAATCAGCCGTTGGTCTGGGTTTCAGGTACCAGCCCCAGGGTTCGGTGCTCTGATAGGCTGTGATCTGTTTCGGCTCGAGGAAGTTCATCAGGCCCCATGTGCCAAGCTCGCGGCCGATACCGCTTTTCTTCACCCCGCCCCATGGCGGCTCGAGGAAGTTCGGTTGCGAGCAGTTGATCCAGATGACGCCGGCCTCGAAGCGGTCGGCCACACGCGCGGCGCGGTCCAGATCCTGCGTCATGACGGCGGCGGCTAGGCCGAACTCGGAGTCGTTTGCGAGCGCGAGTGCTTCGTCCTCGGACTTGAAAGCGGCGACGGAGAGCACGGGGCCGAAAATTTCTTCCTTCCAGATGCGCGCCTCGGGCGGGACGCCTGCGAAGATGGTTGGCTCGACGAAATAGCCGGCGTTGAAGCCCGCGGGGCGCCCGCCGCCGCAGACGAGAGAGGCCTCCTGCTTGCCGGTCTCGATGTAGCTCATCACCTTGTCGTATTGCGGTCGGCTGACGAGCGGGCCGAGCTGGACGCCCTCGCTCATTCCGTTGCCGATCCTGATCTTCTTCGCCTCCTCCGACAGACGCTCGACGAGGGGGCCGGCGATGCCGGACTGTGCGATCAGCCGCGAGGTGGCGCTGCACACCTGCCCCTGGTTCCAGAAGATGCCGAACATGACCCATTCGACGACCTGCTCGAGGTCGGCGTCATCGAACACGACGATGGGCGACTTGCCGCCAAGCTCCAGGCTCAAGCTCTTGACGTCCTTCGCGGCTGCCGTGGCGACGGCGATGCCGGTCGGCACTGAGCCCGTGAAGGCGAGCTTCCTTACGCCTGGATGGGCTGCGACCGCTCCGCCGGCGTCGCGACCCAGTCCGGTGACGACATTGATGACGCCGGGCGGGACGCCGGCAGTGTGGCAGATGCGGGCCAGCTCGAGTGCGGTGAGCGAGGTGAACTCGGACGGCTTCAGCACCAGCGTGCAGCCCGCTGCAATTGCAGGGGCGACTTTCCAGGCCGCCATGAGAAGCGGGTAGTTCCAGGGCACGATCAGTCCCGCGACGCCGGCCGGCATGTATTTCACGGTGGTCTTGAAGCGGTGGTCGGGAACGGCGATGCGCTCGCCCTGCTTTGCGTCCAGCTCCTCGGCATAGGCGGCGTAGAGGTTGAAGCAGTAGATGGTATCGGCGATGTCGCCCTCGGCCTCGGCGAGCGGCTTGCCGTTGTCCTGCACCTCGAGGCGGGCGAGTGCGTTCTTCTCCGCTTCGATGCCGGCTGCGATGGCGCGCAGGATGGCGGCGCGCTCGCGGCCGGTCGTTTTCGCCCAAGCCCCCCGTCCTGCACGTGCAGCCGCGGCGACGGCGCGATCGATGTCGGCGGCGGTTCCGGCGCCGATGGCGGCGAACACGCGCTCGGTGGCAGGATCGATGACGTCGATGGTCCCGCCCTCGGCGGGCGATATCCAGGCGCCGTCGATGAAGAGCTTGGGCTCCATGCGTGTCCTTTCCAGATCGTTCAGTGCGGGTCTTGCAGAGAGGCGGCGAAGGCGTCGAGGAAGATATCGGCGTGCTCGCGGCGGAAGACGAGCGGCGGGCGGATCTTCAGGATGTTGCCGAACTTGCCGGCGGTGCCGATCAGGACGTTGCGCGTGCGCATGGCGTTGACGAGGCGCTCGGCGGCGTCGCGATCCGGGGCGCGACTCTCGCGGTCGCTGACCAGCTCGACGCCGATGTAGAGGCCGGCGCCGCGCACGTCGCCGATGGCGGGCTCCCGTTGTGCCAGCGCGGCGAGGCCGTCGCGCAGGTACGTCCCCGTGTCGTGCGCGTTCTCCTGCAGATCCTCGGCTGCGATGACATCAAGCACGGCTGCTCCGGCTGCGGCCGCGACGGGATTGCCGCCGAAGGTGTTGAAGTAGCCGTTGTGCGCGCCGAAGGCTGCCAGCAAATCAGGGCGGATCGCGACGCCGCCGATGGGGAAGCCGTTGCCCATGGGCTTTCCCATGGCGACGATGTCCGGAACGATGCCGTGACGCTGGAAGCCCCACATGGCTTCTCCCGTCCGCACGAAGCCCGGCTGCACCTCGTCGGCGATGAAGAGGCCGCCCGCGTCGCGGATGGCCGAGATCGCCTCGGCGAGGAAGCCGTTGTCGCCCGGGAAGATGCCGTCGCTCGAGAAGATGCTGTCGGCGATCAGCGCGGCGGGGGCGAAGCCGCGGGCCTTGAGCGTGTCGATGGCATCGCGCACGCTCGCGGCGAAGCGAGGTCCCAGCCCTTCGGCGCCGCCCCGGCAGGTATCGGGTGCCGGAACGAGCACGACGTGGGGCGCGGGCGGCTCGGTGCTGGCGGAGGACGGCGAGACCTCGGTCACGGCCGAGGTGTTGCCGTGATAGGCGTTCTCGGTGGCGATCAGTCCTTTGCGGCCGGTGACGCTCCTCGCGATGCGGAGGGCGAGATCGACGCTTTCGCTGCCGGTGCAGGTGAAGACGATGTTCGAGACCTCGGCGGGCATCGTTGCCAGCAGGCGCTCGGCGTAGGCGTAGACGCCATCGTGCAGATAGCGCGTGTGCGTATTCAGGATGCCCATCTGCTTCGCGACGGCGGCCGTCACGGCCGGATGGCAATGTCCGATGGAGGGCACGTTGTTGTAGGCATCGAGACAGCGCGTGCCGTCGGCCTCGTAAAGCCAGACGCCTTCGGCGCGCACCACATGCAGCGGGCGCTTGTAGAAGAGCATCGAGGTCGGGCCGAAGGTCGCGCGGCGGCGGCGGATCAGGTCCGCCGTCGCGGGCGCCAGATCGCTTCCGCCCTGCGTCATGTCGAAGGCGTTCAGCTCGAGGATCTTCTGGGTTCCGGTCACGGCGTCTCCGTCTTTCGGTCTTCTCATCGTAGCGGTAAAGCAGTGCTCAAGTCTTCGGCATCAGTCTGCCCCATTCCGGCGCAGCCCGATGCGCGAGGACGGTTGCGCCGATCCCCCATCGTGATCAAAATCCTTTCCCGTCAATAAACGCAACAGAAGGATCGAGGGAAGCGCATGCTGAGCACACTCGCAGGGCGGTCGGTCGTCGTCACGGGCGGCAGCAAGGGCATTGGCAAGGGGATTGCCAAGGTGTTCGCAAAAAGCGGCGCGAAGGTGCTGGTTGTCGCGCGGACGCTGTCGGAAGCCGAGGCGACGGCGGAGGAGCTCAAGCGTGACGGCGGCACGGCGTCGGCGGTCGCCGCCGACGTCACGCAAATGGGCGACATGCAGGTGATGGCGGAGGCCGCACACACGCGGCACGGCGGCATCGACGTGCTGTGCGCCAACGCCGGCATCTTCCCGCAGGGGAGCATCGAGGAGCTGTCGCCGGAAGACTGGGATCACGTGCTCGACGCCAACCTCAAGGGCACGTTCCTGTCGCTCAAGGCCTGCCTGCCGTATCTCAAGGCGTCGGACCAGGGGCGCGTCGTCATCACGTCGTCGATCACCGGTCCGGTGACGGGGTTTCCGGGGTGGACGCACTACGGCGCCAGCAAGGCCGGACAGCTCGGCTTCATGCGCACGGCGTGCCTCGAGCTTGCGAAGTACAAGATCACCGTCAATGCGGTGCTGCCGGGCAATATCCTGACCGAAGGGCTCATCGCGATGGGCGACGAGTATCTGCAGTCGATGGCTGCGTCGATCCCGCTCAAGAAGCTCGGGACAGTCGAGGACATCGGGTATGCGGCCTTGTTCCTCGCGTCCAAGGAGGCAGCCTACATCACCGGGCAGACGATCATCGTCGACGGCGGGCAGATCCTTCCGGAGAGCCTCGACGCGCTCAAGTAGGCCGGGCGAACAGGCGGCCCAGCCACGAGGACTTTGCGGGCGCGGCGCGCGTCGGCTCGCCGAAGCGCGACAGGTAGCGCTCGCAGAGCGGGACCGTGCCTTGCGTGTAGGCGATGCCCATGGAGCGTGCGAGGTCGGTTTCCGAGTGCGAGCCGATCCAGGCTACGAGCAGGATCCGGCGCAGCATGACGAAGGTGGCGATCTCGGTCTCCTCCTCGGGCGAAAGCGCGCCGAAGCGGCGGTAGCCGCGCACCCAGGCGCGGATCAGCTCGGGCACCTCGGGGGCGTCCTCGAAGAAGGAGACGGTGGTCGCGCAGTCGTAGAGAAACCATGAGAAGCCGCAGTCGTCGAAGTCGATGACCTTCACCGTGTCGCCGTCCATCAGGAGGTTGGCGAGGCGCATGTCGCCGTGCACGAGGCCGAAGACGTCGGAGCCGATGCCGAAGCTCTGCAGACGCCGCCCGATCAAGGCCACGGTTTCGCCGAGGATCTTCTCGATCTCGGGCGTCATGCCCATGCCGTCGCGCCAGCGGCCCCAGTGGGGCGTCGCGCCCAGACTGGTGTCGAAGTTCCAGGTATGCCGTTCGAACCAGGCCGGGCGTTTCCAGGCCCGCACATGGGCGTGCATCTTGGCGGTGGTTTCGCCGAGCTTCTCGAAGCCCGCGGCGTCCGTGGCAGCGGGCTCGGCGCCCGCCTCCCAGGCGAACAGCACGACGTTGCGCGGCCGGGCGATCCCGTCGACCGCCACGGACTGGATGAACTCGCCGTCGCGGCCCCGCAACGGGGTCGGCACGTTTGCTGCTCCTGTCTCCTGGAGCGAGGCGAGCCAGGCCAGCTCCGAGGCGACGGCGGCGCGCGAATGGTAACCTTCGCGGTGGACGCGCAGCGCCCAGCGATCACCGGTCTCAGGGGCGTCGATCCGGTAGGTGGCATTCTCCGAGATATTGATCAGCTTGGGGGCAGTGCCGACCGGCAGGTCGAAGCGGCGCAGTGCGCGCGCAGCAAGCTCGTCAAGACGATCCGTTTCGGTCGCAGCGTCAGTCACCCCCGGTCCTCCCTCGTGCCCTTGCGGCGGGCTCTCGCCTCCGCCAGCGACACACTGTAGAACCTATGACGTTCAAAGGCAGAGGGCATTCCGTCACCATGGCGACGGCGCGATGAAAGGCAAACGAAAACCGGTCGCGGCGAAGACTGTGCGGCGCAAGGCGATTGCGGCGCATGGGCCGCTGTCGCGCGCGGCCCTGCGGCTCAGGATCGTTTTTCCCGACGATCGCCAGATCGGCCCCGGCAAGGCGGACCTCCTGGAGGCCATCGGACGAACGGGCTCGATCTCGTCGGCTGCGCGCGACCTCGGCATGTCCTATCGGCGCGCGTGGCTCCTGGTCGATGAATTCAGCAAGCTCTTTAAACGTCCCATCGTGACGACCGCAGCGGGTGGCGCGCACGGCGGCGGGGCCGAGCTCACGGACTTCGGCCGCGCGCTGGTCGCGGCCTACCGGCGGATCGAGGACCGGGCGGCGGAGGCGGCGCACGCCGAGCTCATTGCGTTCGAGTCGGATCTCGACGACGTGTGAGCGCCGGCGGCGCCGGTATCCCTTACTTCAGTACCGTGAAGCCTTCGTCCTCGAAGACCTTGGCGGCGTCCGGCGACGACAGGAATGCGAGAAACGCCTTGGCTTCGGGGTTGGTGGACGACGCCGTCAGCGCGACCGGGTACACGACGGGCGGATGGCTGTCCTCCGGGAATGTATCCACGACTTTCACGCTCGGATCGCTCTTGGCGTCGGTCGCGTAGACAATGCCGAGAGGCGCCTCGCCGCGCGCAACATAGGCGAGCGCGGCACGCACGTTCTCTGCGCCTGCGACCTTGGGGGCGGTCTCATCCCACACGCCGAGGCTCGTAAGGGCCGCCTTCCCATAAATGCCGGCCGGCACGGAATTCGGCTCACCCATGGCGAGGCGTCCGTCGCCGAGTGCTTCCGCCAGCTTGAAGCCCTTCTCGATCTTGAGATCCACCGTGCTGTCCTTGGGTGCGATCAACACGAGGGCGTTGCCCAGCAGCGTCTTGCGGGACGCCGCGTCGATCAGCTTGCGCTCGGCGACCCAATCCATCCACTTGAGATCGGCCGAGATGAAAAGATCGGCGGGTGCGCCGGATTCGATCTGCTTGGCGAGGGCCGACGAGGCCGCGAACGACAGCGTCGTCTTTTTCCCCGCTTTGGCTTCCCAATCCTTGGCGATGCGATCGAGCGCGTTCTTGAGGCTCGCAGCGGCAAAGACGACGACGGTTTTTGTCGCGGTCGCTGCGCTCTCGGACGGCTGCGTGTCCTGGGCGCGGGCTGCGGGAAATCCGGCTAGAGCGAGTGCGAGCGTGCACACCAGCAGTCGGGTCAGTTTCGTCATGGGCGGAGGGTCCCTGGATGAGCTATATTTTACCGGATACAGCGATCACAGTCGGGCTCCGTCTGTCAAGCGTGCGGCGATGCTGTCTTGAAGTCATAGACAAGTCATAGACGTGTCATTGTGCGATATAGCGGCGACCGATCCGCTATGACGGACACGCAAAAAGGGCCGGGCGAAGCTGCCCGGCCCTTTCCGTAAACGGTTTTGCTCGCTGTGTGGCGGATCAGTGGGAGACGTAGGCTTTTTCGCCCTTGGTCAGCGCGAACTCCTCCTCCGGCGAGAGAATGAGTTTGTGACGGCCGATCAGTGCGAAGTAGAGGACTCCGATCGCGAACCATGCCGCGACCCAGTAAACGCCAACGCGATACACCGGGTCCTGGAGCTGCATGTAGATCGTCACGAGAGCGATGATCACCGTTGCTGCTGCGCCGGCTACACCGAGCGGGCTTTTGTAGGGGCGCTCGAGGGTTGGAAAGTCTCGCTTGAGCTTGATGTAGGTGAGGCCCTGCATCAGGTAGGAGAACATGGCGCCAAACACCGCCATATTGAGCAGCGTGCCGCCGATGAGCTGCGCGCCCTGGTCGGCGCCCTCGGCGAACCAGACGGCCAACATCACGGCGAGGCCCAGCAGGGCGCCCGCGAAAAGTGCAATGTGCGGGGTCTTGCGCGTGCCGTGGGTCACAGACAGCGCGGTCGGGAAGTAGCCGGCGCGGGAGAGCGAATAGATCTGCCGGCCGTAAGCGAAGATAATGGTGTGGAAACTCGCGATCAGGCCCGTGAGCGCGACAACGGCGAGCGGTGTTGCGATCTCCGTGCCATAGATGGCGCGGAAGCCGTCGAGCAGCGGTTCGCCGGAAGCGCCGAGCTTGTGGGAGCCGACGTCATGGACCGACGGATTGAGCGTCAGGACCAGGAATGCCGACAACAGCAGCGTGAACATGCCGAGCATGATTCCCTTCGGCATGTCGCGTTTCGGCTCGACCGATTCCTCGGCAGCCAGCGGTAGCTGCTCGATGGCGAGGAACAACCAAACCGCGAACGGCAGGCCGGCAAGAATGCCGTAAACACCAAACGGCAGGAACGGCCCGTTGCCTTCCGGAAGCTCTGCGCCGTCGGATCCAATATTTAGCGCCCAGCGACCGAAATCGACATGCGGGATAGCGCTGACATAGAAGATGGCGAGGCAGAGCAGCGCCAGGATCGTGATGACGAGCGAAAACTTGAACGACATCTCCACGCCGACGTAATTCAGTGCCACGAAGATGATGTAGAACACGATCCAGAACAGAGGTTGAGTTTCAGCCGGCGCGCCTAGAATGGCCGACGCGTAGCTGCCGATGAAGAAGACGATGACGGCGGGTGTGATAACGTATTCGACGTTCTCAGCGAGGCCTGTGAGAAATCCGCCCCAGGGACCGAATGCGGTGCGCGCGAAGGAATAGGCGCCGCCCGTGTGCGGCATCGCCGGGCTCATCTCGGCCAGGCTGTAGGTCAGTCCGAGGTACATGATGGCGATGATGATGGTGGCGAAAAACATTCCACCCCAGCCACCCTGCGCCAATCCCAAATTCCAACCGGAAAAGTGTCCTGAGATCACGGCTCCTACGCCGAGCGCCCAAAGGGACCAGACGCCTGCATGGCGTCTCAAACCGCGCGCCTTGAAATACGCGTCATCTACTTTTTCGTAGGTGACGCCTTGGGTCGAATGCTCCATGTCTTGGGCTCCCCTGTATTTATACTTATGGGGACCCATACTATGTTAATTTTAGCAAAATGGCTGCTGCTTTTTAGGCGAAGACGGCGAGCTTTTGGTTTGCTCATCTTGGGGAGAGGATCACGCCTCTGCCGGCTCGGCCGCTGGCGCGATATGGACCTGGTTGCGGCCCAGCCGCTTGGCCTCCATCAACCCCTTGTCCGCTCTTTGCAATGCGGCGCTCAGGGGCTCGTCGGTGCTCCATGCTGCGATGCCGAAGCTTGCCGTTACGCGGAAGAAGGTCTCCGATCCGCCATCGAATGCGTGATCGGCGATGGCGGCCCGGATGACCTCACACCAGTGCGCCGCCTGCTCGGGATCGAGCACCGGGAAGGCGAGCGCGAACTCCTCGCCGCCGAGGCGTGCGACGATGGGGGCCTCCTCGCTCGCAATCTGGGCAACCGTGGTGATGACCGTATCGCCGACACCATGACCGTAGGTGTCGTTGATGCTCTTGAAACGGTCGATGTCGAGGAGACAGACAGAAAAATTGTCGGTTCGGTCGAGCTCGCGGCGTTTCAGCTCCATCGCGGATAGGAAGGCGCGCCGGTTCATGACGCCAGTCAGGTAGTCTGTCTCGGCCTGCTCGACGAGCTGACGCTGCAGGGTGATCATCCGGTTGGCTGCGCGCAGGCGCGCCATAAGCTCCTCGCGCCGGATCGGTTTCACGACGAAGTCGTCCGCGCCGCAGTCCAGCGCTTCGGCCAGCGCCCGCTCGCTGCTGTTGGACGACATCACGATCACGTGCAGCGGACGCTTCTCGTCGACAAGAGACCGAACCTTCCAGCATAGCTCGAGACCGGGAATGGGCTCGATCTCGAGGCTGGTCAGGACCACGTCGACGGTGCGCGTCGCCTCGATAAGCTGCAAGGCGAGATCGGAGGTCGAAAAGCAGTCGACATAGCAGCCCGCTGCCTCAAGCTCCGCAGCGAGCTTGGCTTGCACGACCCGACTCGGATCGATGATGACGATGTGCATTTGTTGTTCTTCTTGCAGTCCGGCCCTGCATAACGTTGTACGCGCCGTTCGTGAACAGGGTCTTACCGCGCAGGGGAAGATCGCAGGCGTGTCGGTCTAAGGACTTGGGCCGGCGAGGGCGTCGGGGCGCTTGGGCGCCTCGAGCTGATAGTTGCTCTCGTCCTTGAGGCTGACGCCGGTCAGGCGCCTGCGGAACGCCTCGCGCAGAAGCCAGGCGATCTTGTAGGCGGCCTCGTCGACCGAGAGGCCGCCGGTGCGGATGTTGGAGATGCAGTTGCGCTCGCCATCCTTGCGGCCGACGCGGGGCTCCCAGGTCAGGTACGCCCCGAGGCTGTCGGGAGAGGAAAGGCCGGGGCGCTCGCCGATCAGCATCACGGCCGCGCGCGCTTTCAGAAACTCGCCGGCGTCGTCGCTCAGGGCAACGCGGGCTTGCGTTGCGAGCAGCACCGGGCCCAGCCGCCATCCGCTCTTGCGCGCATACGGCAGGAAGGCGGCGATCGTCTTGACGGCGTTGGCCGTCACGGCTGTCGAGGAGAGGCCGTCTCCAACGATGAGCACGAGATCAGTTTCGGAGGGCGAGATCTCGGAAAGGGCCTGGCGCGACTCCGCGCCGAGGCGGCGTCCGAGGTCGGGCCGTCTCAAATAAGTGTCGCGATCGGTCGCGGCGCTGGCGATGCGGAGCGTATCGAGGCCGATCCCGGCCAGCTCCTTCTCGATCATGGACCAGTCGATCGGCGTCTTGACCGCATCGCGGGCCTGCGCGTGCGCCATCGAGAAGTTCAAGACCTCGCGGGTCGGCATGCCGGCACCCGATCGACCAAGCCCGATACGCGCATCCGTGAATCGTTTGAGTGTGAGCCAGGGATCGTCTGGGGTCATGCGACGGCTCCGGCGTATTCGAGGAGTGCCTTGGTCGGCGTTTCCGAAATGATCTTGCCGGCCTTGTTCGCGAGCCCCATGCGTTCGAGCCACGCCTCGAACTCGGGGGCGCGCTTCAATCCGAGCGCCTCGCGCACGTAGAGGGAGTCGTGGAACGAGGTCGACTGGTAGTTCAGCATGATGTCGTCGGCGCCTGGAATGCCCATGACGAAGGTCACGCCCGCCGCGCCGAGCATTGTCAGCAGCGTGTCCATGTCGTCCTGGTCGGCCTCGGCGTGGTTCGTGTAGCAGACGTCGCAGCCCATCGGCACGCCGAGCAGCTTGCCGCAGAAATGATCCTCGAGGCCGGCGCGGATGATCTCCTTGCCGCTGTAAAGATATTCCGGTCCGATGAAGCCCACGACCGTGTTGACGAGCAGCGGGCTGAACTCACGCGCGACCGCATAGGCGCGGACCTCGCAGGTCTGCTGGTCGACCCCGTGATGGGCGTCGGCGGAGAGTGCCGCGCCTTGCCCGGTCTCGAAGTACATGACGTTGTCACCCACCGTGCCGCGCTTGAGCGACAAGGCCGCCTCGCGACCTTCCTTCAGGATGTCGAGGGTGACACCAAACGAGGAATTGAGCGCCTCCGTGCCGCCGATCGATTGGAAGACGAGGTCCACCGGCGCGCCGCGCGAAATCGCTTCGATCGAGGTGGTGACGTGGGTCAGCACGCAGCTCTGGGTCGGGATCTCGAGGCGTTCGATCATGCGGTCCAGCATGGACAGCATATCGATGATGGCGCCGACGTTGTCGGTCGCGGGATTGATGCCGATCACGGCGTCGCCGCAGCCGTACATCAGGCCGTCGATGACGGAGGCGGCGATGCCCTTGGGATCGTCCGTCGGGTGGTTCGGCTGGATGCGCACGGAGAGCCGTCCGGGAAGGCCGATGGTATCGCGGAAGCGTGTGACGACGGATACCTTGCGCGCGGCGAGCACCAGATCCTGGTTGCGCATGAGTTTTGACACCGCCGCGACCATTTCCGGCGTTAGGCCGGGGGCCAGCTTGGTCAGGGCCGCCGTGGTTGCCTTGTCGGACAACAGCCAGTCGCGGAAGCCGCCGACGGTCATGTGGGACACGGGCTTGAAGGCCTTGCTGTCGTGCCGGTCCATGATCAGGCGGGTGACGTCGTCGCTCTCGTAAGGGATGAGCGCTTCCGTCACGAACTGTTTGAGCGGAACGTCGGCCAGCGCCATCTTGGCGGCCACGTTCTCCTCGGCGCTCGTCGCCGCCACCCCGGCCAAGACGTCCCCCGATCTCAGAGGCGTGGCTTTGGCCATCAATGTCTTGAGGTCTTCGAACTGGTAGGTCGTCTGGTGCCAGGTTGCCTGGTACATGTGCCCGCTCCGCGTCCCGGAAAGCGCTTTCATCATAGGAAAGGTTTGGCAGCAATCAAAGCGCGGTTGTTAGGCGGTGTGACGACCGAAGCGGCACAGGAGGCCTGAGCATCCAAAAATTTCGTGTTGCCGGACAAAAGCCGAAGGAAGGTGTGGTGCCGGCGGCATTGATCGGGAGGGGAGTTGCCTGCCGGCACCACGAGCATAACGCCACCCGTGCTCTAGGGTCGGGGAGGGGGTGCGGGCGGCGTCAGCTTTGCCAACTCGTCGCGCTTTGCGGCGCGTTCCGCTGGGCGCGGCGTGTGCTCCGTAGGTCCGCCGAGCCCCTGTCGACCTCTAACGCGCCCCATGGTGCAGGGTTCCCGGCCCGTTTGCCGATGCCGAGCTTCGCCGCGCGGCCGCCCCCCGGTCCCATGGAACCAAAACGAGGATTTGGCGTTTCGGCTGTTTAATGCGCGTGCTTTGTCCGCCTGTTCGGGGGTAAGCTGCTGAAAAGACCATTCTTTTTTTTAAGGCCGTGCGGCGGCGCAGCGAAGTTCGGAATGGCCTCTGTGAGGACGCCGTTGGTCGGCGGTTGGGGCGGCGCATGTCTTTGGACACGGGCCATTGCGAGGAATAGTCCGATCAATGTCCCGGACGACGGGTCGGTTATGGGAGGGTGAGGTTACGAGGGATCAAATGAAATGAGCACTCCGAAATCCGTTCAGCCGGCTCAGCATGTGGAGCCAGGGGAGGCCTCAGGCATGGATTCGCCAGCAGCAAGTCTCGATGAGGCAGTCCAATCCGCCATCGGCCGCAAGCTGCGCGAGACCTGGGAAGCCGTCGTGAACGAGGAGGTGCCCGATAAATTCCGGGTGCTTCTCGACCAACTCAAGAAGTCCGAGGACTCCGGACACGGAGGGCATGAAAGCTGACATGGCAGCGCCGGATTTCGAACAATCCCTTGTCGGGGCCATTCCGCATCTGCGCGCGTTCGCGCGGTCGTTCGCGAACGATCCCGCGCGCGCGGACGATCTCGTGCAGGAAACCCTCGTCAAGGCCTGGAACAGCCGTGATTCCTTCACGCCCGGCACCAATTTCCGCGCCTGGCTGTTCACGATCCTGCGCAACGTCTATTTCTCCCAGCACCGCAAGCTCAGGCGGGAGGTGGATGATCCGGACGAGCAGTATCAGAACTCGCTTGCCGTTCAGCCCGAGCAATACGGCCATCTCGACCTTGCCGACTTCCGCACCGCGCTCGGCGTTCTTCCCCCGGACCAGCGGGAGGCGCTGGTGCTCGTCGGCGCGGAAGGTTTTTCGTACGAGGAGGCGGCCGAGATCTGCGGGTGCGCTGTCGGCACCATCAAGAGCCGCGTCAACCGAGCCCGCAACAGGCTTGTAGAATTGCTCGGGGATCCCGAACTTAAGCACAGCGCCCAGCAGGCGAGCCCGGAGGCTCGCGGCGCCCCCTTTGTCAAGGACACCGCGCGGGGCTGAATTCAAGGTGCAGCGCGTTGAAATTCATACGGTCTTTACCGTGTGGAACTTTTCGCCGGGACCACGCATTTCGTTCCGAGGGTCGCAGCCGAACAGGCTTCCGCCATGGGTCTGCTCAGTAGGGAGAAAGCCATGTCACTTGCCGATACGATCGCACCTCAACTTCCGTATCTGAGGCGGTTTGCACGTGCTCTCACGGGAAGCCAGGAAAGCGGCGACGCGTATGTGGTGGCGGTGCTCGAGACGCTCGTTACCGATCCGCAGAGCTTTCCGGAAAGTCTGGCGAAGCGGGTCGGTCTCTATAAGTGCTTCCTCAAAGTCTGGAACTCCATCAGCCTCAATCGGGATGTCGCGGCGCCAAAGACGCAGGCCGATCGCAGTCTTGAGGCCATCACGCCGCGCCCGAGGCAGGCCTTCCTTCTTGCCTCCGTCGAGGGGTTCACGACGCAACAGATTGCCGAGATCCTCGAGTGCCCGACGGACGAGGTGAGCCGGCTTATCGAGGAGGCTGGCGAGCAGATCGCAGAGCAAACCGCGACCGACGTGCTGATCATTGAGGACGAGCCGCTGATCTCGATGGATCTCGAGGCGCTTGTGAAGGGGCTTGGCCACCGTGTTTCGGGCGTGGCCCGCACGCATCGCGAGGCCGTTGCAGAAGTGAAAAAGAAGCAGCCGGGGCTCGTTCTCGCCGATATCCATCTTGCCGACGGCAGCTCGGGTCTCGACGCCGTGAACGAGATCCTGCTCGGTATCAACCTTCCCGTCATCTTCATCACGGCGTTTCCCGAGCGACTGCTTACGGGAGAGCGCCCGGAGCCGACTTTCCTGATCACCAAGCCGTTCGAGCCCAATACAGTGCGTGCGCTCGTCAGTCAGGCGTTATTCTTCGGAACCTCGGCCCATGGGCCGGATGTCGCGGCGGCGGGGCTGCAGCGCGGACCGCGATTGGCGACGTCATCAGCGGGCGTCCGAGCTGCGAGGCCCTGAGGTTAAGAACCGCTGGGTTCTCCCCACGAGCCGGACGACGTCGGCTTTGGTTATTGCCAGGCAACCAAAGCGTGATCGGTTGCGTATTGAATTGCGGTTCGATGTGGACCACGTTCGGTATGCGGGTTCGAGCCGTCATTCGATACGCAAAGCTTCGGAACCCGACCTTGTCTCCAGCTAGCAAGGCTCTGAGCCTCAAGGGTGGTCTTAGATGGCACGTGTGCTTGTTGTCGACGACGAGGCGCTCATCGCCATGATGTTGAGCGACCTGCTCGCTGAGTACGGGCACGAGACTGTCGGGCCTGCCCACTCCGAGGGGCAGGCGCTGCAGCTTGTGGCTTCGACACCGATCGATGCGGCCATTCTCGACGTGACGCTCGGTGATCACGATTGCTTTGCGGTCGCGGAGGCGCTCGGGCAGCGCGGTATTCCGTTCGCATTTGCGACGGGGCACGGCGCGCAAGCGATGCCGGACGCCTTCCGCGGACGCGCGACGGTCTCCAAGCCTTTCGATTTCGAGGTCGTGCGGCGCCTAATCGACGACTTGGTTGCGCCTGCGGCGCATCTCTGAGCGAGCCGGGCGCTGCGTTTCCGACGTCGGAACGTGCAAATCGCGGAAGCCTTGCGGCCGAGTGGCTAGCGTTCAAACGAGTCCGAGGCCCATTCCATGTTGGGTTCTGAAGCGCCGGTTGATGTCCTTGTTGTCGACGCCGTTGCCGAGCGGCATCCCTCGTACCGTGATCTTCTTGCAGGGCTAGCGCAGCGCGTGGTTACGGTGGCGCCGGGCTCGAACGCGAGGAAACTCTACGGCGAAGGCGGATTTGCTGCCGCTGTCGTTTGTCTCGACGGCGCAACGGACGATGCGCGCTCCGATCTCGTTGCGATCACGGCTTTGGGCGAGGCGTTGTCCGGTCCGCCGGTAATTGTGATTTCGGAGCAGGTGCCGGATCTCCCTGCAATCGGCCGGCCGGCGGCGGGATCGCTGGATTATGTACCGGTGTCCTCTGTGCCCCGGCTTCTCGCGTCGCGGGTTTCGGTCCTTGTCGAGCTTGATCGGCTCAAGCGCAGACTTGTCCGCCGCGACGCGCGGATCGCCGCTCTCGAGTCCGAGGTGGAAAAGATGACGAGCGTCGCCGTCGAGGAGCGGCTGAAGTCGGATGCGCTCAGGGCGCGCGTGAGCGAACAGATCCACCGCGGCAAGAATCTGCTTGCGATCATGCAATCGATCGCGCGTCGCACGATGACGGATGGGCGTGCAATCCCGGAGGCGCGGGATGTGCTCATGGGGCGGCTTCGTGCGCTCGCGCGCGCTTACCACCTCATTACGAATGCGGGCGGCAAGGGGATCGAGATCGGTGAGATCGTCGAGGCCGAGCTTGCCGATGTGCAACACCGGGTGACCGCAAGCGGGCCTCGGGTGCGGTTGGCCGGATCCGTCGTGCAAACATTCGCGCTTGCCATTCACGAGCTGGCCGCCAACGCGCTTAAACACGGTGCGCTCGGGACCCCTGACGGCTCCGTCGCGGTGGGCTGGACATTCTTCGAGTGCGGCGCAGACCGCTATCTCGAGGTGGCGTGGAGCGAGCGCGGAGGCCAACCGCCAGTGACCCCGCCGCCGTACGGATTCGGGCTTGCGCTTGTTTCGTCGTTTGCCGGCGCGCGGGGCCCGGCGCCCGACGTTACATTCGGCGCAGATGGGCTCACTTGCCGGATGCGGCTTTCACAGGATGTGGTTGTGGCAGGTCAGGAGTGATCGTTCACGGAGCGAGCCGGCGCGGAGTCGTGAAATGCTCAAGGTGACCACTCGCACTCTTCAGGTCTTTCCAGCTCGCGGCGTCGAACGATATCACTGCCAACGCGCCGGTGGGAAACTCGCGCGCGAGCATAGCCAGCATCTTGCGGTCGCCTTCGCCCACGAGCTCCAGAGCCAAGGCGTGGAGGCCAGGGTTATGGCCGACGATGAGAATGTGCACGTTGCTGTCCTCCACGCGCCTAAGCTCGGTACGTATGGCATCGGGCGAGGCCAGGTAGAGGGCATCGTCGTAAATCACTTGCGGTGTCGGCGGGCCAAGCTCCGCCAGCAGCAGGGCGAGCGTCGCGCGCGTGCGGATGGCATCCGAGCAAAGCACGAGGCCCGGTCTCAGCTTTTCCTGGCGGATGAACTTCGCGACCGCCGGAATCGCCTTGGCGCCGCGCTTGGTAAGGGGGCGCTCGTGATCGTCCAGTTCCGGATTGGCCCAGCTCGATTTGGCGTGGCGCAGCAGGGAGAGAGTCAGCATTTCCTGAGCATGGCGATGGGCGCTCGAACGTCAAGCAGTCTACCGTACTTTATGCGAGAAATGACGTATGTGGACGCCGCTTCACTCCCATTTGTTCAATATCTCAGGCTAAGGCATCCTCTGTGCGCAGATCCTTAACCAAGCGGTCGCTTCGAGACTGCATGCTTAAGCGGAGGCAGCGTAGATACCGGCCACCAACCTCCAGACGATCCACACTCCATGAGCAAGCCCAAGGTGAGCAAAAAAACCGGCACGCGTGCGAAGGTGGCCGCCCACCTTACGACAGGGTCGGGTGCGCCGGACATCGTCGTCAGGACGCTCGAGAATGCCATCGGCGCACAGGTGCGCGAGTACCGCAAGCACGCCGGGCTCACGGTTTCGGAGCTGGCATCCGTCGCCGATATCTCAACGGGGATGCTGAGCAAGATCGAGAACGGGCAGATCTCGCCGTCGCTTTCGACGCTCCAGCTTCTCGCCTCGGCCCTCAATCTGCCGCTGACGATGCTGCTCGCGAGCTACGACCGCGGGCGCGGGTGCTCCTATGTCAAAAAGGGGGAAGGCGTCGCGATTCGCCGACGCGGCACCAAGGTAGGTCACAACTATCACCTGCTCGGGCAGTCGCTCGGGGGTGACATTGCCGTCGAGCCCTACCTCATCACGCTCAACAAGGACGCCGAGGTCTACACCGAGTTCCGTCATGCGGGCATCGAGTTCATCTACATGCTGAGCGGCAAGGTCTCGTATGCGCACGGCGAGCGCTCGTACCTGCTCGAGCCCGGCGATTCGATGATGTTCGATTCCGCGGAGCTGCATGGGCCGGACAAGCTCCTGGAGCTGCCGGCCATCTATCTTTCGATCATCATCTACGAGCGGCGGTAGATATCTGTTCAGTGGTTCCGCGTGTGGCCCTGGATGGCCGAGTCAAGCCCGGCCATGGTGTGGTTGTGGGGTAGATTGTGACGCAATTCGCGCGGATCAGATCTCGCCCTTGAGGCCCTTCTCGAAGTACTTGTGGATGATCCGCTCCTGGTTCTCGAGCAGCCAGTCGATGGAGGGCTCGTTCGACATGGCCTTGTGAATGGCGCGTGCGGTCGCTTCGCGGTGAATGTCGAAGAGGATCTTGTGGTCGAGCTTCTCGATGGTGGCGACCGACGGGTTGAGCCACACCGAGACGATGATGCCGAGGTCGTTGGCCTTTTCCTTCGGAATGTCGCCGCTGCGCACGGAATCCAGCACGCCCATGGCGGTCGCATACTGGACTGTGCCCATCAGGATGTTCGTGTAGCGCTCGCTGGTAACCGTCACCTTGCTTACGCACAGGGTCGCCGGGCGCACCATGACGTCTGTGTTCAAAAGCGCCAGAACGCGGCTGTGACCGGCAACCTGGTTGCCGAGCAGGTTCGCAAAGGCTGTTCCGAAGGGGCCGTCCATCTCGCCGATGGCGACCTCGGGCTCGGCGGCCGTGCCGGGCGGACCGCCCGCGACCAAAGCCTCTCCGACGCGAATGCCGATGCGTCCGCTCATGTCGTCTCTCCTTCTCGATTGGCTCTGGCAGGCTTATGCCGCGAACTCGGCCGCCGACTCAAAGAGCCAATGTGCGAAGCTGTCAGCGTAGCTGCGGAACATGGCTGCCTCATAGGTCGGCGCGCTGTCCGTCTGCCAAAGGATGATGCCGATGTGGCTCGCGTGCGTGATGGCGACGCTGCCCGGCTTGAACGCGCGCGGATGCAAGTCGATCGGGACGCCCTTGGCCAGTACGTCGCGCGCGCGTGTGCCAGAGATGCGGACGACGACGCGTCCGTCCGACTGGTCGACGACGGAGGCGATCCCTGCGAGCTTGCCCTTAAGCTCGGCCTCAAGATCGCGGCCCTGTTCGCGCTCGGCGATGGCGAGCCATTGGTCCGGGCCAGCCCATACGAAGGCAATGCCGTTGCCTTCGACGCGCCCGGAACCGTTCGGTAGCGCGGCGCCGTAGGCTGCGCGGATCGCCTCGCGGAGTGCGCCGTCTTTGCCTCTGATGGCTGCGAAGCTCGCCATGGTCAGCGTCTCACGCGTCGAGATGGCCAGGCTCGGCGTCGCCGGCGGATGCCAGTCGAGGAATGCGGAGGTCGGTGTCAGTCCTTGATCAGCCACGAACGCGTCCTCCTTCGGGGTCCACGAATACCGGCGAGACGACCTCGACCAACGTATCGCCGCCGCGCACGGGATCGTAGGCGCGGACGATCTCTCCAATGCGATCCGGCCCGCGCTTCAGAAGGCCGAGGCCGATCCAATGTCCGTTCGACGGCGAGTAGGCGACGGAAGTCATATAGCCTTCATCATTCTCCGCGTTCGGAACCGCGTCGCGGGCAATGAAGTGCGCGCCTGAGCGCAGCCGCGCGGAGCGATCCACGGGGCGGAAGCCGATAAGAGACGGACGGTTGGGGTCGGTCAGGCCAGGACGCTTGCCGAGCACGCTGCCGACGAAGTCCTTCTTTTTCGCGACCATGCCGCCAAGGCCGACATCCTGCGGTGTCGTCGTGCCGTTGAGCTCGGGACCGGAGATGTGCCCCTTCTCGATGCGCATCACGCCGAGCGCCTCGGTGCCGTAGGCGCAGACGCCGAACTCCTTGCCAGCTTCCATGAGACGGCGGATGAGCGCGTCGCCGTAGCGGGCGGGCACGCCGATCTCGTAAGCACGCTCGCCCGAGAACGACAGGCGGAAGAGGCGCGCCTTGATGCCGCCGCAGACGGTGATCTCGCCGACGCCGAGGTAGGGGAAGCCTTCATCGGTGATGTCGAAGGCGGGGTCGACGACCTTCTGCAGCAGGGCACGGCACTTCGGTCCGGCAACCGCGTACTGCGCCCACTGCTCGGTCGCGGAGACGATTTGCACGTCCAGCTCGGGCCATAGCCACTGCGCGCAGTACTCCATGTGCTGCACGACCTTGACGGCGTTGGCGGTGGTCGTGGTGATGAAGTAGTGGTTCTCGCCGAGCCGGGCGACGGTGCCGTCGTCCATCAGGATGCCGTCCTCGCGGAGCATGCCGCCGTAGCGGCACTTGCCGATCGCAAGGGTCTTGAGGCCGTTCATGTAGATCTTGTCGAGGAAGGCGCTGGCGTCCGGGCCCTGGATGTCGACCTTGCCGAGCGTCGAGACATCGCAGATGCCGACGGAATTGCGCACGGTCGTCACCTCGCGCGTAACGGTCTCGAGCCAGTCGCGCTCGCCCGGACGCGGGAAGTAGCTCGGGCGCAACCACAGGCCGGTCTCGACGAACACGCAGCCGTTCTCTTTTGCCCACTTGTAGGATGGCGGGAGACGTGTCGGCTTGAAACTCTTGCCGCGATGGTGGCCGGCGAGCGCGCCGAGCGCAACGGGCGTGTAGGGCGGGCGCGCGACCGTGATGCCCGTCTCGGGGATGCTCCTGCCCGTGATGTCGGCCATGATGGCCAGAGCGTTGATGTTGGCGGTGCGGCCCTGGTCGGTCGCCATGCCGAGCGTCGTGTAGCGCTTCAAGTGCTCGACCGCACGGAAGCCTTCGCGCTCGGCGAGGGCGATATCGCTTTCCGTAACGTCGTTCTGCTGATCGACGAACGCCTTTCCTTTCGGCCAGGTGATGCGCCAGAGCGGCGTGATGGCGTCGCTTTCGCTCGTGGCGCTGGGCGTCGGCACGGCGACGGCGTGGAATCCGCCCTCGGCCGCTGCCGCGGTTCCTGTAGCAACGCCGCCTGCCAGGGCCTTCTCGAGCGTGAAGTCTCCGGCGACCACTCCCGCGGGCGACAGGCCGGGCGGCAACGCACCCGGGAGGAAACAGTGCAAGCGGTCGTCCCAGACCGGCCTGCCGCCAAGATGGGTCGTGAGCTGGATGTTGGGGTTCCAGCCGCCGGACACGGCGATCAGATCGCACGTGAGATCGATTGCTTCGCCGTCATGGACGCGGATGCGGGCACCGGTCACGCGCTTCTTGCCAACGGCATCGGTGACGACGGCGTTCGTGATCAGGCGCACGCCGGTTGCGTTGGCGATGCGGTAGACGTGCTCCGAGACTTCGGGGCGGCTGTCGACCAGCGTAACCATCTCGGCGCCCGTGCGCACGAGGTCGGCGGCGGTCGTCGCGCCGTAGTCGTTGTTGGTGAAGACGACGGCGCGCCGTCCCGGCAGGACACCGAAGCGGTTGATATAGGTGCGCACGGCGCCGGCCAGCATGACGCCGGGGCGGTCGTTGCCGCCGAAGACGATTGGCCGCTCCGTGGCGCCGGTCGCAAGAACGACCTTTTTGGCGACGAGGCGCCACAGGCGCTGGCGGGGGGTGCCGCGTGCGGGGCTCGCGACGTGATCGCTCACGCGCTCGACGGCACCGTAGGTGCCGCCGTCGTAGCAGCCGAAGGCCGTCGTGCGGCGCAGGATGCGAACCTCAGAGTTGCGCGCGAGCTCGGCCTCGACGGCCTTGGTCCATTCGTTCGCCGGGTTGCCGCCAATCTCGGAAGCGTCATCCACCGCGCGTCCGCCGAGGGTGGCATTCTCGTCGACGAGGATCACGCGGGCGTTGGTGCGCGCGGCGGCCTGCGCGGCGGCGAGGCCGGCGGGACCTGCACCGATGACGAGCACATCGGCAAAGGCCGTTGCCTTCTCGTAGGTGTCGGGGTCGCCTTCGTCGGCCGCGCGGCCAAGGCCAGCGGCGCGGCGGATCAGCGGCTCGTAGAGCTTCTCCCAGAGGGCGGCCGGCCACATGAAGGTCTTGTAGTAGAAGCCGGCGACGAAGACCGGCGAGAGCAGCGAGTTGACCGACATCAGGTCGAAGGCGAGCGACGGCCAGCGGTTCTGGCTGGTGGCCGCGAGGCCGTCGTACAACTCCGCTGTGGTCGCTTTCGTGTTCGGCTCGCGGCGCGCGCCGGTGCGCAGCTCCACGAGTGCGTTCGGCTCTTCGGAGCCCGCGGACAGGATGCCGCGCGGGCGGTGGTACTTGAACGAGCGGCCGGTGAGCACGACGCCGTTGGCCAGGAGCGCGGACGCGAGCGTGTCGCCCGGATGGCCGGCGTAGGTCTTGCCGTCGAACGTGAAGTGCAGGACGCAGCTCCGGTCGATGAGGCCGCCGGTGGCCAGGCGATTGGGCTGTGTGCGCGAGGCCATTATACCGCGTCCTTTGTTGAAGCCTTCGCGGCAAGCGCGACGTCGCGCGCCAGCTCGACATTTGCGATCGCGTGGGTCGCTACATTACGCGTCACGACCAGCCAGGCGTGGCAGCCGGCCGCGTGGTACCAAAGCTCGCGGTGCGGGCCCGGCGGGTTCGTGCGCTCGAAGGTGTAGGTGACGAACTCTTCCATGGCGGTGGGGCTCGCGAAATCGGGACGCTTTACGGTGGCGTCACCCGAGTAGAGGAACTCGTCGAGGCTCCGTTCGCCGCAGTGGGGACAAGCGATGCGCATCGCGGGGTCTTTCCTGTTCTCTTGAGCGTCAGTGAAGGTTGGGTTGCGGGCCCATGCCCTTCTCGTCGATGGCGTGACCGGTGGCGAAGCGGTCGAGCCGGTAGGCGGTGGCCACGGGATGCGGCGCGTCGCGGGCGATAAGGTGTGCGAAGCAGTAGCCGGCGGCCGGTGTCGCCTTGAAGCCGCCGTAGCACCAACCGGCGTTGAGGTAGAGGCCCTCGATCGGTGTCAGATCGATGATGGGACTGCCGTCCATCGACATATCCATGATACCGCCCCAGTGGCGCAGCAGCCGCACGCGGCCGATGCGCGGCATCAGCGCCATGCCGCCTTCGACGACATCCTCGACAACCGGCAGGTTGCCGCGCTGGGCGTAGCTATTGTAGCCGTCGAGATCGCCGCCGAACACGAGGCCGCCTTTGTCGGACTGGCTGATGTAGAAGTGACCTGCGCCGAAGGTCACGACGCCGTCGATGAACGGCTTGATGGCCTCGGAGACGAACGCCTGCAGGACGTGGCTCTCGATGGGCAGGCGAAGCCCGGCCATCGCTGCGACGCGCGACGAGCTGCCCGCGACCGAGATGCCGACCTTCTTCGCACCGATGGTGCCGCGTGATGTCTCGACGCCGACGACGCGGCCGCCTTCGCGCTTGAAGCCTTTGACCTCACAATTCTGGATGATGTCGACGCCGAGCCTGTCGGCGGCGCGCGCGTAGCCCCAGGCTACGGCGTCGTGGCGGACGGTGCCGCCGCGCCGCTGCAGGAGGCCGCCGTGGATAGGGAAGCGGCCGTTATCGAAATTGAGGAACGGCACGAGCTTGCGCACGCCCGCCTGATCCAAAAGCTCGGCATCGACGCCGTGCAGGCGCATGGCATTGCCGCGGCGGGCGAAGGCGTCGCGTTGGGCGTCGGAATGGTAGAGGTTCAGGACGCCGCGCTGGCTCACCATGGCGTTGTAGTTGAGGTCCTGCTCGAGGCCCTCCCAGAGCTTCATCGACAACTCGTAGAAGGGGATGTTGCCGGGCAGCAGGTAGTTCGAGCGCACGATGGTGGTGTTGCGGCCGACGTTGCCGCCGCCGATCCAGCCCTTCTCGACGACGGCGATGCGCAGCGGCCCGTGGTTCTTGGCGAGGTAATAGGCGGTCGCAAGCCCGTGGCCGCCGCCACCGACGATGACGATGTCGTAGTCTGGCTTGGGCTCGGCATCGCGCCAGGCCGGACCCCAGCCCGTGTGTCCGCGCAGGGACTCACGCAGGACGGAAAAGATCGAATAGCGGGTGCTCGACATGGGGCTCGCTCGATGAGACAGCGACTGCGTATTCACTTTGTAAAAGGGATCGGCATTGTGGGCGATATAAGTATTACTTATACTGCGTCCTATGCGCGAGCCTTCACCTACCCTTCCATTCGACTTGAGGTCGCTCGAAATTTTCCTGGCCGTCTGCGAATCGGGCGCCATGTCGTCGGCTGCGCGGGCGCTTGGCCTGACACAGCCCGCGGTGTCGCTTGCGATCGGTGATCTCGAGCGCAAGCTCGGGTTCGAGCTGTTCGACCGTACGGTCCGGCCGCTCGCCGTTACGGTCGCTGGCGGGCTCCTGCGCCAGCGTGCGGGGGCGCTCATCGCTGAGGCGCGCCAGATCGGGCCGCTGTTGCGCGAGACGGAGCACGGCAAGCTGCCGCTGATCCGCGTCGGCATCGTGGATTCGCTCTCGCGCGTGCTGACGTCGCCGCTGGCATCGTTCCTTGGGACGCGCGCTGACGAGGTGTCGATCCTGCTCGGGCTCACCGCATCGCATGCGAGCGATCTGCTCACGCGGCGGCTCGATCTCTTTCTCGGCGTCGACGATCTCGAGGACTGGGCGGGTCTCGAGCGCTGGCAGCTTGCAAAGGAGCCCTACATCCTGCTCGTGCCCTCGGGGACCGAAGCGCCGCGCACCGTGGGCGCGCTCAAGAAGCTCGCGCAGTCGCTGCCGTTGATCCGGTTCAGCTCGCGCTCGCAGACCGGGCTTGAGATCGAGGCGCATCTCCGCCGGCTGGGTCTCTCCGTCCCGCGATCGTTTGAGTTCGACACGCCATACGGCGTCACGTCGATGGTGGCGGCGGGGAGTGGCTTTGCAATCACGACGCCGCTTTGCATCCGCGAGGCCGCTCTGCCCGAGGCCCGGTTTGTCGCCGCGCCGCTGCCCGGCCCGCAGATCTCGCGCAAGCTAACGCTCGTGGCGCGGCATCGGGAGCTCGGCCGGCTTCCGCGGGAGCTTGGCGAAATGGTGCGCGGGGTTCTGGTCGCCGCGGGTGCCGAGCAGTAGGCCGGCACATTCGGTGGCGCATGCAGCGGAGGTGTTGGGCGCCCGCTGTTGGCTGGTCCACGGCGTTAGGTTTCGGGGTGCGCCGGGCCATCCGGAGCCCGCAAGAGGGTTTCCCGGATTCCCGCGGTCGTGATAGAAGCCTCCGGCGTGTGACATGAGGCGAGTCAGCCGCGTTTCGGCCCCGTAGCTCAGTGGATAGAGCATCAGATTCCTAATCTGAGGGTCGCAGGTTCAAATCCTGCCGGGGTCGCCAGTTTTTCATTCGTCGTCGATGAAGTCCCCGAGCAAGGCGCTTGAGCGGTGGCCTGAGATCGCCAGCGACCCAACGCTCGTGCGCGGCGTTTGCGGCCTCCCGGCCGCATCGGCACGACTAGGGCGCAGCAGATGATCTGCCTGTTTTTTGAGCGCGTTAGTGAGTTGCTAGGCGATATCGCGCGGCGGCGATACGGTGATTCAAAAAAAGTGGATTCCACCGACTTGAACGAGATGAAGGCTGTTTGATCCTTTGCCGCCAGTGGGTTATCGTTCCAACAGCGAGGGGTGCAAAGAGGGGGCTTGGACTGGTCAAGAAACGTCCGATTACTCAAGAAAATGCACCGATGGAGCTGAACCCCGTCGGGTTACGCCGTGGGGAGGATGCAATAAAAGAGATGGCCAACAATTCGGTTCGCTCCGAGGAACGTCCATTGACGATTGATCTTCAGATCGGGAAGAGGCTACGGCAAGCGCGCCGGGCAAATAATATGAGCCTCAAGGAATTGGCGGACGCCGTGGGTTGCTCGGAAAGCCTCTTATCGAAGATTGAGAACGAGCGCGCCCGCCCATCGCTTCAGATGCTGCACAAGATTGTCGAGAACCTCGGCTTAACGATCGGAGGGCTTTTCGCGCAGCGCTCCGCGCCTGATGGGATCGTCACACGCAAGGGCGAGAGATCCGTCATACGGATGGATTCCGCTGCGGGAGGCGGTGTCCGTCTCGAATGCATCGTTCCGGAGGATGGCGGTGAGTTCATCTACGGGTCTATCCATGTCGTCGAGCCCGATGGAGGCAGCAAAGGAACCATCACTCATCACGGCGAGGAGGTTGGCTACGTCCTCGAGGGATCGCTCGAGCTGACGGTCGACAAGGAGGTCTACAACCTCAATGAAGGAGACTCATTTTTCTTCCGGTCGAACCTGCCTCATAGCTATCGCAATACGGGTAAGGTGCAGGCCCGCGTCTTGTGGGTGAATAGCCCACCAACTTTCTAAGTCGACCTCGCCTCCCCGCACGTCCAGACGCGTACCGCCGGGCTTCACGGCGATCATCAGATCGAATCTCGCATGACCGAAGCCTTACAAAGGCCGCTCGACAACACGGTACCGGCCGAGCAATGTCCTGGCGGCCAAGCGTCTGATGCCCCTTTCCCGCGCCGATAGATGCGCCCCTTCGTCATTGCTCGCGTCTAGTCGACAGAGTCGCTTACGTGACACAGACGGACCGTCGGCGGAATCGTCTCATCCTCCTCCGATTGTTTCTGCTCTTCCAGATCATGGATGAAGTGCTCGAGCCGCTCTCGCGCAGCCCTGATCTCCGGGGCATCGAGATTTCGGATCCCCGGAAGCGCCGGAACCTCAAGCAGCTCGACGACTCGCCCCGGGTTCGCCTTCAGCACCAGAATGCGATCGGCGAGCAACAAGGCTTCATTCAGATCGTGGGTGATAAACAGAATCGTGATGTCGATTTTGCGCCAAATATCGATGAGATGCGCCTGCATACGGCCACGCGTGCGCTCATCGAGGGCAGAGAACGGCTCGTCCATCAGAAGAATACGCGGCTGTATCGCGAGGGCTCGCGCAATGGCCACGCGCTGCTTCATGCCGCCGGAGAGCTGATTTGGATAAGCATCTGCGTGTGTCTCGAGACCCACGAGGCTCAACCACTGCTGGGCCTCGATTTTCGCTTCCTCCCTGGACTTGCCGGCGATGCTGAGGCCGTACATGACGTTCCCAAGAACAGTCAGCCAGGGAAACAGAGTGTAAGCCTGAAAAACCATTGCCCGGTCCGGTCCGGGACCATGGACCTGTTTGCCGGAGACGAGAATTTCACCAGCCTTTGCCTCTTCAAGGCCCGCGATGGTTCGGATCAGGGTGGATTTGCCGCAACCGGAAGGCCCGACGACGCAAAGAAACTCCCGACGGTGCGTGACGAGGTCAATGCGATCGAGAATGGTTCGTTCGCCGTTGACCGTCAGTACCGTCTTCACGAGATTTTTTACCTCGAGCACCGGGGGACGAGACTTGAGCCGTGCCATCCGCTCGGCCACCTTGTCGGCTACGGAAGATACCGTCTCATTCATGTGCTTGCTCTCCGCCAGGGAAACAGCCACCGGCCAAGCTTCTCAAGAAGCGCGTCACTGCCGAACCCGACAATGCCGAGGACGAGAATGGCCGCATACACGTTGTCGAAATGCTGGTACCGGGCTTGCTGGGTGATGAAGAACGTGATGCCCGACGACGTGCCGACCAGTTCGGCGACGATCAGATACGTCCAGGCCCATCCGAGCAGTATGCGTTGATCGCGGTAGAGATCCGGCAGGATCGCCGGCACGATAACGGTACGCACGAGGCGCATGCGCTGCGCGCCAAGGGTCTGGGCGGCTTCGAGCAGCGCATAGTCGACGCGCCGCGTGGTGGCGGCGATGATGAGCACCTGTTGAAAGAGCGTTCCGATCACGACAATCGCGATCTTGGGGCCATCGTGGATGCCGAGGATCGCGACCGCGAGCGCGCCGAACGCCGGGGCCGGCAGGTACCGGAAGAACTCGATGAAGGGCTCGGTGATCCGGCCGATGGCGGGATAAGACCCGCATAAAATGCCGAGCGGCACGCCGATCAGGGACGAGATCAGAAACGCCCAGAAGATTATCTGCACCGAGTGAGCGAAAGCCACGAGAAGCGACTGGCTGCCCGAGCCCGACGGAAAGACAGCGGCCCAGAGCGCGAGAGCAACCTCGTGCGGCGCTGGGAGGTAGATCGGGTTTGCCGGACGTCCCGCCGGGGGCTTCATGCCTGAGCCTTCGGCCTCGGCAACGGCGGCGGCGAACACCTCCTTCGGCGCCTTCATGCCCTCGGTAAAATAGGAAACACCACCAGCTTCCGTGATCTCAACCAGTGGATGCCATACGAACGGCACGTAGGACACGATGCACCAGATCGCGATCGGAATCGCGAACGACAGAATGCTGAGAACCGTGCGGCTTTTGGATGGGGGCAGGCGGCCAACCGCAAGCCATGGGGCTGCGATTGGCCGTTGCGACGGCCCGAACCAGTAGCGACGGAGTGCGGACACATCCATTTCCGGAGCTACTTCGCCTGAGCGATCGACGGATCGATGTACGACTTTATGTCCTGTGCTTCCTTATAAACGCCGTACTTGACGTTGAAGGCGTCGGCATTGCGCGAGGAGCCGTAGAGCGAGTCAAAACCGTCTCCCTCGTTGAATATCTTCGCGCCTTCAGCCGAGGTCAGAAGTTTCGTGCCGTTCACGAACTTCTTGTAGTCCTCGGGCGCGACAGCGACGCGTGCCGCCATGATCTTGAGCGCGTCATCCTGCGTGGCAGGATCGTTCACGTAGGCAACGACCCTATCCCACACCTTCAGGACCTTCGCCCAGTCGTCCTTGCGCGTGGCAAGGCTTGCCGGCGTAACCGTGACGACGTCGTAGATGAGGCCTGGCTCGTCGGCGGACGTGTAGACCGGGCGAGCGCCGGGAGTGGCCTGCATCGCGGCCCCGGTAATCGGCTCCCAGGCGCCGATAGCGGAGATATCGCCGGAGGACAGAACCTGCGGCGTCTCGTTCGTCTTCACGTTCACGACCTCGACGTCGCTATCCGAGAGACTGGCCTTCTTGAGAGCGTTGGACAGGAGAAGGTGCTCGACCAGTCCCTGCTCGAGGCCGACCTTCTTGCCCTTCAGATCAGCGATTGTGTTGATGCCCGCCTTGGCGACGATCTGGTCGTTGCCGTTGGAATAGTCCGTGACGATGATCATCACGCCCTTGGCGCCGTTGGCACCCATACCAAGCGTGTCGCCGTTCGTGAGGTTGATGGCGTCGAGCTTGCCCGCGGCGAAGGCTTCCATGGCGGCCGAGTAGTCGAACCACTCGAATTTGACGTCGACGCCGGCCTCCTTGAACCACCCTTTGTCGATTGCAACCTGCCATGCGACATAGCCCGGCCAATCGGCGTAGCTGATGCGAAGCGGCTCGGCCGCGGATGCGCGCGAAACTGGCATTGCTGCGGCGGATAGGCCCAGCATAGCGAGGGCTGCGCATCGAAAGAACCCAACAAATCTGCTCATGCAGTATCTCCTCTCAGGTGACTAAGCGCTCTCTGTGCACACGAATGCTCGTTCATTCAGTCAGCGCTGGGCTGAACGAACGAAGTCGATCCAGGTCTTCTTTGCTCCGATGAGCGGTATTCGAACGGTCAGCGTTCCCTCAGGGAGGCAATCCCGCCTTCCGGGTCAGGGCGACGACCTCGGCGCTCGCTTTCTCTCTCTCGCGGACTTGCCAGTCCGACATGATCCCCGCGTAGATCGCGACTGCATCCGTGATCTTGTCGACGAAGCAGTACTCGTCTGTCTGGTGGGCGAGCTCGGTTTCGCCTGGCCCGAGGATCAACACCGGCGGATTACCTAAAGCCGGCGCCAGAACGCTTGCGTCGGTGAAGAAGGGAACGCCGAGAGATCCCGTCGCGCCTGGTACCTTCAAAATCTCGAGTACCCCTGCCAGCCATGGATCCCGGGCATCCGTCCACACGCTCTCGAGGTCGACCAAAGGGACGAGCGTGTCTAGCTCGGGAGCGAGATAGCGGTTGAACTGATCGAGGACGTCGCGGTGGCGCATACCCGGGATGGTGCGGACATCGATCCAGATCTCCGAGCGGTCGGGTACCGAGTTGATGTTGAGGCCGCTGTTCATGCGGCCGACGTTGAGCGTCGGCTTGCCAAGGCCTTCGTGCGTCTTCAAATTGAAATCGTAATCCTGAAGCTTCGCTACAAGCTTGATGCTGCGGAAAATGGCGTTGACGCCGAGCTCGGGCATCGACCCGTGAGCCGTCAATCCCGAGCACGTCGCGACCATCCACAACGCGCCCTTGTGACCCGCGCGCGGCATGTTGCCGGTCGGCTCGCCTACGACGACTGCTCCGACAGGTCCCAGGTCGACGTGCTTCAGAAGGTGGGCGGCACCTTCACAACCGGTTTCTTCCCCGGAGGTCAGGACAAGAACGACTCCTGGGCCTGCCTCGATCGCATCCCCCGCCTGCACGGCCGCCGCAACGATCGCGGCCACGCCTGACTTCATGTCGCTTGCGCCGCGGCCATAGAGGCGCCCATCGATCATGTCTCCCGCGAACGGGTCGACCTTCCACGGTGCGTTACCCAAGGGAACTGTATCGAGATGGCCGGTGAAGCAAATCGGATCTCCCCCGTCCAAGCCGTGTGTATGCCCTCCTTTGCGGGCAACGAGGTTCAGACGATTCGCTCCAAATTCATGGCAGCTGATATCGAAACCATTGTTTTTTAAAATGGCGCCGATATGCGCGATTGATTTAGCCTCATTTCCGGGCGGATTAATCGTGTCGAACCGGATGAGTTCTTGCGTCAGCTTGACGGCGTCGATCACTAAACTTTCCTCGCTTCCGGTGCCGATCCAGAATGCCAGCGGCGAATTTTATTTCGGCCTGGCCCGTAGAAATGAATTCCGTCGCAGTCTACACTTTTGCGCGCAAAGGAATTAATGTCAAGATACTTGAATGTGATGCAATGGTCAGCAAATGCCGAATAATTATGCGATTTTGTCGGCTATATGCGAAGCGCCAGACGGCTAACAGCACAATGCTTCGGGCTGTTTGGTAATCATATTCAACATCATTGAATCATGACTTCTACGGGGTATCGACCGCTGTCTCTTTTGGGCAAAGGAGAGTGTAAAGTGTCTCCTTTGAAGGGACAATTGGTCGGATCTGCATATTTACGGGGCTGGTCGAATATGAACTGGTGTTCGCCTGAAGCGGCAGCCTGTATATTTATATTTTTGGTGTTTTCTCGGAGATCAAAAGTCGGGTCATAAGTTGTGACTCGCTAGAACTGGCGCCATTGCCGCATTACCGGCGTCCGCGCTCGCAAATGGGGCCGGCGTGACGGTCTGCTGATGGCAGGCGATCGGGCATTCCGCTTGGGCGGGACAAGCGTTGCGCATCGGCGGTCCCTGCAGATCTCCGAGGATGGCCCTTATCATCCGTGCACACACGCCACACTTCGGCGCGCAGCCAAGGCACTTGTAGACGTGGTTTGGTGTCCGCAGACTTTCGGAATTTTCCGTGATCTTGCTTCGGATCAAGGTGTCGCTAAGAACGTTACACGAGCAAACGATCATCGTATTTTCCAAGCACTCCCTCGGTCGTCGTATTTGCCGTGCCGCTTAAGGGACGCAACTTTGCCTGCACCGCTCAGTCCGCATTTGCAGGCGGTGTTGCCGGAACATCAGCTGCGGTCCCTCTTCCGCCTCAGGCGCACGACGACCTCGACACGTGCGACCTCCATGCCCTCGGGAATATTTCCGATGTTGGCGATAGCGACGCCCTGGCCGGGGATGTCGAGAATTTGGTTCTCGTCCTCGAGTAGGAAGTGGTGATGGTCGGTGATGTTAGTGTCGAACCACATCTTCGAGCCATCGACCGGGAGCTCGCGCAGCAGGCCTGCGTGGGTGAACTGATTTAGCGTGTTGTAAACCGTCGCCAGCGAGACGGGTATGCTTGCTCGTACCGCCTCGTCGTGCAGCATCTCCGCGGTTACATGCCGATCGCCCGAGCCATAGAGGAGGCGGCCGAGCGCTACGCGTTGTCGAGTGGGACGGAGGCCAGAGCCTTGCAGCATGTTGCTCACATCTCGGGCGACACAGCCCACGGTGCGCAGCATGCAATCGATGTGCTCGTCTGTTTCAACGAGCGTGGTTGGCGCGTCAGTCGCACATTCGGCCATCGTTGGTCTCCTGCTCTCTGTTTCGTGTCATCTTGCTTCGGTCGCGGTGGCGGTCGCTCGCCGCGATGGCGCGCCCGTCTCGCCGCGAGCCAAATCCTTGAGCGGTATCGTGGTGTCGCTCAGCCGATCGAGGTCCGGAGCTAAGCGGCTCTGCACGAGCGCCCTGCCGTGCAGGAAATCCTTGGAAGCGTTGACGCAATCCAGCGCGATCACGCGCCCCTCGCGGAGGTAAACCACCGAGAAGGATCTGCTATCGGGATCGCCGCGCAGCACGGTCTGCTCGTGGCTGGCCGACAGGCCAACCGTCTGCAGCCTGAGATCGAATTGGTTCGACCAGAACCAGGGCACGGCATCTTGTTGACTCGCGGCCGCTCCCAGAATCGACTGCGCGGCGATGCTGGCCTGATCATTGGCGTTCTGTATCGATTCGAGACGGAATCTTGTGCCACCGGCAAAGGCGTTCGGGCGCTCCGTGCAATCGCCCACTGCGTAGACGTCCGGTAGGCTTGTGCGGCAGGCTTCATCGACGAAAATTCCGGAGCCGCTTCCGGCGGCGCCTGCGGCGAGCAACGGCTGCACCGCGGGTACGATTCCGATGGCGACAATGATCATGCCACCAGAGATGATCTCTCCGCTCTCAAGCTCGACGCCCGAGGCTGTTCCGCTGTTCTCGACAACCCTGAGGACTGATGCACCCAACCGGATGTCGACGCCTCGCGCCCGATGTTCCGCCTCGTAGAACCGCGAGATGGTATCTCCAGTCACGCGTGGAAGCAGGCGGTCGCTTGCTTCGATCAGGACGACCGATTTCTCCATCTCCCGCAATGCGGCGGCGGCTTCGAGCCCGAGATAGCCACCACCGATGACGATCACGCGCGCGGTTGCCGGCAACTCGCGCTTGATGCGATCAACGTCGCTTAAGGTTCTGATGGCGTGGACGCCACCGGTAGCGGCGCTGGTGAACGGAAACCTGCGGGGTGAGCCGCCCGCGGCCCAAACGAGCTTCCGATAGCCGAAGCGCATTCCGCCCTGGCAGAGGAGAAATCGTTTGACGGGCTCCACGAGCGTGACCTCGTGGCCGAGGTGAAGCGCGATGTTCTGCTCGGCCCAGAAGCTTGCAGGGCGCAACAGCATCGCATCGAGTTGAAGCCGTCCCGAAAGATATTCCTTGGATAGCGCTGGGCGATCATAGGGCAGGACGGGCTCATTCCCGACGATTGCGACCGAGCCTTCAAAGCCCCCCTGCCGGAGCTCAATCGCGGTCTGGGCTCCGGCGTGTCCCCCGCCGACGATCACCACATCGTATTGGCTTGTCATTGCCTGATCTCCTTCATCGGGTCAGACGAAGGTGAGGCCGCGATGAGGGATAGGTACGTCTTGCGAAAAAGAAACTCGTCGAGATCGGGCAAGGCCTTGATGCGTAACTTGACGAACCACCCTTCGCCCTCGGGTGAGCTGGCGATGAGCTCCGGCGCCTTGTCGAGGATCGTGTTCAACTCGGCGACCTCGCCGTCGATGAGCGAGTGAAATTTCGAGATCGCATTTGCAGTCTCCACCACGGCAACGACGTCCCCTTTTTGAATCCGCGTGCCGATGTCGTGCGTCTCGAAGGAGATGATCGGTCCCATGGTCTTTGCCAGATGATCGCTGATGCCGGTACAGGCGATGTTTCCGTCGAAGCGGAGCCACTGATGGGATCGCGTGAAGTAGATCATACTCAAACCCCCAAGCGTGGCTCCGCCACTGCGTCTCCCCGCTAACCTCTGATCCATGCTGGTGTCGTAGGCCTGCGAACCGGCCGTCCGGCGATGACGCCGCCGCCGCCCGCCGGGCGCTGGTCCGTACGTCGCGGCATCGCACGTCGTGCTGTGCGGTCGAAAGCCTTGAGCGAGGCGTCGATCATGCGTGGATCGAGGTCGCGGACAATGAAGACGATGCGCGAACGCCGGTCGGCGCTCGGCCAGACATCCATGTGAACCGGCGGATGCACCAGGTGCTGTGCGCTCTGGAAGAGCGTCGGCCCAGGAAGCCCATCGACGGCGAGAAGCCCCTTTACGCGCAGTACGCTCGCGCCATGGCGATGCAGCAGCATGGTCATCCACACGCCGAAAGCCGTCCAGTCCAGCGGCTCGTCGAGGAGGAGACTGTGGGAAGCGATATTCTGATGGCGGTGGCCACTTTGATTATTGCTCGTACCCTCGGCAGCAGAGAGCGGAGAAACGAACTTACGACCGTCGATCTCGTCGCCCATTTCAACGGAGCGTTCGAGGGCGAACAGCTCGCTGAGGAGGGTTTCGAGAAGATTGACGTGCTTGACCTCTGCCCAGGGGTTTAGAGTGCGCGCGGCTTGCTCGACTTGGACGAGGTCACCCGGCAGGGCGATATCAGCCTTGGAGACGACAACGACATCAGCGCTCGTCACCTGCGCGACAGCCTCCTGGAATCGCGCCAGCGTTTCCAGTCCTAGAACACCGTCAACGACGGTGATGACGCGTGGCTGCTTCAGGCGCGCCCGCGCGAGCGGATTGGACCTGAGGGTCATCAGGATCGGAACCGGCTCGGCGATACCTGTGGTTTCGATGACGAGGCGGCGGAACGGCGGGATTCGGCCGGCATCGCGAAGCTCGAACAGCTCGCGCAACGATGTCTCGATATCCTCGCGGATGGTGCAGCAGATGCACCCGCCCGGCATGATGACCGTACTGTCGGAACTGAAGGCTATCAGATCGTGATCGAGGCCGACCTTTCCGTACTCATTGACGATCACGGCAGTGTCGCGAAAGGAGTCGTCATCAAGGACGCTCTTCAGAAGCGTCGTCTTGCCGCTGCCGAGAAAGCCGGTGAGCAAAAAGGCTCCGACGCGCTCGCTCATCGCGTGCCTCCCGCCAACGCATCGAGACTCGCGATGAGATCCGGGTCGAGAGGATCGCACGGTTCACTCGCCAACCGATCCGCATCGGCCCATATGCCACCCAGCGTGTACATGTTCGCCGTGCGTCCGGAGAAGTCGCTCAGGACGTAGGAGTTGCCGCCCCAGTCCGAGATCGTCAGCTTGTAGCGCGCAAGCACGACGTTGAGCAGTGCGACGCGCCTTGCGCGCTCCTCCCGGAGAGTGACAGTGCGGCCGGTCTTTGCAAACGCGGCCTGTCCCGCTGCGTCCGTCCAGTTGCGGCTTCCGCCCAATGCCGCGCAGAGACTACACATCCGGCTCAGCCTCCAGGTGCATAGTTTTCCGCAAGCTCAGGCAAGCGGCCGTTGTAGAAGGGAAGATCGTCGACACGAGGCGTGTAGGCCCCAGCCTTGATCTGCTCGCGCACGTAGAGCGCGACCTGCTCGCCGGTCGCTATCCAGACGTCACCCTTCTCCAGCATCTTCTCCATCATCTGCTTGACCATCATCAGCCGAGCGACCTGGCCGGAGCAGAAGGGATGGAAACAGTTGAGCCAGATGCCGCCGTGCTCGTACATGGCGTAGAACTCGGCCATGTAGACCTCCATCGCGTATTGCGGCGAGGCGATCGGCATCATGAAGTCGAGATCGTGGTTGTGGACGAACTGGGGCCAATCATCGAGCTGCCAGCGCGAGGGAAGCTCGACCAGCTCGCCGCCGGCCTGACGGATGAGATAGGGATTGTCGTCGCCCATCAGCGACGTGTCCCAGAGGAAGCCCTCTCGGGCCAGGATGTCCGTCGAATGTTTCGAGTAGCGGTACCAGGGCGCCCGGTAGCCGACGGGGCGCTTGCCCGCGATCTTGGCGATCGCGTCCGCGCCTTTCCTGGTCCAGAAGTGCTCCTGCTCCCGGGTCAGCAGGTTGGGATACTCATGCAGGTAGCCGTGAAGGGCGACCTCGTGGCCGTTCTCGACCATGAGCTCGATGGCTTTTGGATACTGCTCGGCGCACCAGCCGGGAATGAAGAATGTGTGCTTGACGCCGAGCTCGTTGCAGAGGTCGATGATGCGGGGAACGCCGATCTGAGGCCCGTAGCGCAACATGGACGTGGTCGAGAGGCGCGTGTCGGCATCATTCGGATGCGCCAAATGAATGATGCTGTCCGCATCCATGTCCCACGTAAAAACGACAGCGCACTTGGCGCCGTTCGGCCACTTGATCGTGTTCTTGATCATCGTCGATAAACTCCCCGTTGGATAATGAACGTCCACCCTACCGCACCGCGACCGCGTCGAACTGGACGCGCTGGCCAGGGAAGGGGAGGCTCTTCACACGCAGAATGCTGACGACGGGCCCGGGACCCGGGATGTAGTCGGTCAGCGAGGTCTTGATGATATCGACAGCGTTTGCGACCTCATCCTCGTCAGGTGCGTAGAACACCGTGAGCTTTACGAGGTTCTCGTAGCCGAGATCGGCCGCGCGGAGCGTGAGATTGAGGCGATCGATGGTCGCTTCAGACTGAGCGACGAGCGAAGCGCCGCCCGGCGCCGACAGCCCACAGGCGTAGAACTCCTTGTCGCACAACAGGGCAACGGGATGATCCTCGAACCGCATCCACATGCTGGAACCGGGCGCGAGGATCGTCTCCTTCTTGCGCTTGATCGATATGCCGTCGATCTCGAGCATCAGGCCTTCATAGAGAAGGTCGACCCCGAACGCGTTCAGTGCCGGCAATGGACCGGGGATGGTGTCTTTGACTACCGAGAGAATCGTATCGAGCGTCGCGCGCCCCTCTTCGGGCGATGAGCCGGCCTGATAGCAGATCCGCATCGTCGCGAGATCGCTCCAATCGTGACCGCCTTCGGCGAGGACGTGACGAATGAAATCGAGGGTGAGCCGCGTCTGCGCGACAACATCGCCCGGCGCAACGGCATGGCCCTGCATGTCAGCCGAAATCTGGCCGCCGAGATAGATCGTGTCACCGATCCGCCAACCCTGCGAGAACGGCGTCGGGATGCTCCAATCCCAACTTTTTTGGGGCATGAGGCGCTGGCGATCGTGGGAGAGTGTCGCAACACCATCAACGCCGATCAGGTTTGCGGTCGACGGTACTCCGGCAACGCGGACAGCAGTGGCAGCGGGCCCGGGATTGGCGAGATAACGAAGCCGGACCTCCGTCATCTTTTCCCAAAAGGTCGTGACATCCTGTCCGCCCTGACCTTCATAGACGTAATACGTGCGCAGATTGACGAGGTCGCTCATATCGGCCTCGAAGCCGCCGAGGGCTGAGACGAGGCCGTCAAACGCGGCGGCCGTCTGGGTGCCGATATCTCCGTTCATACCGAAATGGCTGCCGACGTAGATCGTCCCGTCGACGGCGATGGCCTGCGGGAAGCCCAACGGTCCGGAGCGCCCAAAGATGCGCCTGGTATCGCCGGCCGCGTCGCGCAAGGACAGCAGATTGGTGGGAGCAGGAGCGTTCATGATACACCTCGTGCGTGTGACGGCGTCGTAAGCTTGCTAGGCTTTGGCGATACCAAGCTCTGCCTTGAATGATGCGAGTGCCGCCTTGCCTTTCGCCGCGGCCTCCGGGCCGCCGGGAAGGCCGGCGCAATAGGCGTCGACGGCTTGCTCTGCGAGTGGCGACCACTTGGCGACCCAGCCGGCGATGACCTCCTCGTTTGTCTTCACGTCGAGACACTGCTTGACGAGCGCCGCGGTCCAACGGCGCGAGCGCTGACTGTCACGGCTCTGGTTGTCGCAAAGGAGCACCGTCAATGAATCTCCTCGGGTCTGGGCCGCTGCCTTGAGCGGCTGCAGGAAACCGAAATCGACGGTGGGAAGCGCAATGACGTTGAGCGCCACGAAGCTCTCGCCCCAATCGTATGTGGCGAGAACCTTCTCGAAGAGCTCGCGGAAGCCCTGCCATTCCGGCGCCTCTTCCCAATGCTGACGCTCTTTCTCTGCGAAGCCCTTCGAGGGGTATGTGTTGGCGAGCTCGCGTGTGCGATAGGCGACTCGAGAGAGCCAGCGGAAGCAGTCCGCCTCCTGGAAGACGGCGCAGTTGGTGATCGTGCTCGCCGGGGCCATTTGCACGAGATAGGCTGATGCCATCTGCCCTGCCGTGTGCAGGTAACGTGCCGGCGTATAAAGCCTGGAAAGGGTATCGACCCACGGAGCGGGCAGGGTCGCATCGTGCTTGTTGGCGTCGTGGGCGTTGAGCAAGCCGTCGACGTACTGCTCTTGAGCGTCCTGCATGGTGCAGTAAGCGCGATAGGTGATCTCGTCCGGATCGCGGAAGGAGTCCCAATCGGGGTGCTGCAGAGGGCTACCGAAGACGTGCTTCTTGTACCACTCGTTCATGCGCAGGTTTGGAGACTGCTCGTAGGGCGCCTGTGCGTTGCGCGTGCGATAGTGCAGCTTGTAGCTGACGACCTCGTATTCGCTGGGCCGTTTGCGGCTGCCCATCAGGGCGCTCCAGGTCTTCAACCCTGGCCGGTGATGATTGTCTGTGTTCATTCTGTCCAACCCATGAAAGTGATGGTTGTTAACCGCGCTTGCTCGAGACGAACCGGACTCGGTCGTGATCGGTGCGGATGAATCCCGCGAAGCCAGGCATGTTGCGCTCGAGCTCCCCGATGGTGAACTTGCGGCCGAGCACGTCGGCCATCGTGGCGAACGTGATGATGCATTCGCCACGAACCTCTATGCGCACGTAAGACGAGGTCTCCTCAGTGCGGCGCTCCCGGCCGGGATTATCGATGGCGACGGCTTCCTGAACCGCATCGGACAGTTCCCCTCGCGACACGATCGGGCCAACGAAGTCGTGTGCATTCTTGTCGTCAGCATTCATTGCATTCGCCCCTTTTTGTACCCATCGACGTCCCCAAGCCCAGGCGAGAAAGCAGTCATGCCGCGCCGTCTGGATCCACAAGAATGTCGCCGTTCTCGACTTTCAAGGCGTAGGTTTTGAGCTTGCAGCCGGTCGGGTTCACGCCTTCTCCGGAGACGATGTCGAACTGCCAAAGGTGCATGGAGCATGTGAGGACGTTGCCTTCGAGCTCGCCATTCTTCAGCGGATAGTCCTGATGCGGGCAGACGCCGTCGAACGCCCGCAAGGTGCCGCCCTCGCCGTTGACAATGAGAACCTGCTTATCTCCAAGCGGGAAGGCTTGCATCTCGCCTTCCCAGATGTCCTCGACCGAACACACGCGCTGAAATGCCATCCCGAAACTCCGCTCCCAAAACCCTATGCCGCGTGCACGATGTCGAGTGCCTCCATCTTGATGAAGCCGGCGTCGGCGATCTTGAGCGCGCTATCGAGTGCCGTCTTCTCGCCATGGCGGCGGACGACGAGCTTCGTTCCTTCGGGAAGCGGTTTCAGCAACACGCCGACGAGGGCCTCCTTGGCAATCTCGGCCACCTGACCAAGAGTCGTCTGCGGGTCGACCATCAACAACTTCATGCCGTAGTCGCCCTGGAAGTTGATCACGAGCGGGAACTGCTCAGACATCGACACATCCCTCTTTTGGGTTTCTTTTGGCGCGCGCTGCTTGGAACGGAAAAGACGCCAGATCACTCGGCCGCCTCCCGCGCGCGGTAGCCTTCGGCCCAGGCGAAATTGTCGCCGCAGACACCGCGGTCGCCGGCCGGCATGCTCATGTACTCGAACGGTCCTTCCGGACCCGACGGCATCAGACCGGCGACAAACCGGTCGATGAAGCTCAGGTGGCCCTTGTAGCGCTCGGGCTCGAGCTCGAAGATCCACTTGTCGACGGGGGAGCCAAAGTGATAGCGGCGCCCGTCGAGATCAAGGTGGAGGGCCTTGACGTCCCAACTTTTCCCGGGAACACCTGTGAGCTCGAGGCCGGTCATGTTGCACATCATGGGAAGGATCTTCGGCTCGGTACGCTCCGAGCGCCCCTTCAGGATGTTCTCGATAATGACATCCCAGATCTGTCCGTAGGTGTCGTTCCAGCCCGGATACTTCTTCTCCAGCCACTCACGCTCGACCGGCGAGACACCGGCTACGGCATCCCACCACTGGGTGGCGCGATAGAGATAAATGCCGATCTGCTGCGCGTGGTGGTATGTGTTGATGTCAGGGAGGAAGTAGTCGTCCCAGTACCAGGGTTTGTCGAGCCCGAGCGCATTGAGGTTGCGCAGGAACTGCGTGCAAACGAAGTTTTCGACGAACTCTTTGAACGAATGCTCGCGCCGCTCGAGCGGAGTGTAATAGTCGATCGAGACGCCGCTCAACGCCGAGAACTGCTTCCAGACGCGCCAGAACGAAATGTCGACGAGACGCTGGGCCTCCTCCTTGCGCCCGGCGCGCATCATGATCTCGATCAAGGGTTCGCCGATTTGCGAATGGCGCGCCTCATCGGACTGAACCGTCTGCAGCATCGCAGAAAAGCTGAAATCACCGTACTTCTTAGCGTCAGCGGAAAGCGCGATGAACTGGAGGTTGGTGAATCCCTGCTCGAAGGCGAAATTGGTCATGATCGCCGAGCTCACGGCGTCGCGCGTATGCTCCACGTCGTCAAAGCAGTGGCGCTCGCTGATCACCACCCAGTTGTCGGTGTTGGGCGCCTTCTGCGCCCAGTCGAAGGCGCGATGCTCACCGATGAACTCGTATCCGAAAAACATCTGGATCTGCGTATGGCGCGTCTCGTCAAGGCTACCAAAGGTGGCCATGTTTCTCATGCCCGGCGCCTTGCCGAAACGCGTCATGCGCGCAAAAGCAGAAACCGATCCGTATTCGACAAATGGGATCGAACCAAAATGGAATTGGAGCATCGACTTCCATCCGGACTCGGCCTTCCGGTAGAATTCGTTGCGTGACGTGGCGGATTTCACAGAATAAGCGCCAACGTCTTTTTCGCGCTGGGTTTGGACGTAGTCTCGATAGGTGACCTTATAGGGCTCGTCAAACTCTTCCCATTGATCCATGGGAATGCCAAACGGATCGCTGAATTCCGATGGAAATATTTGAGCATCCGCTGCGTATTTTGCGGTCCAATTCGTCTGTCGGGCAATATCGTACCAGTCGCGCGTTGCAAGCATTCCCATATTGCCCTCCAATTTTACAAGCGCACCCCACTTCACAAACCTTTGCGAAGTTTACGTGGATCATCATCCTTTTGCTCGCGAACCCGCGCGCCAAAGCATCGGCATTCAGATTGCCCGCGACGGCCTCTAACTTGCTTCTCGCACAAACAGGCCTCGCCGCATTGAATGTTTTCGGCACTCGCCGCTCGCGACACGCAGCGATACTTCCCCCGTCATGGCGACTAGTCAAGTCTCTTGAACCGTATTGCTGAGATAATTTCGATTCCGACGAATTTTAGTACACATTGCACAGACATCGCGCGCTATATTGCATATTTTTCGTACTATTTGACCGTGCAAGGCGTGGGAATAGCATTCAAGTTGCGGCGGTCTTGGCCGCCGAGCGCAGCGTTCGCCGGCCTCCTATGCCTTGCTCTGCCTACTTAATAGGACCTCGATGGAGGCCGCGCAGTCGCGAGCGAATGCCTCGACCGCAGCGCGCGCCTTTTCAGGTGTCGTTCCGGGTGTAGGATTGAAATTTCCAGAGTACCGAAAGGTTGATCCGCCGTCTCCGTTCTCTAACACTTTGACGGTTCCGACGTAGCCTACGTCGTACGCAGACGAAAATCCGCTGCTCTCCGTAATTTCGTAAGATAAAGACCTCTCTGCCTCGTTGAAAGTCAGTAGGCGTTCCCACAAGATGGATCCGTCTGTGTTGGTCAGAACTCTGACGCGGCCGCCGTCTTCCAATTTGCTGGTCGCTGTTCCGGTACTAATCGCCGGAAGAAGGTTGAAGCCTCCTGCCAATCCCCATACCTCAGCAGCAGGAAATGGGATTGCGATATCGACTTCTACAAGCATTGGGCCCCCGTATTGCATTGTGTTCAAGGCTATTGAATGTTAATTCGTCAAGTCTCGCTTCCCTTAAGTCAAGGGATTTGGCCTGCGGCATTTGCTCTTCATATATTTGGAGGCTGTAGACGTTTCGTGGTCTGCCAAGCGAGGGAATGGGAGGCGATAGAGAACTTATGCGCCGCTCGTTCGGGCCTTCTCAGCGAAGCACTTTGCGCAATCCAGCGTGGATGATAGTGGCGAGCGCAGATCTCATCGGTACAAACGAGACGAGCTCTCATTCGCTTGGCGCTGTCGAGTCTTCGGCTTGATGTGGGGTGATTATGCGCCGCGAGGTCGGCATCTACACGCGGGCACACCGGCGAGGCCATGAGCCCGAAGCTCAAGAAGGCCAGCCTTGGCGGGATCGCCGTCAGCCTCCCGGAACGCTGATAGTGAGGTCTGGCAGGGGCCGCCACTCTATTCGCGACCAGGCGAGCTCTGACACACCGCAGGAGGGGACCGGCGCCGGCGCGGATGGCCCGTGCAGGCAACGGGTCAACTCATTCCGCGTTTCGAACGCGCGGGCGCCGGGCTGGTGCTCGGATCGCTGTGACTACGTCGATGTCAGCCTCAGCCCTATAACTCCGCCGGCAACGAGAGCAACACAGGCCATGCGAGCTGCCGATGCGGGCTCGTTAAAGATCAGGATCCCTACGATGACCGACCCGACAGCGCCAATTCCCGTCCAGGCCGCATACGCGGTTCCCATCGGAAGCACCTCCAAGGCCTTCGTCAGGAGGTACACAAATAGGCCCAACAACACCAGCGACAGGACGGCCCACGGAATGTTTCTAAACCCGTCCGCCTTCTTCATCGAAAGCGCCCAAACGATGTCAACAAGCCCGGAGGCAATCAGGTAGATCCAACCCCATGTCATCGTCATTCTCGTGCTCCGGTTTCGAAGGTGTCCGGGCAGAGTCGTTGGCCGCCACCCGTATTCGGTAACTCGCTCCAAATGTCCGGCGAGGCCCGTGCGGTGCCGGTTGGTCCTTATAGCGAAACGTCGAGATGGTAACTGCAAGCGCATGAAGCGGATAGAAGCAAAGATGCAAGTGCGGGTCGCATTGGTGCGACAGTCATGCTGAGCTACAATGATCTCGCGTTGATCGCCGCTCTCGCTTCGACCGGTCGTCCACGCAAGGCAGCGGAGCTTCTGGGAACACACCCGGCGACAATATACCGGCGCCTCAAAGCGCTCGAGCTGCAACTGGGCGGAGTCATTTTCGAGAAGGTCGCGGGAACCTACGTGCCTTCATCCGTTGGGGGCGAGATCTTGTCTCGTGCCCGTGACATCGAAACTCAATTGGCAGAGCTCAATCGGCGTCTGTCGGGCCGAGATGCCCGCTTTATGGGGCCGATCACCGTCACCACAACGGATACACTGGCGTCGCGCGTATCGGCTGCATTGTCCGCGTTTCGGAAGGTCCATCCTGAAATCGGCCTGCAACTCGTCACATCCAATGCCATGGCGGACATGGGCAGGCATGAGGCGGACGTCGCAGTCCGACCAACGCTGAATCCTCCGGAAACACTCGTCGGACGAAGGATCGGAGCGTACGGCCACGGCATCTATGCAGCGAGAGAAGCGGGGTTGACGTGTTCTCAGCATGCTGAAGCTTTGAGCGGGTCTTGGATCAGCCTCAACGCGACTCTTGTTGGACATCCGGCCGCACGATGGGTCGATGACCACGTTTCCTCGAGTAGGATCGCGCTACGAACGAACAGCATGCTGACGGCAATGGAGGCGGTTCGCGCGGGTATCGGTTTCGCTCTGCTGCCAACCTATCTTGCCGATGATCCGCAGTATGGATTGGTGAGGATCGGAGAGGAGATTGCAGAGCTGCGCTCGAATGTTTGGATCCTGATGCATCCCGATTTGATGCGGGCTGCCCGCATCAAAGCCTTTACAGCCATTGTGGCAAAACATCTGAAGCTGTTGCTTCGCGAAAGCTGAAACCGGAACGCGCCGCCTACGTCCCCAAGAGGGGGATTCCCGAGCATCAAACCCGCGATGCTATTCAGGCTCGGTCCGCTGACGTGAAGCGAGCCCAGGTTGAAGTATCGAACGCAGCTATTGGTACTCATCCCATCTATTTTTTGAGGTTGCTCTGCCTTTACGTCCAAGAGGAGGGCGAATGCCAAGTGCTCCCGGGGCCAGTCGGCACTTATCGTGGAGAGCTTCCCTCGCCTGCGAGAAGGTCTGCGATTGTCGGGTAGTCGAGACTTTGTCCGATTGCGGCCACCACCACGGCTGACGGACGAAGACTCTGCGATGAGCTTGCCGGCTATTGCCGCGGCGGAGGCTTGGACCACGACAGAGTCAGTTTGACGAGCTCTTTCGGCTTTGTCCGCTTGACCGGGATCTCACCGCGGAAGATGCATCCGGTCGTGCCGTCGACTGTCAGCATCTCGCCTTCCTTGATCTCCGCGCCGTCCAAGGTTGCGCGGCGGCCGTTGGTATCGATGGCAAGCGCGTGGCAACCGACCAGGCAGACCTTCCCGAGCTGGCGCGCGACGACGGCTGCGTGCGATGTGCGTGCGCCATGGGCCGTCACAAGCGCTTCGGCCCCGACGAGTGCCTGAATATCGGACGTCTCCGTCTGATCCCGCATCAGGATGATCGGCTTGCCCATCTTCTTGTAAGCGGCGACGCGGCTCGTATCAAAGACTGCGACGCCCGCCGAGACGCCAGTGCTGGCGGGGACGGCGCGCGCGAGTGGTGCGGTGCCAGAGGGTGGCGCAAGCTCCATGGATTCTATCGCGTCGAGATCGATACCCTTGAGCAGCGCCAATCCCGCCTTGGGCGCAATCTTGCCTTCCTGCACGAGGTCGGTCGCGATCCGAAGCGCAGCGAGAGGCGTGCGCTTGCCACTGCGTGCCTGAAGTGAGAACAAGCGGCCGTCCTCGACGGTGAACTCGAAGTCCTGCATGTCGCCGAATTCTTCCTCAAGCACATCGGCCATGGCCACGAGCTGCCGATGGGCTGCCGGCATGCGCCGCTCTAGCTCGTCCATGCCGAGGGCGTTGAGGCGCCCGGCGACCACGTCCTCGCCTTGCGCATTGGCGAGAAAATCGACGTAGAGCGCCTTGCTGCCGTCGGATGGATTGCGCGTGAAGCCCACACCGGAGCCGGAGGTGGGGCCGGCGTTGCCGAACGTCATGCATTGGACGATGGTCGCTGTTCCGATGTCCTCCGGAATGCCGTTGATCTTGCGATATTCCCGGGCACGGGCGCTCATCCACGATTTGAGCACGGCCTCGATCGCGGCCTTGAGCTGAACCAGCGGAGATTCGGGGAACGGGGCGCCAACAAGGTCTTGGAACGCGTCACGATAGGAAGCGGCGAGCTCGTCCAGGGCCTTGCTGTCGAGATCGTGCACGCCGGATGCCTGCTCCGCTGCGAGCTTGGCATTCAGGATCGCGTCGAAACGTCCTGCCGCGATGCCGTGGACGACCTCGGCGTATTGCTGAACGAGACGGCGCTGGCAATCGGCTGCGAGCCGCGGATTGCCCGTGAGCCGCAATAGACCGCGGCGCGTGGCATCGTTTAGTCCGACGTTGAGGATCGTTTCCATCATGCCGGGCATGGATACGGGGGCGCCCGATCGTACGGAGACCAGAAGCGGCCGTTTCGAATCGCCGAGGCGGCGCCCGGTCGCCGTAGCAAGCTGCTCGAGCTCACGTTCAAGGACGGCATCGATGTTGGCCAGTGCGGCATCGCCGCGGCTCAGATAAGCGCGGCAGAGATTTGTGCCGAAGACAAACCCCGGCGGAACGGGCAGACCGCGCCGCGCCATCCGCATCAGGTTGTAGGCCTTGGAGCCGACCGTCTCCTTGCCCGGAAGCGCATCCGCGCCCTCGCAGGGAATGCGATACAGATCCATATCCGCTTCCAGCGCAGCGCGGGTTCTTCTACTCACGCGATCACCTCTTCCATCAGGTAGCGACGAAGCGCCTGTCCGGCGTGGGCATAGGCATCGGTCGCTGTTTCGAGTGCGAGCGACAACTGGTGGAACAGATAGAGTGCGCGGTGGTCGACAGCGCCGGTAATCAGCGCGCGCCGCACCAGGCGGATGCGGTCGTCCGCGCGGTGCTCTATCGTCACCAGCGTCTCGAGCGATTGAAGGAAGTCGTCCAGATCATCCCGCACGTCGCTTTGCGTGATAGAAGCGGCACATACGATGCACTTGACGAACTCCTGCGCCGCAGCGAGCGCCAGGTCGGACAGTTGCTGAAGCTCGCCCAATACGGCGCGGTCGATCTCGACAAGGGCCAGGAGATCGAGGAGCGAAGCGGCTTCCTCCAGCTCATCGACGGCGTCGTCCGCGTGGCTGAGAAATTCCGCGAGCGATGCAGGGCGATGGAAGCGCTTGATATCGTCGCGCGCCTCGTTCAGCAGTTGGTCGGCCCGTGCCTCCCACACGACGGCGCGCGCCGCGCACTTACCCATCCATGAAGACCGTCCGGGGCGCCCAACGCCTTCGAACGCCTCGCGCAACGTGACGGCGACGTCATAGCCGCACGCGGCATGGCGTGCGGCAATCTCGAAGATCACGAGTCCGGCGTTCTCGAAATACCGGGCCAGATCCGCCTTGATCTCATCGAGCACGGCGCGGCGCGACCGGTGGGCGAGGAGGCCGGTCGACGCGGCGCGCATGGCATGGCGGATGAACTCCGCGGCGCTGTCCTCGCCGATCAACCTGTCGAGCCTGTCCCCGTAGCGCAGGCGCTCGCCGGCGGCGAACTCCACGGCCTCGGCGAGCGCTTGCTCGCCGCCGATCTCGAGGAGCCCGCGGTGTCCGTAGTCGTTCTCTGCTGCCCACTTCAGGATTTCGATCGCGCGCTTCTTGCCGACGAAGCCGCGCAGGCGCTTGCGCATGCGGTTCCAGTCGATGAGGAACACAAGGCGCGATCCGACGTGACTGAGATACCGCTCGAGGTCCGTCCGCTTTTCCGCCACGTAGGTTCCGGTCGTCAGGAGGTAGGTGCCTGTTTCGATCTTGTCGCTTGTCCGCGCGTCCGGGCCTTCCCACCGCACGTCGTAGCTCTTCATGAGGCCCTGGAGAAACTTCAGGCGCGGCCCGTGAATGTCAGTGTAGGTCAGGGTGGCAGTATCTCCTTCGACACGGAGGATCAGCACATGGGCATCGGTCGTCCCGATGTCGTTCTGGATCAGCAGCCGGCCGTCGTGCTCGGTCGCCGTCGTGCCAAGACCGGGATGATCGAATTTCAGCGGCGCAGTGCGGTTGAGCCCTTCCATGAACGCCGACACAAGGCTTCGTGAGGCTTCCGACAGGCCATGCACGCGGGCACCCGCCAACGTCTCGGTCGACGTTTCCATTTGCAGCCGGTTGATGGCTTTGTGCGTATCCATCACAACGAGGTGCACGCTGTCGCCCGCATCGCGGTTGCCCGATGTCATGCGATCTATCTCCTCGCCGGAGATTGCGCCGTGCTCGAGCTGGGGCGGTGCGAAGCGTGCGAGACGTTCCTCGAACGTGCGGCGTTCGGGTTCCGGCAAGCACGCCAGCATATCGGCAATGCTCGACCTGATGCGGCGGAGAATTTCGGCCGCGTGGGGGAGCCGATAGCCGCTCCGGTCCGTCTTTGCGCCAGAGACGACATCGTCCATGACCGCATCAGGTACGCGGCTGGCCAGGCGCTCGGCTTTGAGGTCCAGAGGCGGAAACTGCGGATGGTCGGCGTTGGCCCGCGCCGTCTGCAGCAAGGCGAAATAATACTTGACCTGATCGTTCGCGGTGAGCGACCGGGCGATCGCGTCGGAGACGAGCAAATCCGCCTCGCCGAGATCCGCAACGATTGCACGCTTCAGAACCATGACGCGCCTATTCGAAATGAGGGTTTGGTTCGTACTAGTAAAGCAGCGTCTATTCCTCGGTGTGCGACGCCGCGCGTTTGAGCGCTTCCTCGGTTTCGCTCGCGTGATGCATGCCGGAAAGCTGAGCGCCCGCGCCTGCCATAGGCTCGTCCATCTCGAGCATGCGGGCTGCGTCCTGCGCTGCGGTCTCGTTGCGGCGCTCTTCGTCGTGACCGCCCCAGAGAAGTTTCGCCAGATGCGCTTTGAACGACTTCAACATGGTGCTCTTCTCCGTTGATGGCGCTGTGCCTATGCGCGCAGCTCTTCGGCGTCCGTCCGTTTCTTGTGGCGGGCCAGGCGCGCCGTGGCCTGCCCTATGCGGTATGCGAACACGATGGCGAGCGGCCAGGCGGCGGCAGTGACGATCAGGGCTGCCCCGATGATGGGCGAAAGCGGCGGCTCGGCCCTTACGACGTGCCAAAACGCCATCCCGTTCAAAGCCAGGATCAGAATTGAAGAGGTGATAAGCAGGAAACGTGTCATCAGCATTTCATTCACCGCGCTCTAACGCGCCCTCCATTGCTTTCAGCCAAATCGGCCCGTGATATAGCGTTGTGTGAGCGGATCCGCCGGATTCAGGAACAGCATCTCGGTGTCTCCGTGCTCGACAAGGCGGCCCAGATGGAAAAACGCGACGCGTTGTGAAACGCGGGCTGCCTGCTGCATGTTGTGTGTAATGATTACGACCGTGTATCCGTTTCGGAGCTCGTCGATCAAATCCTCGAGCTTAGCTGTCGACGTTGGATCCAGGGCGGACGCGGGCTCATCCATCAGGATGACCTCCGGTTCGGTCGCAATTGCGCGCGCCACGCACAGCCGCTGCTGCTGTCCGCCCGAGAGATCCGTTCCGGGTTCGCCGAGCCTGTCCTTCACCTCGTCCCACAGTCCTACGCGCCGCAAGCACGTCTCGACGACGGCATCGCATTCGGCTCTCGTCTCCACGAGGCCGTGGATCTTTGGGCCGTACGCCACGTTGGAATAGATCGACCACGGAAAGGGGTTGGGCTTCTGAGCGACCCAGCCGAAGCGTCGCCGCAGCAACGGCGGGTCTATATCGGGATCGTTGATGTCCAGCCCGTCGAGACGGATGTGTCCTTCGATGCGGATGTCCGGAATGATGTCGTTGCTTCGGTTGAGGCAGCGGAGCAGCGTTGTCTTTCCGCACCCGGAGGGACCGATGAACGCCGTCACCTCGCGCTCGAAAATTTTGAGCTCGATATTTTCGAGAGCCTTTTTGGGTCCGTACCAAAAGCTGACGCTCTCTATCGAGAGCTTTGTCTTATTGTCATGATTGTGTCTTGGTCTGGGGCCGAATTTTACGTCGAAGGTGACTGCCTCGCGATTTGCAGTATTCAACATACTCATCCCCTTCCACACGACACGTGTTGATTTATCGAGGCAGGCATCGTCCTGCTTTGACGCAGCGCAATCGAAATGCTTTTCGCAAACTTGTTTCGTACGCATCTGACGCGAGCGCTTGAAGCGGATTTGGCGGCCGGTTCCACTAGGCGCGCCACTGGAAATTTGGAGTCTTGTTAGACGGTGAGCACAACTCAGGAGACGCAACTGTCCGTATGCGTGATGTCACAATACGTATAAGGCGGCGGCTTATGAAACGCCGCGGATTCGAAACGCCAAGATTCTAGGCGAGATACGTACGGTGAGTTGCTCGGCGCCAGTTTACGGTAGATGCCGGATCTTCACGACCGATCATACTCACAGCTGTGCTTGGAAGATCTTCGTCGGCTTTCTCACGCTGATCGCCGTCTTCAGTCCGCCGATTGCCTCGTGGACCACGGCGGCATCTTTCCCGTTACCAGGAGATGCCGCTCAGCCTAGCCGTGCGCTCGCACGATCTGCTGCGGCTTGCGATGCGCCGGCACTTTCACTGAGCCCTGAAGGGGGCGGTCTCACGCAGATATCTGTCGAGTCGTCTTGCAGGGCTGGCGAGCTTGTCAGCATCACCTATGCAGACGCAACGTTTGTCGAGCGTCTGGATGCGGACGGGCGTATGAAAGCGACCGTTGACTGCTTCGCGGGAGATGCGGCGCCGATCACGATTTTCTTCGAGGACGGGACGAGCGTTGTCCGGCAACCGGTCACGGACGACCTTACGAAATACTCCAAGGTGGCGATCCTCTGGTCGAACAGCGTCGATCTCGATCTGCACGCATTCGAATACGCCGCTGCGGCGGGCGATCCCGGGCATGTCTGGTCCCGTGTGCCGCTCTCGTTCGAGGAAGCTCGTACGCGCGCAAAGCAGGAAAAGCGCGGGCGCGGTTTCCTGAGCACCGCCAGCGCAGGTCGGTCGATCGGGATGAATGTCGAGGTCTATACGTTCGTTCACGACCCGCGCGAGAAGACGGCTGGCGTGAAGATGGGTGTCGACTTCGTATCGCGGGGCGGGCGCGCCGACGGCGAATACTGCGGCACTGGCCGGTATGCGGAAGTCCAATTCAAAGCCTACACGCTCGAGAAGGGGCGCGTCGCGAAGCAGCTCGACGTTGCCTTCGCAAGCCTGCCTTGCGCCGCTGATATCGGCGATGCCTCAAGGATCAATTCCAGACTGATCCCAGAGCTAACGATCGGGGAGTAGTACGATGCGTGCACGAACGTCCCGCTATTTGATGATTGCGGCTCTTTGCATCGCCGTCGGCTGGAGCCGAAATGCGCAGAGTGCAGAGGGCGAAGGCGCAGCCGAGGCGTTTGTCATTCAAGGGTCAAACACGATCGGTGCGCGTCTCATGCCGGCGCTCGTCGAGGCCTTCGCGGCTTCCATCCAGGCCAAAGCCATTACTCTGGTCGGAAGTCAGCCGGAGGAGGTGGAGATCCGGCTGCAAGCGGAAACCGGTGGCACGCTTGCGTCGATCCGTGTCCATTCACACGGCTCGGGCACGGCCGTGCCGGGCCTGATCAGCAGCCAAGCGCAGCTCGGGATGCTTTCGCGCCCGATCGACGGCAAGGAGGTCGACGCCCTCAAGGCGGCCGGCTTCCCGGACCTGCGCGGCACGCCCAACGAGCACGTGCTGGCCCTCGACGGAGTGCTCGTCTTGAGCGCGCCAAGCAATCTCGTGAAATCGCTGTCGATGGATCAGGTTGCCGGAATTTTCTCGGGTGCTGTTACCGACTGGGCAGCCGTAGGCGGGCAACCGGGGCGGATCCAGGTCTATGCGCGTGATGACAAGTCGGGGACGTTCGATACGTTCAATTCGCTGGTTCTGAAGCCGCGCAAGGCCATTCTGGCGGCCGATGCGCGCCGGTTCGAGTCGAGCGAGGAGCTGTCGGACTCCGTTGCGCGGGATGCGAACGGAATTGGGTTCGTCGGCTTTGCCTATTTGCGCAATGCCAAGGCGCTGGAGATCGCCAATGACTGCGGCATCACGTATGGACCGACGGTGTTCAACGTGAAGACGGAGCAGTATCCGCTTTCGCGCCGACTGTTTGTCTATGAGACCAACGTACCTGAAGGATCGGTGGCGGCGCGTCTCCTCGAATTCGTGTCGTCCCCGGCAGCCCAGGAGGTTGTTCGCGCGGAGGGGTTCGTCGATCAGAGCATCGAGCTGTTGGATGACCGCGATCAGGTGATGCGGCTTGCCGACGGACTCATCGGGCTTGAGGCCGACATCGATCCGGTGGTGCTGAGGGAGCTGGCGCACGGCCTCAAGCACAGCGCCCGCATGTCGACCACGCTGATGTTCGGCCTGTCGTCTGCCAAGCTCGACAGCAAGGCAGAGGAGGATGTTGTCCGGATCGCCGACTTCATTCGTGAGCTTAGGACGTCCGATGCCAGCAAGAGCCTCATTCTGGCCGGGTTCACGGATTCGGTCGGCGACTTCTTTACCAATCGCGCTTTGTCTCAAGCTCGTGCCGAGCAGATCCGAGGTACTCTGTTGAATGCCCTCGGAACGGACGTGCCCGCAACGGCGATCGTCGCGCGGGGTTATAGCAAGCTTCTGCCGACGAGCTGCAACACGACCAAGGAGGGCCGCAACCGGAACCGCCGCGTCGAGGTCTGGTTGAAATAGCGGGCGCGTCCTGTCGCGTGCTCACTTGCCTGGGGCGGTCTCGCCTTTCTTGAGCGCGGCGAGCCTCTTACTCGCTTCTTCGACTCCAAGCGTTTCTGCGCGCGCGTACCAGCGCAAGGCGAGGTCCTCGTTCGGCCGTATCTCGGGGCCGTGCCGAGGCGCGCCAGGGGCGCCGTCGTATGTGCTCGCAAGCGCGAATGCGGCTTCGCCGCTGCCGAGGTCGGCGGCTCGCTCGAGCAACAACTGCGCAGCGCCGATGCTGCCGCGGCTCAGCATGAGCAGGCCCCGGCGCGTGAACTGCGCGGCATCAAGCTCGACAAGCGCGGTGCGGCTCATTTGGGCTGTTGTGGCGTTGTCGAGGGTTGGCTCAGGATGTGTGGGAGCTGCGGTCCGCGCATCGGAGGCTGGGTCTGTCTTGACGGTGCCTCCCGTCTCTATTGGGGGCGACGGCGCGTTCGGCACTTGGACGCTTGCGGCCGGCGTTGCGGCTGGCGGTTGCGGGGTGATATCGCCCGACGCCTGTCGCGGTACCTGTGGTCCCGTCTGCAATTCCAGCGGATCCGCTTCGCCAGCATTCTTCTCGACGACGGGTAGCTGTCCTTCCGAAACGACGAACCGGCGCTCCGGTGCATTGTGAAAAATGAGGGTGGCGACCGCGAAAGAAACGATCAGGCTCACGCTTCCTGCAAGAAGGACCGTGCGCAGAACTGTCGCATTTCCCCGACCGGCCGGGCCGCTCCGTACGTGCGCGGGCTGCGACGGCTCGGGTGCGCGCGTCAAGGTCTTGTCCAGCCGCCGCAGCACGCGCTTGAGCTCGTCGAGTTTTTCGGCGTCCGATTCCGCCATAGCCTCGTCCTCAGGTGATTCCGCAGGCCCCGGCAGCGTGACCGATCATGACGACGATACGACGATGACGCGCGAAGCGGCTTACCACCAAACCACGTTCACATGGCGCGTTTGCGACTACCGGTGCTTTGCCGCGTGCAGTTCGTTGCTGCCGGTCTGATCCACTATTTCACCAGAGTAGCCAACTTCGCGGCGGTCGGTTCCTTTCGGTCGTGTCAAGCTATTGATGACTTGCGATTGAGCGTCCGACCGATTGGCGGCCCAGTAGCTCAACGCGCAGATCACCATCACAAACACGACTGTCCATATCAGGGACAGCAGGGTCGCCAAGGGAATCTCTGCGATCATGGAGGGTACTTTTCGGATGACGCCGGCGCGCTCATTGGTTCGCTCGGCAGTGCCAGTTGACCGAAGCCGTCGATGTGCTCGACCCAATACGTCAGATGTGGAACGGGGGCGTGTGTTCGGATTTCCTCGAGCAGGCGCGGCACTTGCGTTCTCGGAAGAACCGCGACCAGCACCATACGGTCTACGCGGCCGCGGACGCGCTCTCCGACGCTCGCCTTTTCGAACCCGCGGCCGTGCCCTTCCGCGGACCAGGTCGTGAAGCCTCCAATCGGAGGCTCGATCGAAAGCATCAACTCAACGATTCGATCCGATCCGCCTGGCGGGCAGACGAGCGTGAGCTTGCAAAGGGGTTGATCCACATGAGGCTCCGTGCATCTCCGGAATGGTTTGAGGAGGCGCCGACGCCGAAGCGCCGGAACAGGATGGGAAGAAGAACGAGCGTCAGTGTCGTCGACGTGATCAGTCCGCCGATGACGACGATCGCCAGTGGCTTTTGAACCTCCGAGCCGGGGCCGGTGGCAAACAGCAGCGGCACGAGGCCGAGAGCGGCAATGCTCGCGGTCATGAGGACGGGGCGCAGCCGGCGCAGCGATCCTTCGAATACGGCCTGCTCGAGCGACAGTCCCTCTGCAAGGAGCTGGTTGAAGTAGCTGACCAATACCAGACCGTTGAGCACGGCGATGCCGAGCAGGGCAATGAAGCCGACGGATGCCGGAACGGACAGGTAGGCGCCCGAGAGCCACAGCGCCAACATGCCGCCGACGAGAGCGAATGGAACATTGGCCAGGATCAGAAGGGCCTGGCGCAGCGAGCGCAGTGTCGCAAACAGCACGCCGAAAATCAGGCTGATCGCGACGGGCACGACAATGGAGAGCCGCGTTGCGGCGCGCCGCTGGTTCTCGAACTGCCCGCCCCAAACCAGGCGATAGCCTTCGGGCAGCGTGACCTTCTCGCCCACTAGTTTTTGAGCCTCGTCGACGAAACCAACCAGGTCGCGTCCGGTGACGTATGCCTGAACGATAGCGAAGCGGGAGGCGTTCTCGCGGTCGATCTTCACCGGACCGGCCTTGCGGCCGAGCTTCGCAACATCGCTGACGCGCACCAGCCCACCGTCTCCTGCCGCAAGTTGTGTTCGTGCGAAGAGCTCCGGAGACTCGCGGATGGCATCGGGGCCGCGAATGAGGACGTTGGTGCGGCGGCCAGGCTCCGCCACGATGCCGGCGGAGACGCCTTCGAGCAAGGCCCGCAACTCGTCCTGGACATCCGTGACCGAGAGACCGGTCCGGCCGGACATCAGACGGTCGACGTCGATCTGCAGGTAATCGACCGTATCGTTCGCGACCGTCGATACTTCGGCAGCGCCCGACACCGTGCCCAGCACCTCCTGAATCTGGCCGGCCAACTCGGACAGCTTTGCGAGGTCGGGACCGAAGACCTTGATGGCGAGATCGCCGCGGGCGCCGGTCAGCATCTCGGCCGTGCGCATCTCGATGGGTTGGGTGAACGCGAACTCGAAGCCGGGCAGGTCGGCCATCGCCTCGCGAAGCCGCTCGACGAGCCATTCCTTGTCCGGGACGCGCCACTGGTCCTTTGGCTTTAGGACCAAAAAGGTGTCGGTCTCGTTGAGGCCCATGGGATCGAGGCCCAGCTCGTCGGAGCCCACGCGCGCGACGATTCGCTCGATCTCCGGCACGCGCTCCATGAGCGCGCGTTGGATCAGGAGGTCATTCTCGGCACTCGACTTCAGGTTTATGGAGGGGAGCTTGGTGATCTGCATGATCACGGAGCCCTCGTCCATAGTCGGCATGAAGGATTTTCCGACCGCCGAATAGGCGGCAACGGTCAAGACCAATCCGGCTGCCGCAAGCGCGTATACCGGAAGCGGAAAGCTCAACGCACCTTTGAGCAGCGTGCGATATGCGCGGCCGATGACACGCATGAGGATCGGTTCGCCGTGATGTCCGCTCCGCAGGAGAAACGATGACAGAACCGGGATCAGCGTAAGCGAGATGATGAGGGACCCGGCCAGCGCAAACACGATCGTGAGCGCCACCGGTGCAAACAACTTGCCTTCGAGGCCCTGGAGCGAGAGCAGCGGCAGGAATACGAGACAGATGATGAGAATTCCGGAAGCGACCGGGGTCGCGACCTCGCTCGCCGCCCGATAGATTTTGTGCAAGAATGGGACGTGGGCATCGTCGGCGTCATGCTGCAGATGCTCAACGGCATTCTCGACCACAACCACGGCCGCATCGACGATGAGGCCGATGGCGATCGCCAAGCCGCCGAGGCTCATGAGGTTGGCGGACATGCCGAACATTTTCATCATGACGAATGTCACGAGCGCGGCGAACGGCAGCGTCACTGCGACTACGAGCGCCGCCCTGAGGTTGCCGAGAAAGGCCAGCAGAAGGATCACAACCAGGACGGTCGCTTCCATCAGGGCTTTGCTGACCGTGCCAACGGCGCGTTGGATCAGGTCCGACCGATCGTAGAAGACCTCGATGTGGACGCCGTCCGGAAGACCGGGCTTGAGCTCTTCGAGCCGCGTCTTGATCGCCGCCACAAGGGTGCTGGCGTCGGCGCCGCGGAGCGAGAGGACGAGCCCCTGCACGGCCTCGCCCTTGCCGTCCTTGGTGACCGCGCCATAGCGCGTCAGGCTGCCGATGCGGACCTTCGCCACATCTCCGAGCCGCAGGACGCGCGGTCCGTCCATTCTGAGTACGATCTGCGCGAGGTCGTGCGGCGTCTGTATTGCGCCCTCGGCGCGTACGACGAGGGCTTTCTCTCCGTCGCTCAAGCGGCCCGCGCCGTCGTTCCGGTTGCCTTTCTGGATCGCGTCGATCACGTCCGACACCCCGAGCCCGGCCATGGCGAGCGCCGCACTGTCCGGGATGACCTCGAACGTGCGCACGTAGCCGCCGAGCGCATTGACGTCGGCAACGCCGGGGATGGTGCGCAGCGCGGGGCGGATCGTCCAATCGAGCAGGCTGCGGCGCTCTTCCAGCGAAAGATCGCCGCCCTCGATGGTGAACATGAACACATCCGACAGGGGCGTGGAGACCGGCGCCAGTCCACCGATGACGCTGGCGGGCAGCTCATCCTGCACGTTTGCGAGGCGCTCTGCCACCTGCTGCCGCGCCCAGTAGATGTCGGTTCCGTCCTCGAAATCGAGGGTGATGTCGGCGACGGCATATTTGGCCGCCGAGCGCAGGATCGTCTGGCGCGGAATGCCGAGCAGCTCCAGCTCGATCGGCGTGATGACCCGGGTCTCGACCTCCTCCGGTGTCATGCCGGGCGCCTTCAGGATCATCTTGACCTGAACGGGCGAGATGTCCGGAAAGGCGTCGATCGGGATGCTGTTGTAGGCGTAGCCTCCGAGGCCGGCGACAAACGCCGAGAGGAGCAACGTGAAGACGCGCTGCGTGAGCGAGAATGCGATCAACCGGCGCAGCACGTCACTCTCCCGCAAGCATCGCTTCGAGCTGCGGAAGCCCGCTGACCGCAACTTGCTGGCCAGGGAGCACGTTGCCGGCAACCGTCGCGCTCGTTGGTGACTTGCCGCGCAGCGTGACCGGCGTGAGCGTGAAGCCGGCGTCGTTCCTCACGAAGACGGCGTGCGACCGGTCGATCCATGCGACGGCGGTCGCAGGGACGTCCAATCCCCCCGTCTCGGTCGGACGCAGAACGCTGAGCGTGACCATTTGTCCGGGCAGGAGGCCGGAGTCGACCGGCACTGAGGCGAGCATCAAGGCCGACCGTGTGGTTCGGTCGAGCGCGCCGCTGATCGAGACGACCGTTCCTTGCGGCCCGTCGAGGATCTGAACTGTGTCGCCGGGGCGGATCCGCGTCACGAGATCGGCCGGCACCTGCGCCTCGACCCAGACCTCGGCGCGCGCGGCAATGGTGACTGCTGGCGACATCGCTTCGAGCGAAGCGCCAGGCACGGCCTGGGTTTCGATGACAACGCCGGATTCAGGGGCCGTGATCGTGTATCGTCCCCCCTCTCCAACACTGACGCCGCCCAGCGAGAGCGTGCGCTTGTGCTGCTCCAGGACAGCGCGGATCTTGATGACCTGGGCCTCGGCCTCATCTGCCAGCAAGGGGCTGGCGATACCCTTATCCGCGAGGTCGCGTTTCCTGCGGGCGACCGCCTCGGCGACCTGAAGCTCGGCTTCGGCCTGTTTGAGCTGGCTCAATGCATCGAGCAGATCCCGGCTTTCAATGATCGCGAGGGGTGCTCCCTTGGCCACGGTCTGGCCGGGAAGCACGAAGACACGGATGACGGTTCCCGCGAACGACGCGGCCGCGACGACACGGGCATTGATGGCTGGCACGACGGTGCCCGGAAGCAGCGCGACGGCCTCGCTTTCCGCGCCTTTGACGTCGGCCAGCTTGATCTCCAAACGCTCTACCTGCTCGGGGCTGAGCGTCACGCTCTCGGCCCCTGCGGCGGACGCTGAACCGAGCAGCACCAGCGCAACAAAGGCACCGATCGGGCGGTGGCGTGACATGGCGAAACCCTTCTCCTTTTAGCGACGGAAACGGGAGTGCCACGCGGAGCTGAATGAGACCTGAACCGAGATGACACTCACCCGAGACGTCTTTTTCAGCTCCTTTTCAGGTGGGCCGGACACAAACGCGGCCAAGTGAATGGAGGCGGACATTCGTATCCTGCTGATCGAGGACGACGACGAAATCGCGCGACGGATTATCGCGGGGTTGACGCCGGCTGGGTTTGCAGTCGAACGCGCGGACAACGGCGTCGATGGCTACACCATGGGCGTCGATGGCGGCTTCGACGCGGCTATTCTCGATCTGGGTCTTCCGGGGATGCAGGGACTCGAGGTGCTGCAGCGATGGCGCAGAGAGGGTCATTCTCTGCCCGTGCTGATCTTGACGGCACGGGGCACATGGTCCGAGAAGGTCGATGGCCTCAACGCCGGTGCCGACGACTACATTTCCAAGCCGTTCCACATTCCCGAGGTTGCGGCGCGGCTCAAGGCGTTGATCCGGAGAACATCGGGGCATGCGAGCCCCGTTCTCACTCACGGACGCGTGACGCTCGATACCGCGGCGGGGCGGGTCATGCTCGATGACGAGCCTGTCGAGCTCACGGCGCGCGAGCTGCGTGTGCTCAACTATTTCATGCACCGCGTCGGGCGGATCGTTTCTCAGGCAGATTTGGTGGAGCACCTCTACACGCTCGATGAGAGCCGCGAGTCCAACACGATAGAGGTCTATATCAGCCGCCTTCGCCGCAAGCTCGGAGCAGACATCGTGAAGACCGTGCGCGGCCTTGGCTACCGCATGGATTGACAGGAGCATCATGAGCCTGAAGCGCAGACTGATCGTGGTCGCCTCGATCTGGATCGTCACCGGCATGATCGTTGGTGGCTTTCTGCTCTCTGCGATTTTCAGAGAGCTCGTCACGGAACAGTTCTACGACGAGCTTCACGTTCATCTCGACGAGCTGCAGCGGTTGGCCGAGATTTCCCCAAAGGGGGCGCTCCTGCAGCGCGATCTAAGCGATCCGCGCTATGACGTGCCGCAATCGGGCTTCTACTGGGAGATCCAGAAAGGCGCCGATGTCATCGCGCGTTCGAAGTCCCTCGATGGTCCTATGCTGAGGACACCGGCGGACACGTCGCCGGATACCGAAATCCATTCCCACAGCATCGTTGGACCGACGGGAACGCTCATGGTGCTTGAGCGCTCGAAATGGATCGATCCTGCGGGCGAGCCCGTGCGCTTCATCATCGGGACCGACAAGCGTCATCTGGACGATATCCTGCGTCGCTTCGACAGCACCGTCGGCTATTCGCTTGCGGCGTTCGCTGCACTGATGATCGGTGCCTCGGCGTTGCTCATCCTCTATGCCATGCGCCCCTTCGACCAGCTTCGGACCGCCCTCGGTACGATCAGGTCCGGCCAATCGGCTGCGCTTGGCGGCACCTTTCCGAAAGAGGTTCAGCCGCTCGTGGATGACCTCAACGCGCTACTGAGATCCACCGCGGAGTTTGTCCGGCGCGCCAGAATTCAGGCAGGGAACGTCGCGCATGGCCTCAAGACGCCGCTCGCGATACTGACCGACGAGGCCTATCGCATCGAGGCGCAGGGGCTTGATCAGTCGGCTGCGACGGTCCTCGCCCAGTGCGCGATGATGCAACGGCATATCGATTATCAGATCACCCGTGCGCGGGCGGTCGCGATGCGCTCAACGCCTGGAATGGTGGCGTCCGTCCACAAGGCGGCATCGGAGGTATCGAGCGCATTGAGCCGCCTTCACAAGGCGCGCGGTATTTCGATCGAGACTGACGTTCCTGATTTCGTATCGGTGGCGTGCGATGCGCAAGACCTCAACGAGATGCTGGCCAATCTCGTCGACAACGCCTGCAAGCATGCGCGCAGCCGGGTTCGCATCTCGTTGTCGGAACCTTCCCAGAAGTCCCGTGTCGCCGTCGCCGTGGAGGACAATGGCACAGGTTTGCCGCCGGAAGCCTACGAGGTCGTGTTCAACGTCGGTGAGAGATGGGACAGCCAGAAGCCCGGCACGGGCCTCGGCCTGACGATCGTTCGGGATCTTGCGCGGTTGTACGGCGGGGATGTTCGACTCGACAAATCCGGCCTTGGGGGGCTCAAGGCAACGCTCGAACTGCCCGAGGTTCACGAGGGCGGCTCGATGGCAAGGCCTCATCACCGGCCGGCGGAAGTCGGTTGAGTTTCTTCTCTGATCATGCGCGTTGAACGCGCTCTTGCCGTACGACAGCGCCGGGAGGACTGGGGATCTCCTCTCTTCCGGCCCCGCGGCGCGGTTGACCTCGATCGGCGCGGGACTGTAAGTCTGATGCGCGCAGCCTTGTCCTCTGGGTCAATGGGTGTCTGCGTATGATCAGATAAGATTGCGAAGACCGTCATGAAGCCCATCCTTGTCACCGGCGCTGCAGGCTTCATCGGCTTTCACGTCGCCCGCGCGCTTCTCGAGCGCGGCCGGCCCGTGATCGGCGTCGACAACATCAACGACTACTACGATCCGGTGCTCAAGCTCGCGCGCGTTGATCTGCTGCAGGGACTTCCAGGCTTTGAGTTTCTGAAGATGGATATCGCCGACCGCCCGGCGATGGAGGGGCTGTTCGCGCGCGCGAAGCCGGAGTTCGTCATTCACCTCGCGGCTCAGGCCGGCGTGCGGTATTCGCTGCAGAACCCGCACGCCTATGTCGATGCCAATCTGGTGGGCTTCGTCAACATCCTCGAGGGGTGCCGGCACCATGGCGTGCATCATCTCACCTATGCGTCGTCAAGCTCGGTCTATGGCGCCAACACCGCCATGCCGTTTTCCGTGCACGACAATGTCGACCATCCCTTGAGTCTCTACGCGGCGACGAAGAAGGCCAACGAGCTCATGGCTCATTGCTATAGCAGCCTCTACGATCTGCCGACGACGGGCTTGCGCTTCTTTACCGTCTACGGACCGTGGGGACGGCCGGATATGGCGATGTTCCTTTTCACGAAAGCGATCATCGAGGGGCGCCCGATCGACGTCTTCAATCATGGAGAGATGAAACGCGATTTCACGTACATCGACGACATCGTCGAGGGCGTGATCCGGACCTCGGATACGATTGCTACGCCCAATCCGTCCTGGGACGGCGCGGCGCCCGATCCCGGGACGAGCCGGGCGCCCTACCGGCTCTACAACATCGGGAACAATCGTCCGATCCCGCTCATGGAGATCATCGCACTGCTTGAGGCCGAGCTCGGCCGCGAGGCGGAGAAGACGCTGCTGCCGCTGCAGCCCGGCGATGTTCCGGAGACCTACGCGGATGTCGATGCACTCGTGGAAAGCGTCGGGTTTCAACCCGCAACGCCGATCGAGGACGGGATCCGGCGCTTTGTTTCCTGGTATCGCGACTACTACAAAGTCTGAGCAGACACTCGGGACCCCGTTTCATCCGGAGAAGGCGCTTCAGGCCGCGAAGTCGCTCCACTCGCTGTCCGACAGATAGCCTTCGACCGTTCGCCGTAAAATGGCTTGCACGGTTGCTCGGTCGCGAGCCTCGATGGCCCGCTTGAGCAAGGCAAGCTCTTTGTTCAGCTCTGCCCTGCTCAGGCACGGCTCTGCAGACCTGAAGATGCGCGGGTGCTCTGTCGTTTGCGTGTTGGCTCCTATCAGCAGCTCCTCGTAGAGCTTCTCCCCCGGGCGCAGGCCCACATAGACGATCTCGATATCACCCTGCGGATTTTTCTCGTCGCGTACTTCGAGATTTGACAGGCGCACCATGAGCCGCGCCAAGTCATCGATGCGCACGGGATCTCCCATGTGCAGCACGAATACATCTCCACCCTTGGCCATGGCCCCTGCCTGGATGACAAGCTCGGCCGCTTCGGGGATCGACATGAAAAAGCGCGTCACATCCGGGTGCGTCACCGTGATGGGGCCGCCGGTCTGTATCTGCCGGCGGAACAGGGGCACGACGGAGCCCGAGCTTTCGAGAACGTTGCCGAAGCGAACCATCGTGAAAACGGTCGATCCGGGGTTGGCGGCTGCTTCAGCCTGCAGGACCAATTCGGCAAGCCGCTTGCTTGCACCCATGACATTCCTCGGCCGCACGGCCTTGTCGGTGGACACGAGCACGAAGCGCTCCACGCCATGACGCACCGCGGCCTGTGCGGCGGTCACGGTGCCGAAGACATTGTTCTCGAGACCCGAGAACGGGTTCATTTCCACAATCGGCACGTGCTTGTAGGCCGCCGCGTGATAGATCGTCTCGATGTCGTTCTCGACGATTGCCTGTTCCATAACCCGGGGGTCTGCTGCCGAGCCGAGCACGACCTTAATCTTCTCCGAGGCATCGCTTTCCCGGGCCAACCGGCGCGCGTCATACTCGATGTGGTAAAGCGCGCTTTCCGAGATATCGAGAAGCACAAGGCGCCGCGGAGACCGTGTCGCGATCTGCCGGACGAGCTCCGCGCCGATTGAGCCGCCCGCGCCTGTCACGAGGATGGATTTGCCGGTGATGTTCTGCTGCATGAGCCTGACATCCGGCGGTATGGCTTCGCGTCCCAGGACATCGCCGATCTCGACGGCGCGCAGCTTGTTCAAGCTTACGTTGCCCGATGTGAGGTCCTCGTATGTGGGGAGGATCTTGACTGACACGGGCAAGCGCTCGAGCTCCTGCAATGCCTTCCGCCGCTCCTGACGGCGATTGCCTGGCAGCGCGACCAGAACCTCCTGGACCTTGCCGGTCTCAGCGAAACGAGCGATCTGCTCGGGGGCGTAGACTTTGAGGTCGCCCACATACTGGCGCCAGAGTGTGGGTGAGGGATCGACGAATCCGATTACGTTGCGATCCCTTGCCGCGCGGATGGCGCGCAACAGGGCAATGCCGGGCTGGCCGGCACCATAGATGAGCGTTGACGCCAGCGTTCCCGGCGGTCTGACCTTGGCTGAGATGCCGCTCTTGGTGAGCAGCAGTTTGACAAGGGTCCGGACGGCCAGAAGGGCCGCGGCGCCGAATGCGGCATAGGTGAACACGACCGTGCGCGGCACACCGTGCTGGCCGAGCGTGAAAAGCGCCAGAGCCCAAATAAGGACGGACAGCCCGACGGCGGCCAGGACATCCGCGCTCCCATGACGGTCGATGAAGCGCGTGACCCGTTTATAGATCCCGAACTTCCAGAGGATGCCGACAGTGATGACGGGCGCCGCAATTGTCGCCAACAGGGACGCCGCATTGAACGGGACGAAGAAGACTCCGTAGCGAAGCGACAGGGCTGTCCAGAGAATCGAGAAGAGGACAAGAAGATCCGTGACGATGAGTATCGCCCGCTTCGCGTAGCGCGGAAGTCCCAGCAACCAATTGCGGAACTGGCCAATACGACCCGCCCTTGGCTCCATGTTCCTATCCAACCTCGATATTCTCTTCTTGAATCGGGCAGTGTCTTGCCCGCGATCATACTCGGGTACCCGGTTGGCTGGCGATAGTCGCGCAAGTCGCATTCAGGTTGAGCGCGCACCGGAAAAAATCAATGTGTGCTGCGCTTTGACCCAAAAAATCGTGTGGACAAGCTGTCTGTCCAAGTTGTGCCGCTTTTTGTCCTTTCCCGGTCCGGGCCCGTAGAAGTGCGCGTTTCGGGATTTTGATCAGCCGTCATTGCAGCAGTCAAGCCTATCCCAGCCGGTCGGCGCGTTGACGACCGTCGCTAAATTTTGAAGGCGCGGCGGAGTGTCTCGCCTCATGCGGCCTTGATGTTAATCCTGCGGAATGACCGTGGCAGGGTCGATCGCGGTTTCGTTCTCGCGGACCTCGAGATAGAGCACCGGTGCGTCCGACGATGTCTGCCGTAACCGGGCGACTGCGCCTCCGGCGGCTATACTCTGGCCTGCAATCACCTCGGGTGATAGGGCGCCAGCCATCAGCGCGACCGTCGTGCAGGAGTCGATGATCAAAAGGTCGCCGTAGGAGCGCCAGGGGTCGGCGAAGGTCACCAGCCCGCTCACGGGTGCGCGGACCTCGGCTCCGCGGGCTCCCTCGAAGACGATACCTCTGCTCGTCCCGCCGTGCTTAGTCGCCTCGCCAAATTTCAGGAGGCGCCGGCCTGCGATCGGAACCGCGGCAGGCCCGCGCTCCGCTGTCTCGCATTTTCGCGCGCTCGCATGCATCTCCCGCACGCACTTGATGAGGCCGTCCAAGGTCATGCTCTCGGCGGTGCAGCGGTTGGTCGTCCGCTCGACGGAGCAGGCGGCCAATGCGAGCGAGGCGCAAACGGCACCGAGAGCGGCGAGGTAGCGGAATGGGGAAGGGGATGTCATGCGGGTGCGAACGGGCAAGAGGTTGAATGCGCGCGATCCTGGGGGCCGATCTTGCGCTCACAAAGGCGATCCTGCGGCGCCGATCAGGCGCAATCACGGGCGCCTGGCGCAACGCTTTCCGCTAAGTCGTTACGTTGCGTTACAAATTCCTGGTGGCGGTGCCGCAAATGCGCCCAGGTCTCAGGACTATCTGGCAGGGTTTTCCGCGACTCGGATGGATGGCTTATGCGCGTGTTCAGACATTGCGGCACCGTTCTGGCGCTGTTTTCGGCCGGTGTGGCGCTTTCTCAGGCCGCGCGGGCGGACGAGCTGCTCGTCATGCCGTACTCGTGCAAGGTCGTCGGCGGGCGTCCCATGCTCAGGCCTTCCGAGGACCAGGGCCATCCCGTCATTGGACGGCGCGAGCAGCAGGAGTTCCGTGCCTGCTCACCCGCCGATCCGCGGCAGTGCCGTCGCTGGACCGTGCACCGCTTCGACCTTGATTGCGGCGGCGTGCGCGTGCCGTGGGTGGAGGTCGCTGCCGCTGCCGGCGCCGGTCGTGACGATGGCGAGGCTTTTGTTGCGGACGGCCATTTCGAGCTTGAGATGCCGGCGCGGTGGAGCTTGCCACCGCATGCCCCTTGCGCGCGCGGCGGCGATATCGAGGGGCCTGGGTTCCGCCGCTTCTGCGCCGAGCGCCTCGCGAGGGTTCCCCGCGTCACGGTGGCCATGCCGCGCGGGTTCGCCCCCATGCTTGGTGTCGATGGTATTTTCGTGAAGGATCATGCGCCGCCTGGCGCCATGGTGGACGCCGCTCCCGTGCAGCGCGACGAGCCCATTCCCGATCCGATCGCCAATCCTTACCGCGGCAAGCCCGTGCCGCGTCCCGAGCCGGCTACGAAGTCGCCGCCGAAAGAGCCATCCGTGCCGCAGAGCTCGCCTCAGGCCGTCGAGGCGTCTACACCGAAGGCGCCGCCACCGTCCGAGCCGGCGCCGCCGAAGGCGGACCTCTCTGCCGCCGGCAGCGCAGTTGCGGGGGCTCAACCCGTCATTCCTCAGATCATCAATGGCGCGAACGCGCAGGCGTCCACTCCGCCGTCCGAAACCGGCATCAGCGAGACCGGTGCCTTGCCGGATCGGCCGCCGTCTTCATCTGCGGACGGTAAGGCCACGGTTCAATCCGAAGTGGCCGGGAGCGACGCGTCCGTTCCCGACAGGATTGCGTCTGCAGAGCGCGAGGACGCGACGTCGTTCCTTCCGGTTGCGCTCTCCAGGGGGCCGCTGGCGATGAACACTACCGTCATCATGGTCGGCACGCTCGCTCTCCTCACGCTGCTGACGCTTGCCGTTGTTCTACGACGGCGACGCGCTCCCACCGTTCCTGCACTATCGCGCGATATTTCCGCTGTCTCGCTCGGCCGGAACGCGTCTCATGACGGTTCGCGTGATACGAAGGGTGCGTTGGCGGTTGTGCCGGAGCCGCTTATTGGTCGGGATCTCGATGCGACGCCTTTCTTGTCGTCCGGTCCGCCTGCCTCGTTAGGGGATGCGATGCCGCGCACGCGCGCGGAAGCGCTGGAGGTGCTTGGGATGGGGATTGCGCCGGACGTCAACGAGGCCGCGATCAAGAAAATCATCGACGGGTTGCGGTTGAGCTGGCACCCGGATCACGCCCGTGATCCGGAAGATCGGGCAATGCGCGAGCTGCGGCTCAAGCAGATCAACGCCGCGTGGGACATCATTACCGGCAAGCGCGCAAGCTAGTCTGCTCACGCAGCCTCAGATGACGTTGTCGCGGATGCTCTGGATGGCCGGGTCAAGGCCGGCCATGAAGTGAGGCAGGCCGTGGGCTCATTCGCGTGCATACTTCTGGTGTCGGCTGACGTCAGCCGCACTGGGCGCGGTGGCGGAGCAGGTGATCGGCCAAGACGAGTGCCATCATAGCCTCGCCGACCGGCACGGCGCGGATGCCGACGCACGGATCGTGGCGGCCCTTGGTGACGATCTCCGTCTCGTGGCCGTGCGCGTCGATGGTTTGGCGTGGGGTCAAGATCGATGAGGTGGGCTTCACGGCGAAGCGGCAGACGACGGGCTGGCCCGTCGAGATGCCGCCCAGGATGCCACCCGCGTTGTTGGATAGAAAACGCGGCTTGCCGTCAGGACCGATGCGGATCTCGTCGGCATTGGCTTCGCCCGTGAGCTCCGCCGCCGCCATGCCGGCGCCGATCTCGACTCCCTTTACGGCATTGATGCTCATCATCGCCGACGCGAGGTCCTGGTCGAGCTTGCCATAGATCGGCGCGCCAAGCCCCGGTGGCACGCCTTCGGCGACCACCTCGATCATGGCACCGACGGACGAGCCGTTTTTGCGGACCGTGTCGAGATACTGGGTCCACTCGGGTACCATACCGGGGTCCGGCGAGAAGAACGGATTGGTGCCGACGGTTTCCCAGTCCCAGCGGGAGCGGTCGATCTTCAACTCGCCGACCTGGACTAGCGCGCCGCGGATCACGACCTCGGGGCCGAGCACCTTGCGCGCGATGGCGCCCGCCGCGACGCGCATGGCCGTCTCTCGCGCCGACGAGCGCCCGCCGCCACGGTAGTCGCGGATGCCGTACTTCATCCAGTAGGTGAAATCGGCATGGCCCGGGCGGAAGGCGCTCTTGATCTCGCCATAGTCCTTGCTGCGCTGATCGGTGTTGTGGATCAGGAGCGCGATCGGCGTGCCGGTCGTCACCTGCTGGCCTTCGGCATTCGGAAACACGCCTGACAGGATCTCTACGGCGTCGGCTTCGCGGCGCTGGGTCGTGAAACGCGACTGGCCCGGCTTGCGGCGGTCCAGGTGAACCTGGATCTCTTCGGCCGTGAGCGGGATCCCAGGGGGGCAGCCGTCGACCACGCAGCCTATCGCCGGCCCGTGGCTCTCGCCCCAGGTCGTCATGCGGAACAGGTGGCCGAAGGTGTTGTGAGACATGGAGGCCGCGATCAGAGGCCGCTCGGTGTGCGGCCGGAGGTTTAATCGATAGCATCGGCAACTCGTGCCGAGTACCAAATGTACCGGTCTTCTCATAAGTGGGAGGGAGCCGGGGGGCAAGGAAGGACATCGTCGGATTCATTTTGCAAGGTTCCGCGACGCAGTTAAGCAGTTAGGGTGCCCGGCGTATTGTGCGTTCCCGAAAGGAGGCTGCATAAGCGCACGGGGCAGGTTCCGGCTTATGGCCGAGAACGCTGCTCAACGGGCCGTCTGTGCTGCGTCTGATGCGTTTTCTGCGGATTTCTCCTCACGGTCTGAGCAACCGTGGTCGAGAGATCTGCGCTCATGTTTCCTGCATAGAGGAGAGCCGGAGCTGCCGCTGCTCCGGCTCTCTTTTTGTGTTTGGCCTTGGGCGTGCTGTCGCCCCTCACCTGACCCTCTCCCCATGAAGGGGACCTGTGGTCAGAGCCAGCGCATCGTGCCGCCGCTCAGGATCAGCACGCGGTCCTGGGGACTGTCGAGCTCCGGGATTTTTTCCGGGTCGAGGCCCAGTACATGGGCGCGCAGGCAGCGGGAGACGCCGCCGTGGGCGACGACCACGCAGTCGCGCTCGATTGTTTCCGCCCAGCCCGAGACGCGCGCGAACAGGTCCGCGTAGCTCTCGCCCCTTTCCGGACGCCAGCGATAGGTGTCCCGCTGGCGAGCGGCGTAGCTTGCATCTTGCACGAGATCGTCCTGCAGCGAGCCTTCCCAGACGCCGTAGGAGAGCTCGATCAGGCGCGGCTCCACGGCATAGCCGTCGGGGGGAAGGCCAAGCTCGCCGCGGATGATCTCCATGGATTCGCGCGTACGCCCGAGCGGGCTGGCCAGAAACCCGGCCTCGGCAACTGCGGGCAGGAAGGCGCGGAGCACCTGCCCGTTGCGGCGCGCCTGGGCGCGGCCGGTCTCGTTAAGCGGAATGTCCTTCTGTCCCTGGTAACGCCGGTCACGGTTCCAGTCGGTCTCGCCGTGGCGGATGAAGTAGATCGTCGGCTGGTCCGGCATGGACAGATCTTGCTTCGGTGTCGCGCGGTGCGGGGCGCCCGCGCGGTGTGGGCGAACGTCAGGGGTCGTTCTTCACCACTGAGATATCGGGCGCGTCCTCGTTCTTCATGCCCTGGACATGATAGCCGGCATCCACATGGTGGACCTCGCCGGTCACGCCCTTGGAGAGGTCGGACAGAAGATAGATGCCGGCGCCCCCGACGTCCTCGATGGTGACCGTGCGGCGGAGCGGCGAATTGTACTCGTTCCACTTCAGGATGTAGCGGAAGTCGGCGATGCCGGCGGCGGCCAGCGTCTTGATGGGGCCGGCCGAGATGGCGTTGACGCGGATGGCGCTCTTGCCGAGGTCGGCCGCGAGGTAGCGCACGGAGGCTTCGAGCGCGGCCTTGGCGACGCCCATGACGTTGTAATGCGGCATGACCTTCTCGGCGCCGTAGTAGGTGAGAGTGATGATCGAGCCGCCGTTTGTCATGAGCTTCTCGGCGCGGCGGGACAGCGCCGTCAGCGAGAAGCAGGAGACCAGCATGGTCTGGGTAAAATTCGCCTCCGTCGTATCGACGTAGCGGCCGTCAAGCTCGTTCTTGTCAGAGAAGGCGATGGCGTGGACGAGGAAATCCAGGCGGCCCCATGTTTTTTCCAGCTCGGCGAACAGTGCATCGAC
>CAZDUD010000003.1:0-5040 GCA_964508485.1 uncultured Hyphomicrobium sp. | reverse complement strand
GGGCAGCACGAGCTTGGAGCCGAGCTCTGCGGCGAGCGGCTCGACGCGCTTCTTGAGCGCATCGCCCTGGTAGGTGAGTGCCACCTCAGCCCCTTGGGCGACGACGGCCTTGGCGATGCCCCAGGCGATCGAGCGGTTGTTCGCGACACCCATGATGAGGCCGCGCTTGCCAGCCATGAGTGAGCCGGCAAGGTGTCCTGCTCCCGACGCCGTTTCGGTCATTTTGATCGCGATCCCTTTGTGCGGAAATTTGCGCGCATCCTACACAAAAGGGAATGCTGGTCCAGATGGCCGCGCGGCCGCATCCGCACGGCGGGCGATCCGGCGCGCTTGGCTGCCATAAAAGTATTTCGTTTCATATGGTTATCTGGCTGTCGGCCGATGAGCGGCGAGCCGCTCCTGCCTAGCCTTCAAGCACCCAGCGGCGGTTTGCCAGCCGGCACGCGATGCCTTCTGCCGTGCTCGTCTTGTAGCCCGTGGTCAAGAGGACGACGACGTGGCGGCAGAGGTTGCCCTTGGCATTGCGGAAGGAACTTGTCGGGCGCACGATGCCAGAAAGACGTCCATTGGCGCGCTTCCAGACGAACGGGTTGCCGTCGTCCATGCGGCTCAGGCCAACCTGGATGCTTTCGAGCGCGGCGATCTCATCCTGCTCGTCCAGCGTATGGGGGGTGAGGTCCGCGAACTTGGGGCGCGCGGATTTGCGGCCGGCATCGGGGCAACCGCATGTTGCGCCGTCGTTGGGCCGCTCGCCGGCCGACGCGATATTGCCGGAGAGAAAGACGAGTGCCACCAGCATGACCGCGGTTGCGGCTGCAAGAACGAATGTCTCCAACGCGGGGACCGGACGCATGACAGACAACTCCTGAACACGACACCACGTGGCCCGCGCGTACAAATACGGGCCAGTCTCCTCTCATTGTGGCCGGTCACAGTTAAAAGGTGCTAAAGGTCCGTCCCGATTTCTGAGGGCGGCAGGCAACGAGTAGCGAGCAGCAGGCAGTCGTGACGTGAGTGGTGAGGATCTCAATCAAGAGGCCGAGGATCTGACGGCAGCGAGCGATCCGTTCGCGCTGTTCGAGGCCTGGCTTGCGGAGGCGACGGTCTCCGAGGCGAACGACCCCAACGGCATGGCGCTCGCCACCGTCGATCCATCCGGTCTTCCGAACGTGCGCATGGTGCTGCTCAAGGGCGTGGACGAGCGCGCGCATCCGGCGCGTGGGTTCGTGTTCTACACGAACCTTGAGAGCGCGAAGGGGCGCGAGCTCGCTGCGTCGCGCCAGGCCGCCGTGCTGTTTCACTGGAAGTCGCTTCGGCGGCAGGTGCGTGCGCGCGGGCCGATCACGCCGGTTTCGGCGGAGGAGGCCGATCAGTATTTCGCGTCGCGTCCGCGCCTTTCGCGCATCGGCGCGTGGGCGTCCGACCAGTCACGTCCGCTCGAGAGCCGGTTCGCGCTCGAGAAGAAGGTTGCCGAGTACACGGCCAAGTTCGGCATCGGCGATATCCCCCGGCCGCCGCACTGGTCCGGCTTCCGGCTCACACCGGTTGAGATCGAGCTGTGGCGCGACCGTCCGTTCCGTCTGCACGACCGCGTGGTCTTCCGGCGTTCGGACATCGCGCAGCCGTGGTCGAAAACGCGACTTTATCCGTGACCGTGCAGCGCGCGGCCGTGTATCGGGCTGTCTCCACTGTGAAATTCTGATGACAAATGCGGCATTGTTTGCGGCGCACCATGAATAAAATGGTGCTTCGCGGGCAATGATTTGGCTTTTTGCGTACCACCGATGTCGAATTTGTTGTGACACCTTGCGCAAGACCTGTCGGCCTGCAAGTGTGCCCGAGCAACCAGTGGGGAGTCGCCTCGGCGGGCGCGCTCGACCGCGAATTCCACGGGGGGACATTTGGCACATTCACTTGCGTCCGATCCGGCCGTGCTTCCCGCGAGGGCACGCGACTGGATCGAAATCCTGCAGCGCTATCGGCATCCAGATCCGGCGCGCAGCGTCTTCGAAGTCTTTATCACGCTCGTTCCGTTTCTCGCGCTGTGGGCAGCGGCTTGGGCCGCGCTCAACGTCGGGTATTGGCTGACGCTGCTGATCACGATTCCCGCCGCCTTCTTTCTTGTCCGGCTATTCCTGATCCAGCACGACTGCGGACACGGCGCTCTGTTCCGCAAGAAGCTCACCAACGATTGGGTCGGCCGCGCCATGGGCGTGCTGACGCTGACGCCCTACGATGCATGGAAGCGTGCGCATGCCATTCATCACGCAACGCATGGCAGCCTTGACGATCGCGGCACCGGCGACATCGATACGCTGACCGTGCGCGAGTACCGCGCGCTGTCGCCGTGGCGCCGGTTCCTCTATCGGGCCTATCGCCACCCGGTGGTTCTGTTCGGCATTGGTCCGACGCTTCTGTTCGTCGTGCAGCACCGGCTGCCGTTCAGCATGCTGCGCGGCGCTGATTGGCGGGTCTGGGCGAGCGTCATGGGCACCAACGTGGGACTTGTCCTCGTCGGCGGGCTTATGATCTGGCTCGTCGGTTGGGAGGCATTCCTGGCGGTGCAGCTGCCGATCGTGGTGATCGGCTCGTCCATCGGCGTGTGGCTCTTCTACATCCAGCACCAGTTCGAGGACACGATCTGGGACGAGAAGCCGGAGTGGAACGTGCACGAGGCGGCGCTGCACGGCAGCTCGCACTACGCTCTGCCGGGCTTCCTGCCGTGGCTCACGGCCAACATCGGCGTGCATCATGTGCACCACCTGTACAGCCGCATTCCGTACTACAACCTGCCGAAGGTCCTGCGCGATTTTCCGGAGCTCGCGGACGTGCATCGCATCACGCTCTGGGAGAGCTTCAAATGCGTGAAGCTGCGCCTTTGGGACGAAAGTCAGCGCCGGCTCGTGCCTCTTTCGGACGTGGCGTTTGTCTGAGCACCTTTGTCGCTCTCACAAAAAGCAACGGCCGCTCACACGAGCGGCCGTTTTCTTTTGCGATGTTCGATGATCAGGCGCGCTCGATGGATTTGATCGCGCCGCGCGAGCGGCCAGACCGCTCGGCAATCTCGCGGTCCTGCTCCTCGATGATCGTACGCGCGGGCTCGTCGCCGTCGAGGCCTCCCAGGATGTCGCTTGGAACCTTGCGGTTCGAGGTCTGCGAGCCGTCCTCGTAGACGACATTGAAAAGCACGAATGCGGCTTTCGGATTGGGTTTCTTACGCGCCATCGGTCCTCCATTTCGCGAAAGGCGGCCTCACGCGAGCGTGTGACGCCCCGCGTTTCGGCTGGCTTTGATCAAACACGTGTGTGTCACGCTTCCGACTGGTACGCCCCGGTCAGCTCGCGTCGCGTCCGCGCGATGCACCCTGACGGGCGGGGCCGAAGCCCGGCCTGCGGGGGCGGTCCTGCCCACCTCCGTGCGGCCGCGGTGCATGGCGATCGCGATGGTTGTGTCCGCGGTCGTGATGCCCCCTCGACTCGCTGTCGTGCGGGCGACCATTCTTGTGGGGCCGATCGCCGTCTCGACGGCCGGCCCCGTGGTCCGGGCGCGCGAGGAAGGCGACGCCGTGCAACGATCCGCCGTCCTCGTTCCCACGGATGCGATCACTGTGGCGTGCTTCGCGCGGGCGATGCTCGCCGCCGTTGGGTCGGGGGCGGCGATGGCCGTTTTGATGGCGCTGGTCGTCGTGTCCGCGGGGGCCGTCGCCGTTACCGCGAGGTGTGCCGTTGCGCGCGTCAGCATGCGCAACATCGCGCACGCGTTCGCCTCCCCGCGGAGAGGGCGCGCGGCGCTGGTCGCGGTCGCCACGGCGCGGGCTGCCTTCGTGGCGATGGCCCCTATGCGCGTGGCCCGTCGACTGGCCGTCGTCGTGACGTGGCGTCGTCTTGTCGACGACGATCGAGGGATCGTTGCGGCGGTCCTCGTGCGGAATCTTCTGGCGGGTCAGCCGCTCGATGGCGCGCAACAGGTCGCGCTCCTCGGCGTCGCACAACGAGATCGCGATGCCCGACGCGCCGGCGCGTGCCGTGCGGCCGATGCGGTGCACGTAGGCCTCGGGGACCTCGGGCAGCTCGTAGTTGACGACATGCGTCACGAGGTCGATGTCGATGCCGCGGGCCGCGATGTCGGTTGCGACGAGGATGTTGATGCGCGATTGCTTGAAGTCCTCGAGCGCGATCTCGCGCTGGCGCTGGCTCTTGTTGCCGTGGATGGCCGCCGCCTTCATGCCGGCGCCTTCGAGATGGCGGGCGACGCGGTCAGCGCCGCGCTTGGTGCGCGTGAAGACGAGTGTGCGTGTCATCCCAGGGTCGGCGAGCAGCTCGGCAAGAAGCGCGCGCTTCTTGCCTGCCTCGATGTGGATCACGCGCTGGCGCACGCGCTCCGCCGTGGTGGCGACGGGCGTGACGGACACCTTGACGGGATCGTTCAGGAGCTCGTCGGCCAAGCCCGCGATCTCCTTCGGCATGGTGGCCGAGAAGAAGAGGTTCTGGCGGCGATGGGAGAGGTGCGAGACGATGCGGCGGATCGGCTTCACGAAGCCGAGGTCCAGCATCTGGTCCGCTTCGTCGAGAACGAAGATCTCGGTGCCAGAGATGTCGGCTGCGCGCTGCTCCATCAGGTCGAGCAGGCGGCCAGGGGCGGCAACGAGAACGTCGACGCCGCGGGAGAGCGCCTGGATCTGCGGACGATGGGCGACGCCGCCGAATACGACGGCGACGGTGATGCCGAGGTGGCGGCCGTAAGTGCGGAAGCTTTCGGCGATCTGCGAGCAGAGCTCGCGGGTGGGCGAAAGGACCAACACGCGGCAGCCTTTGCGCGGCGCCGGGCGGCGGTCGGCCGCGAGCCGATGCAGGATCGGGAGCGCGAAGGCGGCGGTTTTGCCGGTGCCCGTCTGCGCGATGCCGAGGAGGTTACGTCCCTCCATGACCGGCGGGATCGCCTGGGCCTGGATCGGGGTGGGTGTTTTATAGCCTTCGCCCTCGAGGCCCGTTCGGTAAGTGCTCATCTGCGCGAGCACGTCTCTCATCACGAACTCGTCGA
>CAZDUD010000002.1:0-77213 GCA_964508485.1 uncultured Hyphomicrobium sp. | reverse complement strand
CGATGCGGTGGATCCAGCCGGAGTTCAGGTTCAGGAAGTTGAAGATGATGTAGCCACAGTTCGACACCGCGAGGATGAAGAAGAAGCTCGTGGCGTCGGCGCAAGCGATCGCGAGGATCGCGAGATTGACGCAGAGGTCCGTCCACATCGCGGCCGTCGGAGCGCCGTGCGAGTTGACGTGGCTCAGGTATCTCGGCAGCCAGCCGTCGCGCGAGCCCTGGTAGAGCGTGCGCGAGGAACCGGCCATCGCCGTCATCAGACACAGCATGAGCGCCAGGATCATCATCATGACGAGCAAGCTCGTCACCCAGCCGCCGTGGCCGACCATCTGCCCCATGGCCTCGGCAACACCGGAGCCATCGACGATGGACGGGGCGAGCATGCCGTCGAGCCCCAGCACGCCCTGGAACGTGAACGGCACCAGGGTGAAGAGCGCGAGGCAGAGAAGTCCCGAGTAGAAGATCGCCTTGAACGTATCGCGGCCGGGATTGCGGAACTCGCTGGTGTAGCAGATCGCCGTCTCGAAGCCGTACGTGGACCAGGCGGCAATGAACATGGCGCCGAGGACGAGCGTCCAGCCGGGGATGTCCCACGCGCCCATCTCCGGCGCATAGGCCGCCTTTAAGGGCTGGACCGGCGTGTAGTTCGACCAGTCGATCTGGCCCGTCAGGATCGGCACGACGCCGACGATGAACATCGGGATGATCACCGCGAGGCCGATGAACTTCTGCACGCTGGCAGTTCCCAGAATGCCGCGATGCTGAATCGCGAACGTGACCAGCATCAGAACCGCGCCGATGAAGAACGCAGCATTGAAGGAGAACGACACCGGACCCAAAGTGCCGTGGAATAGCGTCCAGTCGCGGATCGCCGGGGTGAGGGCTGCGACGCCGTCGGCCGAAAGGAGCGCTGCCACCGCGTCGGCGGCGGTTTTACCCTCGTTCGCGGCGAGCCACTCCACGACGCGCGGCGAATCCGTGGCGATGGACGAGGCATGCGCACTCACCCACGCCAGGACCGCCGGCGCATCGGCGGGAGGAACCGGCGCGAGCGCATTCAAGATGTAGGCGGCTGCAATCGAGCAGCCGAGAGAGAGCACAGGCGTCCAGGCGAACCAGTTGCACCACACCGACAGCGGCGCGATCATTTTGGAGTAGCGGACCCAGGCGGCTGCACCGTAAACGGACGCGCCGCCCGATTTGTTGGGAAACAGGCCCGCGATTTCGGCGTAGGTGAACGATTGGATCAGCCCCATCAACATGGAGACGGTCCAAACAAGAAAGGCGACCTTACCGGCCACGCCGGCAATGCCGCCTATCGAAAACAACACGAGGGCGGGAACGCCACTGGCGACCCAAAATGCCCCCTTCCAATCAATCGCTCGTACGAGTTGGCTGGATGAGGCTTCCAGCTCGCCATTTGCAGCTACTGCTGCTTGTCCGATTGCCATTTGGTCGTCTCCCTAACCCGCCTTTTTTGAGTGTCAGATCACGTCGCACTCTCCGGATTTGTTATTTGTTCCAGATCCTTGGGCTCAGCGTTGCGTGAGCGGCAGGGTTCCGAAACGGCGCCGGGCTGCTCGCGGAAAGGATTGAAACCACCTGAACCAATTTCAACCGCTTTGCACCACAAGAACCCAACGGGCGGCATCTTATGAAATCTATTTTCACTGACAACCCAAAAAATTTCATCTTCAGGAAAAATGTTTGATCTTTGTGCAACTGCACAATGAATAGACGCCTAATATGTCGCATCTTTTGAGCGGATTGCTGCACCTGCAAAGCTGCATTGGTTTTTATTGGTCTTTATTGGTTGCGCTTTTGCGCGCCTGTGGGCATTCTCTTTTCTCAGCCGACACGGCGTGAGAAGAAGGCGACGGCGATGGGGGAAGCTTTCAATAGTTGGGTCCGGGCCACGATCGCGGGCTTTCGCGCCGTGGCCGCATCCGACACCACAAAAGCTGCAGGCCACTGGCTTGCGGCGCGCGATGCGCTTCTTCAGGTGGCACCAAACGATCCCCGGTGGGCGGCCGCGCAGACAAACGCAGGCGCCGCGTATGCCCTCCTCCATCAGCGCGGCGATGCTGAGACGGCGCTCGCCGATGCGGAGCGCCGCTGGATGCACCTCCTCGGCACGACGGCGACTGCGGATGTTCCGGTTTCCGGCCGCAGCTCGGCTTTTCATTTTCGCCTGGCGTCGACAAACCTCGAGGCATTCCAGGGCGCCCAACGCCTGCGCTTCTCGCGTCTGTGCGAGGCGGGCCTAGCCATCACGCGTTTCAACCGCCTCCTCGCAAGCACCGGGGCGTCCGCCAGCGCGGCGGTGGTGCCGGCCCTTGCGTCCCAGTTGACCGATCTCCTCGGACCGCGCGCACCTGAGGTGCGTCTGCTTCTTTCCCTGCCTCGCCCATCTTCCGAGACGCCCGCCGCCGACTCGATCTATGCCGACAAGGTCGCCGCGCTCGACGCACGGCGCGGGGCGCTGTCAGAGCCTGCGGCTGACGACTTGCGACCGCTCGAGGTTGCCGTTGCGCTGACCGCGCTGCTGCCGCCGGGCCTTTTGCGCAATGTTGAGGATGCGCTGCAGGCGCCGTCCGATCTCCGTCAGAATAAATCGTCGAGCACGCGATGACGAACCAAGCCAACGTTCTCGATGCGCCACCCTGGGACAATGACCTGTCGCGGCATCCGCTGATCACGCCGCAGGCGAAAGAGATTGCGACTCGCCTCTTCGCGCGCATCGCATCCGGCTCCTATCCGTTCGGTACGCGCATTCCGGCCGAGCGTGACCTCGCGATCGAGTTTCAGGACACGCGGGCCACGATCCGCCAGGCGCTCGAGTTCCTGGCGGCCTACGACGTCGTCGCGCGGCGCGCCGGGAGCGGCACGTTCGTCTCCTATCGCAAGCCCGCGGCGCAAGCCTCGCAATACGGCGGCGATGCATCAGCGAACCATCTCACGATCCATCAGCTGGCCGAAACGGCATCCCCGTTCGCGATGAGCATTGCCGAGTCGATCCTGGAGCCGGAAATGATCCGGCTGGCCACGATCTACATGTCGACCCGCGATCTCTCGGAGCTTGGGACGCAGCTCGTCCAACTCGAGACCATCGTCACGGAGTCCGACAAGTTCGCCTCGCTCGAGGACGACTTCATGATGATGATCGCGCGCGGGACGCACAATTCGCTTATCACCGCCATGTACGCGATCTTGCATGAGGTTCGGCGGCAGCCGCAGTGGGCCGCGAGCCGCAGGCAGATGCTCACGCCCGCGAAGATCCGCAGCATCCAGATGCTGCTACGGTCGCTCTACGACGCCATCTCACGGCGGGACGTGGAGACGGCGGTCGAGCTCATCAAGCTGCATGTCGCCAGCACGCACGAGGACATGATCTACGAGTCCTGATCGGGCGCGCCGCTCACGACCAGGCCGCGATCTGCTCCCGCTGGTCCCACATGAGCTCAAGCGCGCGCATGTGCTTTACGAGCACATCCTTGTGCTCAGTCCACCAGTCCGTGATCGAGCAGAACTCCTGGATGCGGGCACGACCGTCGACAACGGTTACGACGGGCCAATCTCCGACGAGCGCGTTGTCGACGCCAAAGAGATCCTTGCCCCACCAAACAGCCTCGCCGAACGCGTGCTGGCCGATGCCGCCCACCTTCATGAAGGCGAGGACGGAAAGAGGCTCGAACGTGCGTGCCCGCTCAACTGCGGATTTCCATAACTCGAGCGTCGAGGCATATTCCCAGGACACGGCGCTCCAGGTGCCGGGGAAGCGCCGGCAGAACTCCTCGTAGAAGGCGTTCGGGTCCTTGAAGTTCACGCGCGCATCATTGAGGCGCGGGTCGTCGAAATCGGGGAACTGGAAGACGAAGCCTTCCATGAACTCGGGGCTCGTGCGGCTGATCAACTCCTGGTAGTTGTCGCATGTGCAAGAGAGGAGTTGTCCTTTGAAGCCTCTCTTGAACGCCTCCACCGTCAGAGCGTGGACGAAGGGCTCGTAGGCCGTGTCCCAACACAGGATGTCGGGATCCCCGGCCATCAACTCTTCGACGATCGGCCCGAAGTCAGTGGTTGTCGGCTCAAACACGCGCTCCGCGACAAGCTCGATGCCGGCGGCCTCGAAGGCCGCACGGTAGGTCGCGATGGACGGCAGGCCGAAGAGATCGTTCTGGGCGCACATGGCCGCCGTCCTCAAGTGCGGCTTGTTGCGCCTCAGCCATTCGACGCCCGTCACGTTGTAGATCGGGTGGACCTCGCTCGGCGCCACCAGCGTCGGCGTATCGGGCGAGAGGTCGCTCGGCAGCAGGCCGGCAACCAGCATACGGTGCTGGCTAATGAGCTTGCGCACCTCGCGGGTCAGGTCGTTGCCGCCATTCATCAGGATCAGCTTCACGCCGTCCTCGAGGATCAGCTTCTTGGCGCCCTGAAACGCCCGCTCCGGCTGATACATGGTGTCGAAGGGGATCAGCTCCACCAGGTAGCGACGACTGCCGACCTTCACGCCGCCGGCGGCATTCAAGCGGTCGACCCAGATACGGCACCCGTCGAGACCGGGTGCAGACCACGCCTTCAGCGGTCCGGTCAGCGGGGCCAGAAAGCCAATTTTCAGAACCTTGGATGCGCCAAGCGCAAAATCGCGCAGCGCTACTCCCAGCGCGGAAGCGACCGGACTTCTGGTACGAGCGACCATGGTTTGGTTCTATCAACCTTTTCTTTGTTCCGCGCGAGGCCGACGACCGAGCCTGCGCGCCGCCGCTTCCCTCGGCCCCCAAGGGCGCGAGCACACGACCCAAACTGGCATCATGATTTTCTTGCGAAATCAGCCGCTTGACGTTCACTGTTTCTTCTTATCCCGCCACGGGGCGACTTGCTAGCCCCTCGCTAAGGCGCCGAAAGTCTCAGCGCCTGATCGGCACGCCGTCGAGAATATCACGCAGTTTCTTGGCCAGCGCCAGATAGCTGAAAGGCTTCGAGATGAGGTGGACGCCCGGATCGAGCCGGCCTTCGTGCACGATTGCATTTCTCGTGTAGCCGGACGTGAACAGGACTTTGAGATCCGGTCTCCGGCTCAGCGCCTCATCGGCAAGCTGACGGCCGTTCATGCCTTTGGGCAAGCCGACGTCCGTGAAGAGAAGCCGCACCTCCGGATGCAGGCCGAGGAAGCGAAGTGCGGTGTGTCCGTCAGCGGCCTCGATGACCTTGTAGCCAAGCTCCGCCAGGATGTCGGCGGAGTAGGCCCTGACATTCTCCTCATCCTCGACGAGCAGAATGGCCTCCGAGCCCATGAGGCGCAGCGCCTTTGCGCTTGCGGTCTCATCGGACATCGCCTCTGCGGACATGATCCGCGGGAGGTAGATCTTGACCGCCGTCCCCTCCCCGACCTCCGTGTAAATCCGAATGTGCCCTCCCGACTGCTTGACGAAGCCGTAGACCTGGGACAGGCCAAGACCTGTTCCGTGCCCCACATCTTTCGTGGTGAAGAACGGCTCGAACGCGCGTGCCAGAATTTCCCTCGCCATCCCGCTCCCGGTGTCCGTCATGCAAATGACGACATACTGCCCTGGGATCACCTCCGCCTGCGCCGCGGCATATTTCTCATCGAGGCACGCATTGGCCGTCTCGATGGTAAGCTTGCCTCCTTCCGGCATCGCATCGCGCGCGTTGATCGCCAGATTGAGCAGCGAGACCTCAAGCTGGTTGGCGTCGACGTTGACCTTCCACAGACCGCCGGCCAGCACGGTTTCGATCGCGATCTGCTCGCCAAGTGTCCGGCGCAATAGGTCAGACATGTTGATCACGAGCCGTCCCACGTCGATGGGCTTGGGGTCCAACGGCTGGCGGCGCGAGAACGCAAGCAACCTTTGTGTGAGGGCCGCAGCGCGGTCCGCGCCCTGCATGGCGTTGCTTGCCAGCCTGTAAATGCGGTCGCGATCGACGTTCTCCGCGGAGAGCGAGCGCAGGATCGATTCCAGATTTCCGAGAATGATGGTCAGGAGGTTATTGAAATCGTGCGCGACACCGCCCGTCAGCTGACCGATGCCCTCCATCTTCTGGGCTTGCGCCAGTTGTTCCTGTGTGCGCCGAAGTGCTGCCTCCGCCTCGCGGCGCTCGGTCGCGTCGCGCGTGACTTTTGCAAAGCCCACTAGACGACCGTCCTGCTCACGTATGGCGTTGATCACAACGTTGGCCCAGAACCGAGAACCGTCCTTTCTGAGGCGCCATCCTTCGGCCTCGAACTTCCCGTCCCTGACCGCGGTCGCCAAGCCCTGTTGCGGCAGACCCTTTGCTTTGTCCTCCTCCGTGTAGAACATGGAGAAGTGCCGGCCTATGATTTCGTTTGCTCGGTACCCCTTTATTCGCTCGGCTCCGGTATTCCAGTTCGTCACCGTGCCATCGGCATCGAGCATGAAGATCGCATAGTCGCTCACGCCCTCTACGAGAAGCTGGAAGCGCCCTTCGAGCGTCCGCCGCTCCTTAGCCAGCGCGGATTCGAGCTCCTTCAAAGACGTGATGTCCTCGACGATGCCGATCATGCCGACCGCCTTGCCGTCGGCGTAATGGGCGCGTCCGCGCGCCGCAATCCATACGATCGTGCCGTCCGGAGGCCTTCTCACCCGATAGGCGATCTCGTAGGGCGTCCGGCGCTCGATCGCCGTCTCCACTGCCACGCGGGCAAGCTCGCGATCGGGCTCTAGAAGAAGCCCGCGCATGTCCGTCCATGTCATGATGGGGCCTGGTGGGATTCCGAAGATGTCGGCGGCACGCTCAGACATCGTCACGAGATCACTCGCGGCGTCCCATTTCCAAAATCCAAGACGTGAAAACTCGATGGCCTGGAGTAACTGGTCGCGCTCCTGTTCCGACTCTAACGACATTCGGAGCCTCTCGCGGCAGAGGGCTCGGAATGATTCCGTTCGGGAGACCGGGCGAGGGCGCTTGCCCCGCACTCCGAATTGTCCGTGGGTGGCTGGCCAAGCCAAGAGGATTTGCCCGAACGGCGCGCTTGCCTCAGACCTTTCATTCCGCACCCGTTCGCCGTCCAAGGCACATGCTTTGAGAATCTGTCGACTCGCAGTCCGCGCCTTCTGAGCCGGCGCGCCGCCTCTGCGCGTCGTCATCCTGGCGGGATCTTCGTTGGCTGAGGGGTACGCCGAAAACCCCTGCCTAGCTCTTGCCAACGCTAGCAAAGGACAAAGGTTCCCATTTCCGCCGGAGCAACAGAGAGCGGCGCAGGGCTCAACGCGTCTCGTCGGCTTGGCGGCGATACACGTCGTCGCTACGAACGATGTCGTCCTCGCCGAGATAGGTCCCGATCTGCACCTCGATCAGCTCCAGGGGCACCTTGCCGGGGTTCTGCAAGCGGTGCCATTGGGTGGCGATGATATAGACGCTCTCATTCTCCTGAACGAGCTTTTCGACCCCATCCACGGTCACGCGTGCCGTGCCTTGAACGACGACCCAATGCTCGGAGCGGTGGTGGTGCATCTGTAGTGAAAGAACGCCGCCGGGTTTCACGTGCAGCAGCTTCACCTGGAAGCGTGGTCCCACGTTCAGGGTCTCGAAATATCCCCAAGGCCGGTAACTGCGAAGGTGGCTGTCCTGCTCCGTCCTGCCGGCTGCCTTGAGACGGGCGACCAGTCTGGGGACGTCCTGCGAGCGCGACTTGTCGGCGACCAACACCGCTCCCGGAGTCTCGACAATGACCAGATCTTTGACACCCAAGGTCGAAACAAGGCTGCTCTCACTGCGGATGTAGCAGCCGGTCGTATCCTCCGTCAGTGTATCGCCCTGCAGGAAATTGCCCTCGGCGTCGCGCGGCGCGGTATCCCACAGCGATCCCCATGAGCCAAGATCGCTCCAGCCGATCGACAGCGGCAACACGGCAGCGCGCGTCGTCTTCTCCATGACCGCGTAGTCGACAGAGATGTTCGGCACCGTTGCGAAGGCCTTCGCGTCAAGACGCAGGAAGCCCAGGTCCTCGCTCGCACCCTCCACCGCCGCACGTGCGGCTACGAGTATCTCCGGCGCATGGCGGGCCATCTCGTCCAGGATCGCATCGGCGCGAAAAACGAAGATGCCGCTGTTCCAGAGATGCTTCCCGTCCGCCACGTAGCGCCCGGCCGTCTCCGCATCGGGTTTCTCGAGAAAGCTATCGACATCGAAGACCTCGCCCACGCCACCTGAACCCGACAAGGGGGCGCCCTTGCGGATGTAGCCGTAACCCGTGTGAGGCTCGGTCGGCTCAATGCCAAACAGAACGATGCGGCCCTGTGCAGCCATGGCAGCGGCCCGGTGCATCGCATCGCGGAACCCTGCCAGATCTCCAATCACATGGTCGGAGGGCATGACCGCGAGGATGCACTCCGGATCGCGTCGCGCGGCAAGCAAGGCCGCTACGGCGATGGCCGGCCCCGTATTCCGGCCCACCGGCTCAAGCACGATCTCATCCGGCACGACATCCGCGAGGGCCGCATGCTCCCGCACCAGAAAGCGGTGGTCGTTGCTGCAAATGACGAATGGGGGCGCGAACCCGGCCTTCGGCGACAGACGCCGCAGCGTGGCGGTGAGGAGGCTTGTTTGCTCTCCATTCAGCTCCGCAACAAATTGTTTGGGGTACATCGACCGCGAGAGTGGCCAGAGACGCGTTCCAGAGCCGCCCGATAGAATAACTGGGACAATCTGCTGCATTCGCTCAACAAACCTTCGATCTTCCGCCCCACCCAACGCACAGTACGAGCCACAGCCCAAGCCTTACCGCCAGCGGTCCTTCATTTCCTGACTAATTTGCAGATGCTTCCGCGATCTGACGTCTTCGCCGGATGCGACGATGAAAACTTTACTCTGGACAGGAGCCGTTAACCCGACAGATTGCGCCCGCCAATCTATCATCAAGATTTATGCATAAATTCAGTTGTTTGACGTTTCTTTCGCTGCATGACCAACCGCCGCTTACATCGACATGCTCGCCTGCCATGCGGCCGTTCATCATCTATCTAAAAGATATCATCTTCATCAAAAAGATATCTTATTCGTGGAGTGCATCAGAGGTTATTTAAAAGATACTTTCTTCGCGGATTGCGCCAACCATCGGTGCAACACGGCGTTATGAGGGGCGGAGACAGGCTTCTCCAGCACAGTTTTGAGCAGCGTCAATGCAGGAATCTTTGGTGCCGGTGCCGAAGCCATCACATCCGTTCGTCACTATTGTCATGCCGGCCCTCAATGAGGAGCGGTACATTGCGGATGCTGTCGCTTCGATCCTGCCGCAACCTGACGCCCTCGATTACGAGTTGCTGGTTCTCGACGGCGGCAGCCGCGACCGTACCCGTGACGTCGTTCAGGGCATGGCCGCCCAGAACCCCCGCATCAAGCTGCTCCACAATGAGCAACGTATCCAGTCGGCGGCGATGAATATCGCATCCGAAGCGTGCGATGCGCGAACCGCCGTTCTCGTGCGCGCCGATTGCCATGCGCACTACCCCGCGGATTTCGTCGCGCGCTGCGTCGATACGCTTGTCGGCATGCAATGCTCGTCCGTTGTCGTTCCGATGCGGGCCGTTGGCCGCGATCCCATGCAGAGGGCAATAGCGGCCGCGCAAAACAGCCGGCTCGGCAACGGTGGCTCGCTTCACCGCATCTCGGGCAGGTCGGGCTATGTCGACCACGGCCATCACGCAGCGTTCGACCGCACGGTCTTTCGTACCCTCGGCGGCTACGACGAACTGGCGCCCTACAACGAGGATGCGGAGTTCGACGCCCGCCTGATCGAGTCCGGTGGGCGGATCTACCTCGATGGGTCGCTGACGATCGACTACTACCCCCGCTCAAGCCTTCGCACGCTCGCTCACCAGTACTTCCGTCATGGTTGGGGCCGGGCGAATACCATTCTGAAGCACGGGATGCTTCCGAAACTGCGCCAGGTGCTGCCGGTGCTGGCGCTATTGGGTAGCGTCGGCGGCCTCCTGCTTTGGCCGGTCGTGGGGGCTGTCGCCATGCTGCCGACGGCTCTTTACGTCGCGGCGTGCATCGCGGGGGGTACGCTCCTCACCATAAGGGCACGGGACGCGGCCGTCCTGCTGGCTGCTCCGGCCCTGATTGTCATGCACATCAGTTGGGCAGCCGGCTTTCTCATGCGCCTTGCCGAGCACCGCCTGCCGAGCCTGTTCGGCGGCCTGCGCGGGTTGCGGGATCGGCTCCGCACGGCGGGAGCAGAACGCACGCCGTGATGCTCGCCACAATGCTTATGGCGGACTACCCCTTTTGAGCTAGGGCCGGCGCTATGGGCTGCAACACGCATGTGCTAGGTTATTGGTTAGGAAGTGGTTTCCTCGTTCGCTCAGGCGTCGGAGGATCGACACGCGGAGAAGAGTGTTCGGCAGCTCGGTCGCGCAATTATTGGGTCGCACGTTTCGCACAGGCACTCGAAAATTTTCGCAACGACTTTGAGTTGGTCTGAAACTGGCATCTGCATGTTGGCTTCACGTTCCGGAAGCATCGTTGGACCAAAACGGGATACTTTTAACCATGTCATACTCCATCGAGCGCGATAATCGTCCATCGACCGGCGCCGATAGCGCAGGATCGACACACATCCGTCCCTATCGCACCGTCAGGGGCTTCGTTTCCAACGGGGTCAATCTGGCGCTCATGGCGACTCTTGGAATGTGCCTCGCGTTTCCGACGCTGACGCTGAGGGCGGAATCAGGCGCGGAGCGGCCCGGCGAGATCGCCGGCGCCGAGGCCGGCGATGCATATCGCCTCGGCATCAGCGACAAGGTCCGCATTCAGGTTTTCGAATGGCGTCCGGCCCGTGACGAGCTGTTCACCTGGACCGCCTTGAACCAGGTGTATTCGATCGATCCCTCGGGCTATCTGCACCTGCCGCTGATCGGCCAGGTCAAGGCGGTCGGCTATACGTCCTCGGAGCTCGGAATCGTCATCTCGCACCAGTTGGCCAACCGGTTGAACCTCGGCGCGGTGCCCGACACGACTGTCGAAGTCACGGAGTTCCGTCCCATCTTCGTGTCCGGCCATGTCGAGAAGACCGGCGAGTTCCCGTATACGCCGGGCATGACCGTGCTCCAAGGCGTCAGCCTCAGCGGCGGACTGTACAGGAACAACGCGGCCGGCGGCATGCGGCTCGAGCGCGAATTTCTTACGGTTTCCGGCGAGTACGATCGCCTGATGCAGGAGCGCGAGCGCCTCATCGTCCGCAAGGCGAGGATCGAGGCTGAGCTGTCGTATGCCGATCGCATCGCCTTCCCGTCCGACCTGAGGAAGACCCGCCTGCCGCATAAGGTCGAGTTCACGTCGTCGCTGATGGCCAAGGAGCAGAGCGTCTTCGAGCTGCGCAACAAGGCCTACGAGACGCAGGTGACCACGCTCACGCAGCTTCAGAACTTCCTCGATCAGGAAGCCGAGACGCTGGGCAAACGCCTTGAATCGCATCAGACGCAGATCGACCTGATGAAGTCCGAGCTGGGTGGAATCAAGCACCTCAGCGACAAAGGGCTTTCGACGCAGCCACGGCTGCTCGGCCTGCAGCGCAACCTTGCGCAGCTCGAGGGCGAGAGGCTGCGCATCGAGAGCGAGCGCACCCGCATCAAGCAGGAAATCAGCCGCGTGATGCTGTCGAAGATCGAATTCGAGAACAAGCGCGCGAACGATCTCACTGTCGAGCTGCAGCAGACCGAGGCGCGCCTCGAGCAAGTCACTCAGGAAGCCACCGTCAGCGAGCAGTTGCTGCTTGAGACGCGGGCGCAAGCCGCGACCACTCCGCTCCGCTTCGTGTCGTCCACGAGCCAGGGCGACAGCGCAAGCGGCAAGCCCGATATCAGCTACACGATCGTTCGGCAGGTGAAGGGCAGCGTCATCGAGATCGACGCCAACGAGTCGACCAAGCTTCTGCCCGGCGACACGATCAAGGTTGCGATGTCGCTGCCGCAGACCTACTTCGTCGGCGGCTACAGCCCCGATGCTCCGGTCATGCCCACGACGCCTGTGCAGGAGACGCCGGCCTCAATCGAACACCCGAAGGCGCCGAACCAGGCGGCTGTCGAGCCGGTCAGCACGGACGCACTGCCTCACTGACCTGCGGTAAAGGCTTTGAAAAAACGCGGCCGGCGTGAACCAGACGCCGGCCGTTTTTTTTGTTGGGCATCGTCAGTGCGTGCATCCGTGAGTGCGTGCATCCGTGATTCAAGTGCGGCTGTTCGCGTCTGCGGCCGATGATGCACCGGTCCTAAACCGCCCCGTCACGGCTTGGATTCGCTATCGGACGCGCTGGACGCATTGCCCAACAGCACTCCCCGCACGTACGAGAACGCGCGGGTCACCTCGTGCAGGATCGGATGTCCGACCACGCGCAACCCAAGCAGCCAGCCGATGGGCGAGGTGACGAACCCTATTACGCCGCCGGCGATCGTGACCTCGTGCGTGCCGCCTGACAAAATCGCAACGGCTGCCGGTCCGATGGCGCTGAAGAGAGCAACTATTGCGCTCCGCCAGAGGGGAGTCCAAAGCTCGCTCCACGTAAACGGGACACGCCAGCGAACCATGACGATCGAGGCGATGCAGCACAGCGGGCTGGTAAGCAACAAGCTCGCGGCCGCCATCTCCAGACCATAGGTCGAGGCGAATATCTGCAGGGCAACCGCTGCCGGTATCGTGACGAGCGCCAGGATGAAGGTGTCGCGAATGGCCCCGGCGGCAATCTGCACGGAATTCACAATACTCGAGGGTAACTGCAGCAGAAATGCCGCTGCAATGATCTGGACGAGGGGCACTGCCTCGCCCCACTGATGGCCCAGCAAGATCTCTACGATCGGCTTTGCAAGAATGATAATGCCCAGCAATGCCGGCCAGAAGAACGCCGTCACGTGCTCTATGCTGCTCAGGAAGCCAGCCTTCATGTCGCGCCCTTCCCGGGCATGCCGCGACAATGCCGGAAGCAGAACCGGCCCTAGACCGGCCAGCATTGTTTTTTCCGGCACGCGACTAATTGAGAAGGCGCGCTGGTAGAGGCCGACGCCGTCGGCGCCGAGCGTCTTGCCGAATGCAAGCAAGGGTACGGCATCCGATGCGTACTGGAGCAGCTTCTTCAAGCTGTCGTAGATGCCGTAAGCGGAAATTTCCCGCCATTCCGTCAGCGTAAAGCGATAGATCCTGCTTTGCGGCCCCCACCACCAGCATGCGGCGAGATAGACGATGCCGGCGGCCAGGCTTGCCCATGCAAAGCTCATGTAGCTGAAGCCCAGCAGTGCGAGGATGATCGTCAGTGCCGTATTCACAATGACCGACGCGCCGTTGAGGACTGCCAGCTTTCCGAATTCAAAATTGCGCCGCATGACGGCATAGGCCGGCCCCACAAACGGCCCGAGCAGGAAGCACACCGATGTAATGTGAAGGAAATCCTTCAGGCGGGGCGTGTCATAAAACTCCGCGATCGACCCTGCCATGAGAAACAGGAACAGAGAGAAGGGTACCGTCAGGAGAAACGTAATGGTGAACACCGCCTGCACGCGCTCCGGCGTCAGGTCCTTGACCTGGACGATGTAGTTGGTGCCACCGAAATCCTGGAGGGTCTCCGCCAATCCAAGGACCGACATGCCTATGACGGCCACACCGAACTCCGCCGGCGTCAGCAGACGCGCGGTGACCATCAGCGTCACGAAGTTCAGGACCACCGTGAAGTAGCTGTCGACGGAAGCCAATGCGAAACTTCGCCGGATTCCCATTAGTGAAACTTCCCGGCCAACATTCGTCCCCGTCGAAGGTGATAAATGGCTGCATGCAATATATTGATGCAGCTTGCGGCGTATGAGCCCAAAACACAAGCGCTTCGAGGACGCATATGCCGCATTCCATTGCTCGCGCCGCACGGCGGCTATGCTTTATATCGCACCATGGCTGTGTTAAGATTAAATGGCATTTGGAATTGCCGTGATCAGTCCCGAACGATGATTCTGTGCCCTAGACTCTCATTTCAACCCGTCATGTTTTCGGTACAGCCTTTATGACCATGGGCACCTGCGTCGACTCCATGTCTTCGTCGAGCCATTCGCCGGGTGCACAAGAGGAGCAGGAGGACATCGCAGCGGACGATCCAGAACCGAAGTCCTCGGTGCCGCTGCTCGTCGACCTCGATGGCTCGCTCATTCGGACCGATCTGCTGCTTGAATCGGCGCTAGCCTATGTTGCCGCGCAGCCGCTTCGGCTCTTCAACCTGGTTGTCTGGCTTCTCAAGGGACGCGCCTATCTTAAGAGAAAGCTCGCGGAAGCTGCGTCTCTCGATCTCGACCTCATTCCGCTCAATGACGAAGTCGTTGCGCTTGCCACCGAGGCCAAGCGCGCGGGGCGGCAAGTGTTCCTGGTGACGGCGAGCGACGAGCAACTCGCAAGCAAAATTGCCGCGCGCTTTCCATTTCTCGACGGCGTCATTTCGAGCGACGGCATCCGAAACCTGAAAGGGCGCAACAAGGCTGCGACCGTCAATGAACGCTTTCCGGACGGCTACGACTATGTCGGCGACAGCGCTGCCGATCTTCATGTCTGGCGCGACGCGCGGCACGTCGTCGCGGTATCGCCAAGCTCGGCCACGCTTCGGAAAGTGACGGCGCTAAAAAAACCTCTGACGGTTATAGAAGGCAAATCGCGCATCGGCGCACTGATCAAGGCGGCACGCCTGCATCAGTGGGCCAAGAACATGCTGATCTTCGTGCCTGCACTATTGAGCGGTACGATCGCCAACCCCGCTACGGTGCTCAAGTGCGTGTTCGCCTTTCTGGCGCTTGGTCTCGTCGCGGTCGGCACCTATCTGATCAACGACCTCCTCGATATCTCGCATGATCGCCGCCATTGGTCGAAACGGTTCAGACCGATCGCGGCCGGCGACCTCCCAATCGGGACGGCACTCGTGGCCGCTGCCGTCTCGATCGCAGCGGGGCTCGCGATCGGCGCCGCCGTCGGACTCGGCGTCTTTATCGGGATCACCGTCTATCTGGTGCTGACGCTCAGCTACTCAATCCACATCAAGCGGCTGCCGATTTTGGATGTGGTGGTGCTCGCCACCCTGTTTACGCTTCGGTTGGCCATCGGAATTGCCGCTGCCCAGGTGTTCGCATCGCCCTGGCTTCTGGTGTTCTCAATGTTCCTCTTCACGTCGCTGTCGGTTGCCAAGCGCAACACGGAAATCCAGCGAACAGCGGCCAAGGGCGAAACGATTGTTCCGGGACGCGGGTACGTCGTTGCCGACGCGCCGCTCGCGCTTGTGCTCGGCGTGGCGACCGGCACAGCATCGGTCTTGATCATGGTGCTCTATCTCATTTTCGATGCCTTCAATCATGAGTTCTATGGGAACCCCAACTGGCTGTGGTGGTTTCCGCTGATCCTTTTTATTTGGGTCGGGCGGATCTGGCTCATCAGTCAGCGCGGCGAGCTGAACGACGATCCGGTCGCGTTCGCTCTCAAGGACCGCCAGAGCCTCATGCTCGGCGCGGTGATGGCGACCGCTTTCGTGCTGGCATGGCTCGGAGCACCGCTGTGAAGATACTCAGCGTGCGACACGGTCGCAGAGCGCGCTTCCGTGCGATCTCTCGTTCGGGAACATGAGAATGGGAGAGCCGCGCGGGATCGATATCGTCTTTGCCACACACAACGGTGCACGCACGCTGCCGCGGATGCTTGCGGCGCTGCGTCGGCTGGATTCGCCGCAGCGCCCGTGGCGCGTGATCGCAGTCGACAACGCCAGCACGGATACGACCCCGCAATTGCTGCGAGAAGCCGCGGCGGATCTGCCCTTGACGGCGCTGTATTGCGCCGAGCCCGGCAAGATGCCGGCCCTCAAGGTGGGCGCGGCCGCGGTCCAGGGCGACCTCGTCCTGTTTACCGATGACGATGTCGAGCCTGCTACGTCCTGGCTCACGGCTTACGAGGCCGTCGCTGACGCGCAGGGCGACCATGTCGGATTGCTTGGCGGCCCGATAACGCCGACACCCATGGAGAGCGTTGGACCGTGGTTCGAGGCAAGCCGGGATCATCACGCGGAGTTGTTCGCTCTCTCGGATCAGCCGGAGGGCCCCGTCGACGCACCCCTCCACATCTACGGTCCAAACTTCCTCATCCGGCGCACCTATGTCGATGTTCTCCACGACGTGCCAGCCAGCCTCGGGCCAACCTTTGTGCAGGGCAAGAGCCGCACGTTCCCCATGGGTGAAGATTCGATGATCATGGACCTGCTCACGGAACGCGGCGTCGGAGCGAGATATGTGCGCGGCGCAGGCGTGCGGCATCTGGTGCGCGGATTTCAGACCGATCTCGCATTCATGCTGGAGCGCGCCGAACGGCATGGGCGCGGTACCGCGGTTCGTCTTGTCGAAGCGAGGCGGGGGTCGATCGTCCGCCGCCTGGGACTTCTGGCAAGAAACGCGCCGTACGCCCTTCGGCGTCTCTACCCTGCCGGGCAGCCGCCGACACCTGCGCACTTCAATACAATGTGGGATGCGCACTGGGCCCACGGCGCTATCCTTGGCGCCGTGTTCGGGCGGTGATTCATGCGGCCGCAGCCATTCGCGCACGAGCCTACATCGCCTTGCTCGACTATGCTGCGTGCTGGTACAGTCACCGCTCGCGCAGCAAACGGGCAGGCCTTTGACCCTCTCGGCGATGCAAGCGGAGCTCTTTTTCAGTCCTGTGCGCGGTCGCTTGGCGGAATGATCAGGAGGGGTGTGCCACTATGATTTCCCGTCGACGGGTCCTGAGCTTTTTGGCGGGAACGTTCCTTTTCTCCGCGTTTTTCCGGCAATCCAGGATACTTGAAGGCTACCTTTCCGACGCACCGGAGCTCGTCATTGTCGACGGATGGATTCTGAGGCGCGAAGACGTAAGGGCGCTTTCCGATGCTGCTTAATGCCGAGCAGAGGCAGGACGACTGGTTCAGGGATATCGTTTTCGACGTTTGTATTTGCGGTGCAGGGCCTGCCGGAATCACGCTTGCACGGAAGCTCGCATCGAAAGGCTGGACCGTCGGCTTGTTCGAAAGCGGTGATGTCGAGCTTGGGTCGGACGCGCAGGAATTGGCCGACGGCCAGAACATCGGGCTCGACTATTATACGCTCGATACCGTGCGCTTGCGCGGGCTCGGCGGAACGTCCGGCCACTGGAGCGGCGTCACGCGACCCTTCGATCCGCACGATTTCGAGCACCATCCCTATCATCCGTTGAGCGGCTGGCCCATTACCAGATCCGACCTCGATCCCTTTGCCGACGAAGCCACGGAAATCCTCAATCTGGCTGCCTGGAACAAAGCCCCCGATCTGTTCGACGGGGCTGCCGACACGCTGATCCCCGTTGCCTTCCGGGACAGCGTTCCGGTGACGCGGTTCGGCGAGAAGTACCGGGAGGACCTCGCAACCGGCAGTGTGCGCGTCTACCTCAATGCCACGCTTCTCGATATCGAGCTCGATGACAGTCTGAGCACCGTCTCAGGCTTGATATTCCGGTCCTACAGCCGCGACGCGACGTTCACCGTCCGCGCGCGCTACACGGTGCTTTGCTTCGGCGGAATCGAGAACGCGCGCTTCCTGTTGAACGCAAACCGGCAGATCAGCGCCGGCATCGGGAACCAGAACGATCTGGTCGGACGGCACTTCTGCGAGCATCCCGTGTTCCAGGTCGGCTCTGCCGTTCTACAGAACGTCCCACAACACGGGAATGTTCTGCATTACGCTCCCACGCCGGAACTGATGCTTCAGAAGGAGTGCCTCAATTTCGTCCTGTCGGTTCCCAGCATCGACGAAGGGATGATGCGGAGGCTGGCACGGGAAGCTGCCTGCCTCACCGACTTCTCACGCGATCTTGTCCAGAAGGTCATGGGACGCCCGATCCAATGCTTCGACGTTGGCATCTGGGTCGGGAACGAACAGTCGCTCAACCCGGACAGCCGGGTCGTTCTTTCGAGCGAGGTCGACAAGTTCGGGCAACGCAAGGCAGCGCTCGACTGGCGCTTCACCGATCTCGACTATCACACCATGCGAGCGGCCGTGACCGAGCTCGGCCGCCATATGGCGCTCACCGACACCGGCCGCGCGCGCATTGCCGACTGGCTGCAGGAGTCCAAGCCTACGCCACCCGGTGTCGGTGCAGACAAGGTCGCTGCCATTCACCACATGTGCACGACGCGGATGAGCGACAATCCGCGGGAAGGCGTGGTCGATCGGGACTGCCAGATCCATGGCATGCGCAATCTCTACGTCGGCGGCAGCAGCGTGTTCGGGACAGGTGGCTATGCGCACCCGACGTACACCATCGTGCAGTTGTCGCTGCGCCTTGCAGAGCATCTCGATCGGCGGCTGCGTTCCTAACGCACCGCGTGATGGCAGGCGCGGGCCGTCAAGGCCATGATTGTCAGCGTTGGGTTCTGTGCGCCTTGCGACGGGAAGGACGCGCCGTCCGTCACATAGAGCCCTGGCGCATCCCAGCACTCGTTGTTGCTGTCGAGCACGGAGGTTGCGGGATCGGCCCCCATCCGGGCCGTGCCGCACTCATGCACCGCTGTGCCGGGTGTCGCGGGCGTTCTTTCCAGCGTATGCAGGGTTGCACCCGTCACCTTCGCCAGCTCTGCGAGCGCTTCCGTCACCTTTGCGGCGAGCTGGCGCTCGGCCTCGCTGTACCGGAAGTCGACGCGCAGTGTGGGATTTCCCCACGCATCCCGACGCGTAGGATCGAGCGTAGCGCGATTTTCGGCGCGCGGGGTGGTCTCGCAGAAGGCGGCCGCCGTGAACCATGAGCGCTCGCCGGCCCATGAGCGATAGAGCTGAATGCCGAAACCGCGCTCTGCCGAAGCGTCGCCGTCGCGCCGGTCGAACCGCGGCAAGTAAAGGCAGCGCCCCGGCTCGATCTCGGTATCGCTCGAAAGCTTCGGTCCGACGCCCTCAGCCTTTACCAGCATGTGATCCATCAGATAGTGGCCTAGCACTCCCGGCTTTTTCGCCAGCCCTTCCGACTGCAATAGGATGCGCGTGGATTCCAGTGTCGACGCGCAAAGGAAGACCAACGGTGCGCTGGCCTTGCACCGGCTCCTGGATCGAAGATCGTACCATTCGACCCCGCTGATACGGCCCGAAGTGCCCTTCACCACCGCCTGCACCACGGCGCCGGTACGACAGCGGAGCCGGCCGGTTGCCGCCGCCGCCGCAACGGACTCGAGTGGTGGCGCATAGCGACTGAGGATGGGTCGCGCCTGCGGCCAACGTTCACCTATGGCCTCGATCGTCGCTGCTTCGTCCGCAGTCGCCTCCGAGAGCCGCGTCACCTCGCCGTCGGGTGGCGACTCGAGGCCGTCGCGTGCACCAGCCAATCCCAGACGGCGCTCGACGAGCGCGTACCATGGGTCAAGCTCGCCCTCCGCAAGCGGCCATGGCGGGCTCAGTCCGTCTCTAGGCGCGAGCTCACTCCGCCCCAGTCGGTAGTACTGGCGACCATGACCGGGGATGATCATGCGTCCGCCGATGCCGTGCGCGCGGATCCAGTTGAACGGACGGTCGGCCGGCGTCGCATAGGGAAAATCCCGGTCGTCCACGAACACATCCGGCAGTCGCTCCCAGGCGAAGCAGTGCGTCTGGATAGGCTGGCGGATGCGGCCCACAAGGCGAAGCGCTTTGCGGCCTGCGTTGATCGCACGAGGTGGGAAAAAGCCGAGCAAGCGCGGATCCGCTACCGAACGCACAAGCGTGTGAGTCAACCTGCGGAACGGCTGACGCCATGCCGGCATACGGTGGCCTGCATCCAGAAGGAGAACATCGAGGCCTGCTTCGCACAGCAGGCTCGCGGCCAATCCACCGGCCGCACCCGCGCCAACAACGATGGCGTCAAAGGTTCGATCGTTCGCCTCTGCATCGCCCACTTTCAAGTCCCGGGCAAAATCGGCGACCGACATCACTCGCAACAACCACCAGTATCGGAAGGAAGAGAAATGTATGGAGCCATTCAATAAGGTGTGGCAGGCTAAAATATCATTAAACTGTCTATCGATACAAGCTCCGAGGCGGCTCGGCCAGAATTCCGGTTAACTAGTATGTGTCCCAGTCTCACGGCCGAACGCAAATTGCCCGTTCTGTCCAAAGCGACCCTGCCACTGGGCTTCGGAACCGGCATGCTGTATGCCGTCAGTGATCGCCCCTCGGCATTGCGTCTGCTCGAAACAGCGTTCGACAGCGGCATCGTCTATTTCGATACCGCCCGATACTATTCGGACGGTATCTCCGAGGGCATGCTCGGAGAGGTGTTCTCGGGCCGCAGAGACCAAGTGATCCTGGTGAGCAAAGCGGGAATCCTGCCGCCGATGCGCTCGGTCACGAAGCGCGCCATGGACAAGGCCGTACACACCGCGCGCAAGGTTCCCTTCGCGCGTCGCTTCATAAGCGAGCCGACATATCCAGGACCGACATTCCATGTGTTCGACATCCCACGCCTTCGCAGAAGTGTCGAGAAGAGCCTCCGGGAGTTGAAAACAGACTATCTTGACGCGCTGCTGCTTCACGAGTGCACGGCAGAGAACGCGGCGGACAGCGCGATCAAGGCGTTTGCTGAGAAACTTGTGAAAGAGGGCAAGATTCGCGCCTACGGCGTGGCTCCCGCGATCGATGAGGCCTTGGCGATCGAGCATCGGGGCATCGCCTTCGGCACGATCATGCAGTTCGCGAACAGCGCGTGGGACGACAATATTGCGCACTTTTCGCCGCGCGATGGACGGCTGTTGATCACCCATTCCATCTTCACCACCCGCCTCCACGACACGCTCGAGCGACTGCGCGGAGACGAAGCCGCGGCCTCCCGCTGGCGCGCGGCGTTCGACGTCGACCCGGGAGATGCGCAGGCCATGGCGTACCTGCTTCTTCGTCACGCTCTTTATCGCAATCCTTCAGGCATGGTGCTTTTCTCGACGACGAGTCCGGATCGCATCCGTCAGAACCTGCGCGCCTTGGACGCGCCTCTCTCGCCACCGCAAGCCGAGCTTCTTTCCGAGATGCTCATGGCACTCTGATGTCATCTGGGCACCCTGATGCGATCCGGCGAATTTTACCAACGCGCCCTTTCTGTTTCTCTTTCATTACGCCATGCAGTAGGTTTCGAGCACGAGCAGAACGGAATATTCGTCAGTGTTCTTTCAAGATCGGCAATGTTTCATGAATAAGCGGTGGCCGTGATGTCCGGAATGGCGGGCGCAGGCCGCTCTTCGAGCTCACCCAACTTGTGTTTCCGTTGCGTACTCGTCTTCCTCGCAATCGTCATCGGATCGACCGTCGTCATAAGCGCCGCCGATCATGTCGCGCTGGCTAAGAGAGGATACGAACCCTCCGTCTACACGGGGAGCACACTGCGCTCGCTGAGAGAGCTCGGCAGACCTGGCGAGTCTCTCGCGGACTCGTGGCGCCCGATGGCCGAAGCCCTACAGATCCTGCGCTCTCCCGAGGGCGACCGCCTCTACGAGAAGGTCTTCTTCGAGGATAAGGTCAAGTTTCAGTACCCCCCGACAAGCCTCGTGTACCTTGCCGCACTCGAGTCTCTCGGCCTTGGGTCGGTCGATACGCTCGACGCCATCAATGCCGTCGTGTTCGTGGTCGGCTGTATTGCATTCGTCTATCTCGTCTTGTCGCTGCTTTTGTCCCGCATATCCCAGCCTCTCGCCGCATGGCAGTATTGGACGCTTGCCGGGCTCCTGACGCTTGCCGCGCTGCTCTGCTATCCGTCGATCCGGGCACTCGAGCTCGGCCAGATCCAGGTCTGGATCAATACGCTGTTCGTAGGCGCTTGCATCGCGTGGCTACGCGGGGCCAAGACGACTGCAGGAGCCCTGCTGGCGCTCGCGGCGACGATGAAACCGCAGCTCGGCGTCTTCCTCATCTGGGCCCTGGTGTGGCGCGAGTGGCCGTTCCTTCGCGGCTTCCTTGGGGTCGGACTGCCGGTTGGTATCCTCTCGCTCCTGCTGTTCGGCGTTCACAATCATATTGCGTATCTTGATGTGCTGTCGTTCATCTCCGCGCATGGCGAATCCTACTTCGCCAACCAGTCGGTCAACGGCCTCGCCCATCGCGTGCTTGGCAACGGGACCAGTCTGCAATTCGACTCCTTCGCCTTTCCGCCCGCCGATCCGCTCGTCACGGCCGCGACATTCCTCTCCACTCTCGGCTTCCTGGCCCTGGCGCTGGTCCCGGCGCTGAGAGCCGGCCAGCGGCGCGCCGACATCATCGACCTCGCGATCATGGCCCTCTGCGCGACCGTCGCGTCGCCAATCGCATGGGAGCATCATTACGGCGTGGTCCTGCCGCTCTTTGGCATCGCCCTTGCTCTGCTCTGTGCCGCTCAAGGCCAGAGGGCCGCACTCTTATGGCTTGCCGCAGGCTGGATCATCGCAGGCAACTTTCTGCCGGCCGCAAATTATCTGGCCGACACGTGGCTCAACTTGGTTCAGTCGTATTTGTTCTTCGCCGCGTTAGTTCTGCTGGGCGTGCTCATCTATCTGCGCCGCCAGAACCCGGACGGCGTCCGCGAGCTGGCGACGTGACGCGCTCCGACGGGTAGGAGGAGATATGTGCAGTTGTACGAGCCAGGTTCTTCTCGCCCATCTTCTCGGACTGGGCCTGGGCGTGATGTTCATTGCCGACCTCGCGCGGCGCAATGCGCCGGACCGCCTGTTCTGGGGTGCAGTTGCCGGTGCCTCACTGCTCATGGCGGCGTTCGTGTTTCAAGTTTCCGAGCCATTGGCGCGCTTCGACGATTTCACGACGGTGTATTGGATCGCGGGTAGCGCGGCGCTGCAAGGTACCGATGCCGTTGCAGCCCTGTTCGGGGATGGCGTGACCGGCTTCGTCAACATCCCGATCCTCGCCTATCTGTTCGCCCCGTTCGCCCTCTTCCCGCCGCTTCCGGCTGCCCTGCTGTTCACGGGTTTGGGGATCCTCGCGACGCTCTTTAGCTGGCGCGCGCTGACACATGCCGCCGAACTCGACCGCCACGGCGCGGCCTTGCTGCTGTTTCTGTTCGCGGCCTTCGGCCCGCTGCTCTACTCTCTTCGTGAGGGCAACACCTCGCACTTTGTTCTCGCGCTCGTTGCATGGGCCTTCCTGCTGGTCCGCGAGCGCAAGGATCTGGCGGCGGGCGCGCTGCTCGGCGCTGCGGCGTTGATAAAGCTGCCGCTGCTGCTGTTCGGCGTCTACTTCGCCTTGCGCGGCCGGTGGCTCGTTGCCGCGGGAGGTGCTTCCGTCGTGGCTGCCGTCGGGCTGGCGTCGCTTGCCGTGTTCGGCTGGGACAGCCACGTTCAGTGGTATGAGACCAGCATCGCGCCGTTCGCGCGCAACCCGATTCCGGCTCTGAACGTCCAGTCCATCGCTGGCGCGCTGGCGCGTCTCGAATTGGGACCGAGCTCGGTTCTCGACTGGACGCCGCACGAGCTCTCGCCGGAATTCCGGCTCGTTGCCAGCCTATTGACGCTCGTGGTCGTCGCGCTTGCTGCCGCTTCGGCCGTCGCGCCGAGGCCCAAAACGGCACAACCAGTCTCGCGGGGCGTGGCGCATGAGACGGAGTATCTCATCGTTCTGATGCTGGCTTGCATCGTCAGCACGCTAAGCTGGAGCCACTACTATACGTGGGCGTTGATGCCGATTGCCTTCTTCGTCGGACGCACGCCGCATTTTCCTGCGGCGCTCCCAGCGCGGGTGATGGGCTGGATCGCCATTGCCCTCGCCGCGGCTCCGATGGCGCACCTCTCATTCGGCAATGCAATGCTCGAGGAGCTCAATGCACGCCTGGGCACCTCTCGCCTCCTCGCCGGAGGGCTGATCCTGCTCGGGTTGCTTGTCTGGTCGCGCTGGCGGATGCGCGTTCCAACAGGTGACATAAGGCCTTGGATTACATCAAAATTTTTCGGCGGTCTGTCGCTCCAGAGATAAGGCGGACTGCCCCCAGCGGGTCTGCGTGTCTTAATACCCTCAGTAAACGGGGTTTTGGAGCAGCCGGCTGACAATTGCTGCTATGCACGAAAATTTTGAGTATGATGTACAAATAATAAAGGGGTGCGGCATCCATCGCTTACCGAAACGTCCGAGCGATGTATGCGACATACCTCGAATTTGCTTTCACGAAAGCAATTAACCTTCTCCGATTTCGTAGCCGGTGGCGATATACCCTCGATGCTAGAATGGCACCGTCCTTGAATTGATTTCATATACGAGACACTTCGTTTGAGAGGGAACGTGAGTCGGGCGCGTAATATCCTATCCGTGAACCTGGAGGATTACTTCCAGGTGGCGGCCATGCGGCAGGTCATTCCCCAGCGTTACTGGCCACGCTTCGCCCTTCGCGTCGAGAAGTCGACGCTCGCCACCCTCGATCTGCTGGATCGCTACGACCAAAAAGCGACGTTCTTCGTGCTGGGCTGGATCGCCGACCGCTGCCCGGAGTTGATCGCCGAGGTGGCGCGCCGCGGCCATGACGTCGCCAGCAAGGGCTACCTTCACAGGTCCTATGCGCAGTTGTCACTCGAGGACTTCCGCGCCGATTTCCTGCGCTCGCGCAACGCCATCGAGGCGGCCACCGGAAAGCGTGTCGTCGGCTATCGCATGGCGGCGGGCTCGCTGCCGACCGACGATCTCAAGCCCTTCGAGATCCTGGCGCGTGAAGGCGTGAAGTACGACTCCAGCGTTCGTCCGTTCGGTCTGTCTTTCGTCGGCCGGCCCGAGTGGCGGAAAATCCATGAACTCAAGGGAGATGGCTGGTCGCTGACGGAGGTGCCGCTTTCCTCCGACAGCTTCCTGGGGATCCCGGTGCCGATCACGGGCGGCAATTATCTGCGCCAGGCCCCCCGCGGGCTCTACGAGTGGCGCCTCGCGAGCTATCTGCGCGACAATACCGAGCCCTGGCACCTCTACTTCCACACCTGGGAGTTCGACCCCGATCAGCCGCGCGTGTCGGCCGCCAAGCGGCTGAGCCAGATTCGTCAGTATCGTAACCTTGAGAAGATGCAGGAGCGCGTCGAGGCCTTTCTGGCGAACTACCGCTTCCAAAGCATCGCAGACCACCTCGGCCTCGTGCCGGAGCCTGTCGAGGTGCGCTCGACCGCCGCCGATGCCACCGTGCCGGTCGTCATGCAGGCCAATGGCGGGACGAAAGTCTCCGTCGTCGTGCCTTGCTACAATGAGGAGGCGACCCTTCCCTATCTTGCCGGCAACCTCGCCTCGTTCTCCAAGGAGACGGCAGGTCGCTTCGACTTCTCCTATATCTTCGTCGATGATGGCAGCGCCGACGGTACCTGGAACAAGCTGCAGGAGCTTTTCGGCAACCGCGCCGATTGCCAGCTGATCAAGCATCCGGAGAACCGGGGCATCGCAGCCGCGACGATGACCGGCATTCGCGCGGCGCATGACGAAATCGTTTGCGGCATCGACTGCGACTGCAGCTTCGATCCGCACGAGCTGGCGAAGATGATCCCCCTGCTCACGCCTGATATCGATCTCGTCCAGGCCTCGCCCTATCATCCCAAGGGCGGCGTCATGAACGTGCCCGCCTGGCGGCTTGCGCTCTCGCGCAACCTGTCGCGAATCTATAACCGCATCCTGAAGCATCGCTTCGCGAGCTACACCGCGTGCTTCCGTGTCTATCGCCGCTCCAAGATCGCGCCGCTGCAGCCTTCCAACGGAGGCTTCATGGGCATCATGGAGATGTTCATCCTGCTCGATCAGAGCGGCTCCAAGATCGTCGAGTACCCTGCCGTTCTCGAAACGCGGCTGCTGGGCGTTTCCAAAATGAAGACACTTTCGGTCATCTGGAACCATCTCGGTCTGATCCGGGAGCTCATTTTCTCGCGCGCGGACGTCTTGAGGCGCGCCGGCGTCGGGGCGGCTGCAGCCTCGAGCGGGGCGCATACGGTGTCGCGCGAGGTGTCATGACGGCTCTGGAACGACGGGAACCAGGCGCAGCGGAATACGCCGGGGCCGGTGCTTCGCCTGCTCCTTCAGATAAGAGACGGTGGTGCATCGTCGGCGGCGGAATGCTGGGCCTTGCGCTCGCCCACAAGCTCGCCGGGCCTGATCGCGAGATCACGGTTCTTGAAGCCTCCGACCGGTTCGGCGGCCTTGCCGACGCCTGGAAGCTCGGCCCGGTTACCTGGGACCGGCATTATCACGTCGCCCTGTTGTCGGACCGGAACCTTGGCGGGCTGCTCGCCGACATCGGTCTCAATGGCCATATGAACTGGACCACGACCAAGACCGACTTCTACACCGGCGGCAAGTTCCACCCTTTAAACAACTCCATCGACTACCTGCGCTTCGAGCCGCTAAACCTGATCGAAAAGTCGCGGCTCGCCTTCACTATTCTCTACGCGGCGCGCATCAAGAACGGTGTCCGGCTCGAAAGCATTCCCGTCGAGAAATGGCTGTTGCGGCACTCGGGCCGCGGGGCCTATGAGCAGGTCTGGCGGCCGTTACTCCGCGCCAAGCTCGGCTCCAATCACAACGTCGTATCGGCCTCCTTCATCTGGTCGGTCATCAACCGCTTCTATTCGGCGCGCAGGTCCGGTCTCAAGACGGAGATGTTCGGCACCGTCACGGGCGGCTATGCGACCATCATCGAGGCGCTCATGCAAAGCCTAGCGAGCCGCGGTGTCGTGGCGCGCACCGACAGCCCCGTTCGCTCGATCACGCCCGTCGCCGGCGGCATCGAGGTCGTCGCGAAAGACTGGCAGTCGACCTTCGACCATGTCGTCGTTACGGCCGCCGGTCCGCTGGCCGCGCGCATGTGCCCGGATCTCAGCGGGCCCGAGCGCGAGCGGCTGGCTGCCGCGCGCTACCAGGGCGTCGTGTGCTCGTCGCTGCTGCTAAAAAAGCCTTTGCGCAGCCGCTACCTGACCTACATCGCCGATGAGACCATTCCCTTCACCGGCGTGATCGAGATGACCGCCGTCGTCGATCCGAAGGAATTCGGCGGCCGATCGCTGGTTTACCTGCCGACGTACGTTCCCTCCGACGATCCGCTGTTCGAGGTTCCGGACGACGAGATCCGCCGGCGCTGCGTCGACGCACTGACGCGGATGTACGAGACGTTCACCGAGGACGATATCCTGGCGTTCCGCGTGTCGAGAGCGCGCAACGTCATGGCGATACAGTCGCTCAACTACTCCCAGAAAGTGCCACCCATGGAGACCAGCATTCCGGGTCTCTTCATCGTGAACTCGTCGCAGATCATCAACGGCAACCTCAACGTCGACGAGACGATCGGGCTTGCCGAAAAGGCGCTCCAGACTCTTGTGCAGGCCGAGGCAACGATGCGGGCGTCCGACGTTGCAGAGCCTCATCCGGCTTGATCAGAGGTAATGAATGCTAGGTTGGATCCTGTTGATGTTGGCGGTTGTCGCAAACATCTCGTCGAATTTCCTGTTCAAGGCCGCCATGGCGGGATTTCCGAGCGAAATCTCTTTCGGCTCGCTGCTGCGCTTCGCCTTGAACCCTTATCTATGGATGGCCGTGCTCTGCTGCGCGGTGCTGCTGAGCAGCTATCTGCTGGCGCTGCGCCAGATCGAGCTCACGGTCTCCTACTCGTTCGTCATATCCCTATCGCTGGTCGGCATCATGGTGCTTTCGCCGGTCATACTCGGCGAGCCGCTTCGGTTTCAGACGCTTGCCGGAGCCGTGCTGGTGATCGCCGGGATTCTTCTGATCACATCGGCCAGCAAGGTTGCCCCGCAGCTTGCGGACGGCAAGCCTCTGGTTGAGACGTCGCATCATTCGGGAAGCTGAAGTCCTGGCGGCCCGTTGGGCCCAACAACGCAAGTAGGAACGCCATGGCGGCTCACGATCCGGGCGCAGGCAGGCCGAAGGCAAGCTTGTCGCTCGACCTCGACAACCAGTGGGCCTACATGAGGACCCACGGCGACGACGGATGGCAATCGTTTCCATCCTATCTCGACCTCGTCGTGCCGCGCATCCTCGAGGTGCTTCGCCGCCATAACCTCACGATCACTTTCTTCGTCGTGGGCCAGGACGCCGCGCTCGAGAAGAACTATCAGGCTCTGCGGTCGATCGCGGAGGCTGGCCATGAGATCGCCAATCACTCCTTCCATCACGAACCGTGGCTGCACCTCTACACGGCCGATGAGGTGGACGCCGAAATCGCCCGCACAGAGGACGCGATTGTTGCGGCGACAGGGGTGAGGCCAACAGGCTTCCGGGGGCCTGGCTTCTCCATCTCAAAGACCGTGCTCGAGACCCTCAAGGCGCGAGGCTACGAGTACGACGCGTCGACGTTCCCTACTTTCCTCGGCCCCGTTGCGCGGGCCTACTACTTTCTCAACGCGAACTTTTCGAAGGCCGAGCGCGAGAAGCGGGCCTCGCTCTACGGCACGGTGTCGGATGGCCTGCGTCCCTTGAACCCTTACGAGTGGCAGCTCGCCAACGGTACCCTGCTGGAAATTCCGGTGACCACGATGCCGGTGGCGCGCGTGCCGTTTCATCTGAGCTACATCATGTATCTCGCCGGATACTCGCGGCCGCTAGCACGCGCCTATTTCGCGACGGCGCTCAGGCTTTGCCGGCTCAGAGGTATCGAGCCCTCCCTGCTCCTGCATCCGCTCGACTTCCTCGGCGGCGACGACATCCCGGCACTCGGCTTTTTCCCGGGCATGACGCTTTCCGGCCGCGACAAGGTTGCCATAGCAGACGACCTGCTCGCGGACTACGCCCGCCGCTTCGATGTGCTGCCGATGGGCGCGCATGCCCGCGCCATCAAGACCCAAGGCGCGGTTCCGCGGCGCGCGGCGGAGTTCCGGCAGGCCGCATCCGCAGCCTGAACAGCGAGCTGCATGGACCGCTCTCGCGCTGCTTGAGATCAATTCTCGGGCAAAGCATCCGGCAGCCCTGCCTTGTCTATTTCGAGGGTTCTTCCGCCGGACCGCTCGTCCACGACCTTGGCGTGGGCGCTCAGGAGCTTGCCCAGCTTCAGATATTTTTCGTCACTATTCTTCGCTGGCGGCAATGGCCATGGATAAAAGGTCGAATCCAGAACAAAGATGCGTCCGCCCGCGGCCTTCAAGGTACGCAAGACTTCATCCGACGAAAGCACGACATCATTCCCCCACTGCTTCACAATCGCCGTGTCGTTGCGAAACACTATGAAGTTAAAGAACTGATCATCGATGCGCTGGTCCGGCTTTCGAGCGATCGGATACATCAGCACCCGAAGTCCACCTTGCCAGACGTGGGGCGTCAGCAGCCAATCCCCTCTCTCGCCGTTCTCGCGTACCCAACTCGTACGGCTCGCGTAGAGATCTCCCTTCCCGCTTCGGAATACCGCGATGCCGCCGATGAAATTATGGATCAGGAGCAGCGCGAGCATCACGGCCAGCTTCCACGGCCTGGCTCTCAAGGGCTCGTAGATCAACATGGCCATGATCGCTGCGATCGGCGGGAGACATAGGATCCAGACCTCCGTCTCCGACGGATTGAGGATGAGGCTTGGCACCGCGGCGCACACAAGCCACGCGAATACAAAGACAATATTTATATCGATCGGCCGATGCTGCTTTTCGCGGATCGCCGCCACCGCGAGGTAAGCAAGCCAAACCATGGCGGCAACAAAGGTTCCGGCGGCAAGCCACGAGAATCCATAGCTGCGGGCGGCGAAGAACAATTTTTCAGCGTGGAAATAGTGATACGGCAATGACTGCTTGATGAACTCTTCCACCCACGGAAAGCCGTACAGCCACGTCATCGATGCAAAGTCGTGGAGCGTGCTCAGAGCAGCCTTTGCAAGGGACATGATCCCGAGCGCGGGAGGAGCGAACTCCTGTGTCCGCGACAGCAGGAGATCTGCTGCCTCACGAATAGACGGCGCATGCCCGTGTTCTGCCCAAAGTGCTGCGACGACACAGAGCGCGTAGACACCGACACCTGCGGCGCCATAGGCGAGGTACTGCACGAAGTAGCGCTTGTACAGGAACAATACGGCGGCCGCCCAGAACAGCGGGAACGCTATCGGCTGATAGTAGGCAACCGCGAGACCGGAGATCACTCCCAGCAGGACGGCTTGGCTGACTTTGAACGGAACCTTCTCGAGACCATGAAAGAGCAGGTTGAGACAAAGCAGGATAAGGAACGCGGACCCCGCGTAAACTTCCACCTCGTTGGCGTATCGCAGGAAGCCGTATGAGACCGCAAGCGTCAGCGCGCCAGCGATGCTGGCCGTCGCCGACAGCTTGAATGTTACCTTCAGAAGCCGGAATTGAAGAAGGACCGCCCCCGCCGCAAGTATCGATCCGAGCCAGCCCAGCACGGTGTGAGTGCTTAAACCGAGTCCCAAGCTGTCAACGGCACGGAATACAATGCGATTGACACGATAGAAGAGCATCATTCTCGCGTCTGGATTGCTCCAGAATGGAGCGACCTCAGCGTCGGCGGAGAAACGGAGAGAATCGACCGCTTCGGACCTATCGGTCACGCCCGCCATGAAAAAGAAGACGACGAGCAGACAGAAGGCTGCGATCGTACGGCCGCGCTCGGAACGCAGGTCAATGTAGGGGCCGTTCGATTTGCCGGGGAGCGCGGTTGTCATTGCACCACCAATACGTATTCGTGCGTTGTGCTGCCAGAAGGATCCAAGGCGTGGTTAAGCAAGCGCCGCAGCCCGAAACGGCTCGGTGCTCAGCGCCAGATCAAGTGCGAAGACCGTGCCATTCCTCGATCGGGCGTCCAGCGAGAACGCCGGCAATCCTCTCGCTCGCCCCGCCGTCGCCGTATGGGTTGTGGATACGCGACATCGCAAGATATCGCGCCTCGTCGACGAGCACGTCCGAGACGCTATCGAAGATGCGTTTCCGGTCCGTTCCGACGAGGCGGACTGTGCCGGCCGCGACGGCCTCCGGTCTTTCGGTCACGTTGCGCATGACAAAGACCGGCTTGCCCAGGGATGGTGCTTCCTCCTGGATGCCGCCGCTGTCCGTCAGAATGACGTAGGAGCGCTGCATGAGATACACGAACGGCAGGTAGTCCAACGGCTCGATGAGATGCACGTTATCGACGCCGCCGAGAATGTTTCGCACCGGCGCCTGCACATTCGGGTTGAGGTGCACAGGATAGACGACCTGCAGCTTGTGCGCTCGCGCGAGATCGGCGATCGCACCGCAAAGCATCTGGAACGGCTCGCCGAAGTTCTCGCGCCGATGCCCCGTCACCAGCAGGACCGGCCGGCCTGCATCGAGGAAGGAGAATTGCTGCTGCAGGGACACCCGGAGATCGGGCCGCTCGTCGATGATCCTGGTCGTTGCGAGCAGCGCATCTATGACCGTGTTCCCCGTGACGTGCACACGGGCAGGGTCTGCGTTCTCAGCCAGAAGGTTCTCGCGCGAGCTGACCGTCGGGGCGAAGAACAGATCGGTAATCGCATCCGTGACACGGCGGTTGATCTCCTCCGGCCAGGGCTGGAGCGGATTGCCTGAGCGCAGGCCCGCCTCAACGTGTGCGACGGGGATTTTCTGGTAGTAGCAGGCGAGTGTCGCAGCCAGCGTCGTCGTGGTGTCGCCGTGCACGAGAACGCGATCCGGCTTTGCCTTGGCCAGCACCGGCTCCATCTTGCTGAGGATCGCGCACGTGATGTCGGTCAGGCCCTGCGCCGCCGTCATGATGTCGAGGTCATAGTCCGGCGTTATCTCGAACAGAGCGAGCACTTGGTCGAGCATCTGGCGATGCTGCGCCGTGACGCAGACCTCGACCGCGATATCCGGCTCGCGCTCCAGCGCCTTAACGACGGGCGCCATCTTAATGGCTTCCGGGCGCGTCCCGAAAACGACGAGGGTCTTCATATCCAGCCTATTATTGATAAGTCGCTACCGACCGACGCGGCGCCGTTCGATCGCGCAAAGAGGAACTGAACAATATCCTCAGGATTGGAGATGCCTTATCATCCGAGAAGAGCCCGCGGTTTCTAGCCTATCCCGCACCCTGATCAAATGGATAACGTACAGACCAGTTACTAATAAACGCCAAGACGGCTTCGGAGCGCGGTTCCGCTCATCGGGCGGCCCCCAATTCAGCATTCCGGGCAAGCCTGCTTGACATCGGCGGAAGCTATGCTTTTGCTCGGGATGCTACAAAAAATCGGGTGGCCAGTGTCGATCCGCAGGCAACTAACCAGTTTCGGCATTATCGGCGCTTTGAACACGCTCATCACGGCAATCACGATTACAGTCCTCACGTTCGCCGGTCTGCACCCCGTGCTCTGCAACATTGCGGGCTTCGGGCTTGGGTTGGTCAACAGCTTCGTCATGAACAAGCGGTTCACCTTCAAGGCGACCCGCGACAATTCACTTCTGCCATTCCTGGTGTCGTTTGGAGTTGCATACGGCCTTAACCTGGTTGTCCTTATTCTGTCTGCCCCGCTTGGCGCCATTCATACGCTCGTCCCCCAGGCGGCGGGCATGATCACCTACAACATCATCTTTTTCCTTCTTATGAAATTATGGGTTTTTGCCGGTGCTGCCGAACCGACACAACTACAGCGCTGATATCGTAGTGCCCTGCTACAACGAGCAGGATGCGCTGCCGATCACCGCTCCACAAATAATTGCGCACTTCAGGAAGCTCGTGGCCAGCTCGACAAACCGGCTCGCGTCTTTCCGCGTGCTTTTGGTCGATGACGGCAGCAAGGACGAGACGTGGAGCATCATTTCCGGGCTGTCCGCCCAGAACCCGGAGGTGGAAGGCATCAAGCTCGCGAGAAACTTCGGCCATCAGGCGGCGATGCTGTCCGGTCTGTCGGCGGCTACAGCCGACGTCGTGATCACGATGGACGCGGATCTCCAGGATGACATCGGAGCCATCAATGCGATGTTGGCCGCGTATGAGAACGGCTCGGACCTCGCGCTTGGCGTTCGCAGCGACAGATCGAGCGACACTGCCGCCAAGCGGAGCACCGCGGGGGCCTACTACAGCATCCTGGCGCTGCTCGGCGTGAACATCGTCAAGAACCACGCCGATTTCCGTCTGATGTCGAAGCGCGCCCTTGCGGCGCTTTTGGAACACAAGGAGGTCAACCTCTTTCTCCGGGGGTTGATCCCGATGCTCGGGTTTCCGGTTGTCCTGGTCCCTTACACGCGCATGCAGCGCACGGCCGGCGAGACGAAGTACACGCTGCGAAAAATGCTCCGGCTCGCGGCCGACGGAGTTACATCGTTTTCCGTCGCCCCGTTGAGGTTCATCGCCCTCCTGGGCGGGGTGGTGTTCGTCGTCTCAATGCTGCTTGGGACATACTATCTGGCGGAGCGGCTCTTCACGCCCGAGCGGACGATACCCGGCTGGGCGTCCACGGTGCTGCCGCTGCTCTTTCTCGGCGGTCTTCAGATCATGTCGATCGGCGTTCTCGGAGAGTATATCGGCAAGATCTATCTCGAGGTGAAGCGGCGGCCCCGGTTCATCGTCGAACAGACGACCTCTGCAGCCAGAACCCTTGAGAGCGGCAACGGTCAGCCTGCCCCCTAGGGTGCGGCAAGCGCGCTAGTGGAAGCGGCGCTTGTAAGCCAGGAATTTCTTTTCCCAGAGGTGATAGCTGGCGAGTGCGACGGCGAGGCAGATGATGAACGAGACCACAAGGTAGAGGATGCTGCTCAGCGTGCCTTCTATCCCCAGGGCCGCTTTGAGCGGCGTATAGAACAGAATGACGTTGATGATCGGATGCCACACATAGAGGCCGTAGCTGTAACGTCCGAACCAGCGCAGGATCGGGTGTGAGAAAACGAGATTTGCCGGCCTGAAGCTCAGGGCAACGAGCAACAATCCTCCAAATGCGAATGCAAGCGGGGTGAAGCCGAACATCTGCATCGGGCCGTTGTCGGGGGAGAATGACCGCGTCAGCAGGACGATCAGGACCACGGCTGCGCCACAGGACAGCATCGCAATCCATGCGGGGCGGATCAACGGTGCCAAGCCGCCCTGCCCTCTGATCGCCAGACTGCAAATGGCTCCGACGGCGAGTGCGTCGAACCGCAGGGGCGTAAGGACGTAGAGCGCCTGTGACGGCGCACCACTCAACCCGAGCAGCACGCGAGCGGTCAGAGAGAACGCGACCAGACCGGCCGCGATCGCCATGAGCTGGCGTCGCGAGGCCAGAAGCACGATCAGCGGCCACGCGAGATAGAAGTGCTCCTCAATGGCCAGCGACCAGAAATGACCGAGTATCCCGGCGCTCAGCGGGGCCTCGGTGACCATTGCGACGTTCGAGAGATAGAATACAAACCAGAGCGGGTTGAACGTCGGCCAGACGCCGGCGCTCGGCCACAACGCGGCCAGCACAAAGACGACAGCCAGCGCCAGATAGTAGAGCGGAAAGATGCGTAGCGACCGGCGCGCATAGAAGTTGCGGAAGTACTTCTCGGAGCCTTTCGCGTCATACAGGATCCCGGTGATCAGGAAGCCGGACAAGACAAAGAAGAGGTCGACTCCGACCCAGCCGAACTCGCTGGCCGTGAGGATCGGATTTTCCAGGCCGAAGCCGCGTGCGCTTCGGCCATAGTGAAAGACAAGGACGAGAAGAATCGCGAGCCCGCGGACTCCGTCCAAGGCCCCGACATGAGCACCCGCGATCGGCGTCGCCCAGCCGGCCCTCATCCGGGCGTCGGGCGGCGCCGGCGACACCAGAACCGTTGTTGTCGAGGAGCTATCTGGGCGAGTCATACTTCAGCTCGTAAAGATACCCCTTGGAGGAGACGTAGGCCGCGCCCCTGGAAGAGTCGACGACGATGGTGCGAAGCCACGGGCCCAGATAATGGCGGGAGCGGATGTCAAATGTATCTAGATCGATGATCGCAACCTCGCCTGTCGCCAGGCTGCCGCAAAACAACAGCCTGCGCGCCGCGTCGATCGCGAGGGTCCTCACCCCGAATATGGCTTTGAACTCGCCCTTGTGCTCCAGTGTTTCAGCGTCATAGCGCACGATGCGCGAAGCCGCCGGCACGGTCAGCAGTACTTCGTTCCTGTCGGGCACGTACGCCATCCGGTCGGCACGCGGCGGCACGTCCGCTTCCTTGTCGATGGTCAGCGTCGAGAGGTCGTAGCGCATCAATTGATTGCGGCGGCGGAAGAAGCTCATGTAAAGCCGCCCCGTCTCGCCGACCAAAAGCAGGTTTCCGGCATCCAGATCACGCTTGTCCCGCACGGCGCCGTTTGAGAGATCGAGGGTGAGAAACGGCACGCCGTCGCCCTCATCCGCTTCCGATACGATCACGAGGGCGTTGCGCTGCCGGTCAGCGGCGAGCCATGGATCACCGGTCGCCAGACCCTGCACCGGAAACGAGTTCTTGAGGTCCAACGTATCGGTGTCGAAGGTCAGGAGGTCGCGCGTCGTGGTGTTGTAGAGATAGATCTCGCGCGCCCGTTGGTCCTGCGTGAACGACTGCGCATGCCCGGTATCGACGGCAACGGCTTCCGGCTCGCGCGTGAAATCGGCGATGTCGTATCGCAGCAGCCGCGGCACCCCATGGCCCGTGACAAAGAGGTGACGGGCGTTGGCGTCGATGTCGATCGAGTTGTAGTCGCCTCGGGCCACGATTCGCGCCTCGGCGGGCATTCTGATGCTTTGCTCGACGGGTGCGAGCTTTGTCGATTGGATCAGGACGGATGCTGCGCCCGCAGCAATAAACGAGGCTGCAGACGCGGCGAGCAAGGGATGCCATGCGCCGATCCGTCGTCCACGCCAGAGCTCTGCGACCCAAGTCAGGAAGTGTCTTAGGAAGAAGAACTCGGCCACCCCGACAGCGAGGGCCAGAAAGTATCCACGGGCCGCACCATTCGGCAGCAGGCGCTCAACCAGACGGTCCGGCATGAGATTCGCGGCGAGCAGCGCGATGACCGGCAAAGCCCGCATTGGCGATGTTTCGCACGCATAGAACAGCACGAGCGTCAGCAGCGCCGCGGCGACAACGGCAATTCCATAGCCGGCGCGCGGCCATGTGCGCATGGCTCCGTAGCACAGGCCCGTCAGCACTATTCCGAATACGAGGAACAGCAGCATCCGGGCTACGGGCGTGCTCGTGACGTTGATGACGAACAGTGTCAGTGCGTGGGGATCGCCGAGAGCGTCCAGGATCCAGTCCTTCAGGACATAAGCGACGGCAAGCAAGAGAAGCAGGCGACCCAGCGCCCAGCCAATCAGCGTGGCCGCGAGCCATTGCGGTCGCTTCCCGATCGAGGAACCCGACGCGGATGCCAGCGACACTTCATCGGTTGTCATTTGCCGCCCATCATGCGGAGTTTCACACTGTTGCGAAGTCGAAGCTCACCGGAAACGGCGACACATGCCGCGCACCCCGACATTACACAGGCGCGATGGCGGCGGATAATTCAAACAAAACCAATGCAATCTCTTAACGCACATCGAGCAGCGGCCCTGCATGGACGGTATAAGCGATACTGCGAAGCCCTAAGCACTTCAAAAGGAGTACAGGCGCGGCCTTCGTGCCGCGTAGTGGCTCCGTTCCCACTCCTGCCCTGAGACGGTTCAGCACGAGGTCTCGTGACGCGAGTGCCATCGCACGGGAGACCTGCCTTCCCCGTCCGGCGACGGCAATCGCAGGCCGCGAGCGCGGCTCGCGTGGAGCTGCGTGCCGTCGAATAGCAATTGTCCATTTGGCTTAGGTCTCACCCATCGAATTGCCCCTTGCTACTCCCTTTGCGGCGATTGTGCAGTGCAGCGTCCTGTCGGACAACAATCCTCATCGTGACGCACGATGCTTCAAGCTCCGGTGCGAGAGTATTGTTAATGCTTATAGATTCCTCGCGGGATCTTGCCCCGGTCGGGCGCCCGCATAATGGACACAAAAATATTCCCGTCCGCCGTCCGTTTTCCGGACGATTGCTCGAAGGTTTTTCGCTCAGCGCAAACCGAGCTGCACGCGTTGGCGGGACGATCCCCACTCAGCCATGCGAGCCACTGCCGGTCGTCTCTGGCGTGCGGTCCGTCGACGGCCCGCTCTTGCTCGGCGGCCGTGGCATTGCGCCTGTCGGCGGGATCGGAAAGCGGATCGCGGACATCGCGGCTGCCGTCATTATCGGAATCGTGGCACTGCCGCTCATCCTGGCGGTCGCGCTCGCCGTGAAGATCGGCATGGGCGGGCCTGTCTTCTACGGCCATCGGCGTGTCGGCTTCGGCGGCAAGGAATTCTATTGCCTGAAGTTCCGCTCGATGGTTACGAACGGCGACGAGGTTCTTGCGCGGCACCTTGAAGCCGACCCCGCTGCAGCGGAGGAGTGGCGCCTCAACCGCAAACTGACCCACGATCCGCGCGTCACGCGGTTGGGATCACTTCTCAGAAAATCGAGCCTCGACGAGTTGCCGCAGCTACTCAATATTCTGCGCGGCGAAATGAGCTGCGTCGGACCACGCCCGGTGTCGGCCGAGGAACTGGAGCGCTACGGGACTCATGTCCACGAGTATCTGAGCGCCCGTCCCGGCATTACCGGATCGTGGCAGGTGAGCGGCCGAAGCAGCGTCAGCTACGAGGACCGCATCAAGCTCGATGCCGATTACGTTCTTAAGTGGTCCTTCGGCGCCGACCTGCTCATTCTCCTGCGGACGGTCCCCGCGCTGCTCAAGGTCGATCAGGCGGCCTGAAGACGCCTTCAGACGCGCCATTCTCTCCTCTCCGCTGGAAGCGGCTTTCCCCATTCGACGGTCGCACGTTGCGTTAACATTGCGGCACGCCGGGCCTTCCAGGTGTGGTACCTTTCGCGCTAACTCCGGTTGCCTGCCGCATCACACATCGGGAGAACAGGGTTGTTGATGGCCGACAAATCAACAGCCAACCCTCAGCACGCCGAAACCCGCCAGAAGCCGGCGGCCGGACATGGTGAAGGCGCCCTGCCGCCAACCCCGCAAACGTCCGTCAAAAAGATCGCGTTCTTCGCCCATGACTCGGGCGAGAGCACCGTCATCAAGCGCGCCAAGGCGTTTCAGGCAACGGGCGCTTCGGTCATCGGCTTCATGTTTCGGCGCGAACGCGGCACAGCACGGCCGGCTCCGACTTGGACCAACATCGCACTCGGCGCCACCGTGGACCGCAACTATCTTGCGCGCCTTCCGAAGCTCACCGCCGGTCTTTGGAAGGCGCTGCGGCACCGTGGCGCGCTCAGCGATTGCGACGTCATCTACGCGCGCAATTTCGACATGATGGCCATCGCGACGGCCGCCAAGTGGCTGTCGCGGTCGCGCGCGCGTCTGGTCTACGAGGTTCTCGACGTTCAGCGCGCCTTTGTCGGAACCGGTCTGGTGAACGCCCTCTTCCGGTGGTGCGAGCGTCGTCTTCTCGCTGCGTGCGACATGCTCGTCGTCAGCTCGCCGATGTTCATGACGAGGTACTTCGAGCCCCGGCAGGGCTACACGGGCGCCTGGTATCTGCTCGAGAACAAGGTCTCCGCTTCCGCGCTCGCAACGATCCCCGCCGACACCGGGCGCAGGCCTGCCGCCGGCCCACCTTGGATCATCGGCTGGTTCGGCACGCTCAGATGTCCGAGGAGCCTCGACATCCTGAGCCGGCTGGCCTCGGCGCATCCCGACGGCGTCTCAATCCATATCCGCGGCACCCCCTCGGAGGAGGACATCGCCAAGGAGACCTTGCTTGCCGCGACTTCCGGCCGGCCGAACTTCCAGTACCTCGGACCGTACCAAAGTCCGCGGGATCTACCCGATATCTATGGTCAAATTCACTTCTCGTGGGCCATCGATTTCCTCGATGCCAACTCGAACTCGGACTGGCTGTTACCGAACCGGGTGTATGAGGGTGGGCTCTTCGACGCCATCTCGATTGCGCGCGAGGGCACGGCCACAGGCGACATGGTGGTCCGTGAAGGTCTCGGCGTGACGCTGCGGGAGCCGATCGACGAAAGCCTGTCGGACTGGCTTCAGGCCATGAACCCGACCCGGTTCGCCGGTCTGCTCGAGTCCGCCCGCCGCGCACCGCGCACGCTTTTCATCGATGAGAGCGATACCGCCGCGCTCCTCGAGGCCGTGGCCAAGACAGGCATACCGCGGGCGCCTGCCGTCCGCCAAGCGCGATAGCCGCCCGCGACGCGAGGTTCGCTAGTTGCCGTTCAGCTTGTCCTTGCCGAGCGTGCACACAATCGACTCCGGGAACTGGCAGTCGTCACCGAGCTTGGTGAAGGCAATGTGCTCGTAGCTCGCAACGAGGGGCTCGCCGGGATAGACGAACGGACCAAGCCAGCTGTTCAGCTCCTCCGTGCCCGTCCATACGCTGATATAGATTTTTCCCGGCGTGGTCGGAAACTCTGCATCCTCGGATTTCTTTACCTCGCGCAGCAGCTTGCCGTCCGCGTACCAGGTGATGCTGTCGGGGGTCCAGTGAAACGCATAGTCGTGAAACCCTGACTTGGCATCGAAGTCCAGATCCTTGGACGCCACGTAGCTCTTCCCATTGGCATGGTATGTTGCATCGACCGAGCGCTCCCGCGCTGCGACGAACTCGAAGTCGATCTCGTCATGCGGGTTTCCGTGGGGCGATCCCGTGTAGGTGAAGAATGCAGACACGAGGCCCGAGGTCGGTGCCGCGGGCTTCATCCGCACCTCGTAGGTTCCGTAGCCGTAGAATTCGTGCGACTGCAATTCGCCGCATGAATATGGGTGATCGTTGAGCGGCGTGTCCGTCAGCAAGAGATCAATTCTGCCGTCGACGAGACGAACATTTTCGTTCGACCACACGCAGCTCTGATGGCTGCCGTTGGACCATCCGTTGGACCGCCACCATCGCTTCTCTTTATCGAGGTTGTCGAGCGTGTCGTAGAACGACGCTGGCTCCGCGAGAGCGGACGAAAGAGGCAGGATGCAGAGAAGCAAGAAGATAACACGCATACTGACTATACCTATTGGTCTAATAAAAATGTCTTTTATCGACGTATCACCGCCGCGACAATGAAAAGGACGTGCCAGAAACTATGATTCACCATAAGCGGGTTCTGTACGGGAACCTGGATAATGACCAAAATTGTTAGGAGAAGCGGCCAGATATCGACCGGTTGGACTGCGTAGATCACCCTAAGCACGGCCCGTATAAAGGCGATCGCGATCCCCAGAGCGAGAAGGATCGGGCCGATGACGCCGTAGGCCACGGCGACTTCCAGAAAGTTATTATGGAAAAAGTTGATCCTCTGACCGAACGAAGCGCGGATCTGCAGCATCTCTGCAGGTGGGTCGGCCCAGTAACCCTTGAAGCCGTATCCCAGCCATGGCTTGCTCTCGATTGCCCAGTTCGCCACCTGCCAGAGCAACGTGCGCCCCGTCAGCGTCCGCTCCTTGCCGACCGACGCCAAGACAATGCCGATAGGGTCCACATCGAAGTAGACGATCGCGACGTAGGCACCAAGCGCGACCATTGATGCCAGCACGCAGGTCAGACCGAGAAGGATCATGAACGGCGCGGGGCCGCGCAGGAGCGCATAGGCGAAAGGCAGCGGCGCGAGCGTTAGGAACAACGACAGGATCGGGGTGGCCGAGCGCGTCATGAAAATTAGGAACACCCCGAGCGCGATGGCCGCCGCCGTTATCAGCCGCCAACGTCCCTGGAGAAACAGGCAGCAGCCGCTAATGACGAGCAGCACCATGGCGTCGCCCAAGACGTTCTTGGTGGGAAATCCGCCACGCCAATTTCCAACGAAATCGATACCCACACTCGGCTGCAGCAAGGCCGCGCCGAGAGCGACGATGGCCGCCGCCAGCATGGCCCAGAAGATGATCGCTATGAACTGCTCCAGGCGAAACTTAATGCAAATGAGGAACGCGACGAACGTCGTCATCAGCAGCTGCAGGGCGTGATAGAGAGTGCCTCCTGGCGCGACCGACCAAACGACGGATGCGAGGGCCAGGAGCGGCCAGCACATAAAGACGACATTGCTCATCGCAAGATTGATGAACTGCGACTGGTATCTCCAAAGCAGGAGGGCGCAGGTGAAATCAGCGAGCAGCCACGCGTATCTTTCGGCATTGTCCGACGCGAACTGCCAGATGCCCATGCTGATCGACAAAAAGAAAATACATCCGAGGATGTATTTCATGTCGACGGCCGCCGGATCGTGGCGTGCCCGAGGCCATCGAGCAGCGCCGTCCCCTGTCATGGCTCCTACGGTCATCGGGTCTGCCTGCCCTCAGCAATTCGGCCTGAAATGGACGCCTCTTCTGCGCCGTCGCAATCCCTCAGCATTCCATTCATGATCCCAAAACGGACGGAAATTGCCAAGGTGTTTCACTCCGGCGTTTAGTGCCCCTTTTTTGGGGGGACAAGTATTAACGGTCGACGTCGCGCATTATCCGCTTCTCCGCGCATCGCTCAACTTGTCGCTTTGGATACGGCAAATGAGGCCGCAGGGGATTGCGTTCCCCCGCGCGCGAATGCCAGCAGGTCGCGATAGCAGGCCTCAGGCGAATAGATCTGCCTTGCGGCGTCGAGCGCCTGTGCGGCCTTGGCGCGCCGCAGCTCGTCATCGGTGAAAAGGGCGACGACGGCCTCCGCAAATGCCTCGGCGTCATCATGCTCGCATATCGCCTCGACGACCGCCTCCTCGCACCCTTCGGTCGTCACGCTTGTAGCCACGATGGCCTTGCCCTTCCCAAGCGCTTCGACGAGCTTGATCTTGAGGCCCGATCCAACGGTTAGGGGCGAGACAACGACGCCAGCTTCTGCGTAGAGGGGCTCGAGATCCGGCACCATGCCGAGGAACCGAACGTCGGGGATCGGGGCCGGAAATGCGGACGCCACGCTTCCGGCGACGACAAGACGGCAGCCTGCGACCTTTGCCGTAATCTTCGGCCAGACCTCATCGAGAAACCAGCGCAGGCCGATAACGTTCGGGGCGGTGTTGCTGCCGACGAACAGCGCCGTCTGGCGATCACCCGGCTGGGGAGCCGTCGCCACGTCGGATGCCAGCGGTGCCAGGATAACGCGACGGTCCGGCAGAAGCCGCGCGACCTCGGCCGCTTCGAGCTTCTGGATGGCAATGACGGCGTCGGCCTGCCGCAGAAGGTTCGCTTCGGCGTCTCGATCCAGAGAGGCAACGGAATCCGATAGTTTCTGCTCCCGGAACCGCCCCGCGCGCTCGGAGAAGAAATCATGCATGATGACGGCGCTCGGCGCCGTGGGCGCCAGGGCATAGGGAATGGCCGGGGTCGTGAACGCGTAGTCCGCCAGCACGAGCCCGGCCGGGCGAGGCGCGTGGCGCGCGATGTAGATCTGATCCTCCCGACGCCAGGGTTCCGCCACTGCATAGGGCGCGGGACGGTCCCATGACGGGATCTTGAAGCCGAACCGAGCGGCGAGCCGTGCGGCGATCGCGGAAGCGGCAGCGAGGGCGATGCGCGGGTCCCTGGCGACGTAAAGCCGGTTACCCAGGCGCCATGCGCCGCGGATGTGAATCTCATCGAACACGTTCATCTCCGGACGCAGAAAGAGAAACGGCCAGCGGCCAAACGTGGAGATGCTCGGAGAGACCAGGGTGATCTTGTGCCCAGCGTCGCGCAGCGCTCTAACGAGGGCGAGCACGTAGGTGGAGCTGCCGTTGCTCGGCCCCACCAGCCGCTGTCGCGAGATCAGGCAGACTCTCGGGTCTCTGGTGCGTTGCTCGTTCGACGGTTTCAGTCCGCGAAGCCGCGCCGCCACCGGCATGGCAAGCAGCGGGATGGCGCGCGGATTGCACAGCGCCAGCGCGGCCGCGTCGCGCCATTTGCGACCCTTGATTGCGGCAACCAGCGCCGAGAAAGCGGCCGCGCGCTCGATCGAGGCGCGACGCGCATCGAACGCGCGGGCAACGCCGTCCGCATTCGCGTCGAACAATGCCCGCAGACGGCCATCCGCCGCCAGCATCTGCGCAACGTTCTCGGCCGACATCCGGTGAGAGATCGAGCTCGCGTGCTTGCGATAGAAGTAGCCGAGCGTATCCAGCAGGCGAAACTTCGCGCCCCTAGCCAGCAGCTTGACCACAAAATCGTAGTCCTCGCCGATCGGCAGATCCATGTTGTAGGAGATATCGTGTTCGCGGAGGAACGCGGTGCGGACCAGCGGCTTGAGGTAGCCAAGCGCCGGCTCACGCGACAGGAGCTTGTTGCCAGAGATGAAGTCCGCCGCCGATATCCAGCCACGCTTGCGCTGGCGCGCCGACAGGAGCGTCGTCGGTGTTGCGCCCGCCTGAAAGATCAGAAGGTCGTCGGCACATACGTCGGCGCCGGTTGCCTCGGCCTCGCGGACGAGTTGCTCCAGCCGCGAGACGTGCATCATATCGTCGTTGTCGAGGATCGCGATCCATCGGCCTTTCGCTGCGGCGAGGCCGTCGTTGCGGGCACCGCCCGGCCCCGATTGCGCCTGACGCGTGAGGACGCGGACACGCTTGTCCTTGCGTTCAAAGGCGCGGGCGATCTCCAAGCTCCCGTCGGTGGACGCATCGTCGACGACGATGACCTCGATCTCGGACAGTGTCTGCTTGAGCGCAGACGTCAGGGCGTCCGCCAGAAACCTCTCGCCGTTGAAGTTTGCAACGACAACCGAGACGATGGGGTCAGGAGAGGGCACGACTTGGTCCTTCGTACAGCAGTATTGCATCGCGCGTTGCAAGTTCCGGGCTAGATCCGAAACCGCCCAATCGGGGCATTTCCAGCGGCGACCTTCAAAAATTAACTCTTCATCTAAGCAATTGCCTTCTGGCCTATGAGCAGCCTTGGGCCGTTTTGCGCGGGCGCTGCCGTCTCGCCCCACACCCGCTCGCGAAGCCGTGCTGACCGGGCGCGAAAAATCTCGGAGGCAACATAGCGAATGGAGCGCGGCTCCTGCGACAGGAAACGCAGGGCCTGGCCGACGCCTCGCTCGCGCCGGATTTCCAGCGCCCGCGCCAGAGCCAGCTTATTGGCGGTCGCCTGCTCGTGAGCGGCCAACGCTTGCCTTGCAGCCGCATCCAGGCCTGCTTCCTTGCTGCGGCACGCCGCGTCGAATGCCCGGATGCCGGCGAGGTCGGCTGCACGATGCTTCGAGCTCAGGGAGCTAGCGCGCTCGACGGCAACGTAGCCGTGGAAGCCGACGACCTTGAACCGCGCGCCGGCCATCAAGGCGCGGACGTAGAGCGCATAGTCCTCGCCGAGCCGTAAGCTCGGATCATAGCGCAGGGCGCTCTCCTCGAGGAAACGCCTACGGACGAGGGGTTTCAGGAATCCGAGCTCGGCGCGCGGCTGCAGCGGATCGGAAATATTGCTCCGAACGAATGTCGGCAGATCGAGCAGTCGGGCGCTACGCGGTACGGCGCGATGCTGCTCGGCCGCGGAGCCGTCTGCAAGCGCCTCGGGAACGATCAGGATGTCGTCGGCCAGCAGATCCCAGTCGTTACCGCCGTCCGCGAGCAAACGGCCAATCCGGTCGCCGAGGAAATAGTCGTCCGAATCGAGCACGCAAAAGATTGCGGCGCGCGATTGCTCGATGGCTCGGTTGCGTGCCGTGGATGGGCCGCCGTTCCGCTCCAGCACAATGACCATCAGCCGACCGCTGCCATCGTCGCACCGTCGTGCGGCTTCGGCTGTCGAGTCAGTCGATGCGTCGTCAACGACGATCACCTCGGTAACGGAAGACTGGCTCAAAGCCGACGTGACGGCGCGTGCGATCGTGCCTTCCGCGTTGTAGGCAGCGATGCAGACGCACACGCTGTCATCCTGGGGTATGGCCATTGGGCTTCAAACTCTACCGGACCGGGCACATCCTTCTGCCGCGGCGTTCATGCCCGGATACCTGACTTTCCGGCGGCCTCTTCTCAACGTATCGATCGATCATGAAGATTATCCCAAAAGGGGAGTCCTGCATTGAGCCGAATTGGGTAGCTGGTCCTGCTCACGGCCGTTAATTTTACCACTCCGCCATCCGCGGCAGCGGCGTTACCACTTCTGCTTTGCCAATCGAGGGGGGTGCCGGTAGCCTTGTCTCCTGCCGGACCGCACATGCTTGAAGGACATTGCGCGTGAAGCCCGATACTCCGCGAGGCGCCGAGATAATGCGCAGCCTCCTTGCCATTTCCTCATTTCGATCCTCTCCGGCGCTCACTCAGCGGATCGGCGCGGCCTTCGTCATCACCGTGATCTATGTGCTGGTCGCTGCCGCTGCCTTCAACGGCTACTACACCAAGTGGCAGATGAGCGATTCCACACCCCGGCAGTCGCTCGCGCTGATGCTCGATGGAACGGCTGCGCGGCCCTATGTCTTCCGCCAACTTCTCCCCCAAACGGCGACCGCGATCAGGGCGGCCATGCCGGACAGTGTTCGCGTCGCCATCGAGACCCGGCTCAAAGATGCCCAGGCGGCCTTGAAGGCCCCTGCGGGCGCCGATGCCAACAAAGAGGGCTACCTCGTTCGCTATCGCATCGTCTATTACGCGACGTTCTTCTCTCTCTTTCTGGCCCTGTTCGTGTTGCGCTCGGTCTGCCTGGTCGCCGGCGTCAGTCAAGCAGCGGCGACCGCGGCCCCTGCGATCTTCGCACTCATGGTTCCGATTTTGCAGACACGCGGCGGCTTCTTCTACGATCTGCCGGAAGTGCTCGCCTTTGCGCTGGCCGCAAGGCTTGCCCTCGGCGGACATATCCTGCCGCTTCTGCTGCTGGCCGTGCCGGCTACCGCAAACAAGGAATCGTTCTTCTTCTATTGTCTAACGCTGCTGCCCCTGCTCATGGTGCGGCTCTCGCTGCGGACCGCCATCGCCACCACACTCGGGGCAACCTTCCTCTCCGGCCTCACCTATCTCGCCATACGTCTCGCCTATGCGGGCAATGAAGGCGACAATGCGATCTTCCAGCTCTTCGATAACCTTCTATTCTACCTCAATCCTCTGAACCTGTTCCTGTTCGATCAGAGCTATGGCCTGCCCTTGTTCAAGGGCTATGGCCTCATCGTTCTTGCCTGGTTCGCGATCCTCATTGTCTACGGGTGGCGCGAGGTTCCGCGCCCGATCCACGACCATCTGAAGCTGGCCGCCGCCATCAACGTGCCGCTTCTGCTTCTATTCTGCGCGGAAGGCGAGATGCGCAACCTCAGCATGGTCTACGTGCCAGTCGTCGTTCTCATGTCGGGCGCGCTGCAGCGGTGGATGAGCACGACACCGGAACCGGCCGGCCGCCTTTTCAGTGGCGAGGGAAAAGGTGATCACAAGGCGCGCGACCCTGCGCTTCGCGCATAGCTTTTTCTTCCGACGGTTCCGAAAATATGGGCGGCCGTTGCCGTTTTCCCGCAGACATGCCCCGGTTTTAAGGGGTAGACTTGCGCCTCTTCACCATGATTGCAATGGAAGGTGCCCGCGGCAGCATCTCATATTTAAATACTGACATTTCCATATAAATTTTGACTGACGCGTATGAATTCGTTTTAGCAAACGGCCAGGAGCCATAACCGTGGTTGACGGCGATACCGGCGCCCCGCATTCCAGGCGGCACGACGATATTTTCAATACGTTCGGGCAGTTCACCGTCACCGACGTTATCGATCTGGTTCGTCGCCACATCGGACTGATGATGACGACGACGACCATCGCCGTTGCGCTCGGCCTTTGCTACGTCTTCCTTTCCACGTCGCTGTACACGGCCCGCGGTCAGCTCTTGATCGATGCCAAAGTTCCCCATCTCACAAACGAGCAGTGGACCGAGACAGGTATCGTTCTCGACAGCGCGCAAGTGGAAAGTCAGATCGCGGTCCTGATGTCGGAGCACATCGCGCGCGCTGCAGTCAAAGATCTCGATCTGCTGCGGGATCCTGAGTTCGGCGTGCCGGAGTTGATGCCTCCGCTTCCGCCCGAGCCAGATGCAGATGCAGCTTCACCTTCCGGGGACGCGCCCGCTGCGGCGTCCGGGGAAGCCCCCGCTCCGCCGTTGGGAGAAAAGCCTCCCGCTGTGCTGGAAGAACCCGATCCCGAACTCGTTCGACAGGTCGCAAGCCGAATCCAAGGGCCGCTCGGGATTCAGCGGCTCGGATTGTCATACGTGATCGAGGTTTCGTTTACGGCGCAGGATCCCGAGAGGGCGGCCAACATCGCCAATTCCATTATGCGATCCTATATCGGCGACCAGATCTCGATGCGCGCCCAGGCCGCGCGCCAGGGAAGCGAGTGGCTGGAAAAGCGCATCAACACCCTTCGCCTCCAAATGAACGCGGCCTCCCTCAAGGTGCAGGAGTTCAAGGCGCGGCGCGATTACAGCATCGTCGGCAGGTCCACGGCAGACGCCGGCAGGTCCGCAGTAGACGGCGGCAGGTCCGCGATCGATATCGGCAGATCCGCCATTGAAAAGGACACGCTGCCGAGAGGCGTCCCGTCATCCGAGGCTTTCAACGAAACCCTCGACGAGCTTGAGTCGACTGCGATGACTTATCGAAAGATGTTCGAGAGCGCGCTTCAGGCTTTCACGGAGGCCGAGCAACGCCAATCCTATCCGGTCAGCAATGCTCGCATCATCTCGACGGCAACGCCACCGCAGTCGAGAAGCTCGCCAAAGACGATAAGGACATTGGCGATTGCCGGGGTCGCCGGGGCGTTGCTCGGTCTCGGCTTGGCGCTTCTGAGTGAAGGGCTGGCCTATGCCCGCGTCGCTCGCCTCAAACGAAATGCTCTGCAAGCCGTCGGCTGAGGAGATCGCCGTTCGCATTCTTGGGGGTTAGTACAAATGAAGGGGGGACATGTTCGGGCGTGGGGCCCGTCTTCCATCAAAACAATTGGCGGCTCGCGCCGTAAACGCTCCTGAAGTGGTGCCCAGTGGGCGCGGCTGCGCGCCGTAACCACTGACCGCTAACGGGCATAGGACGGTCAACTATTGGTTTGGCCCGTTCTTTGCTCCGACTATTTCGAAGCGTGTCATTCTGGGAAAGGGAAACGGCGCGTATTTACCAGAGACCTTTCCGTCGGGCATCCCAAGGGGGGCGCACCATGCACCTTACGGTTAATGGCGCATACCTTTGGGAAGCCTCCTAAAAGTTAAGTTTGTCCTTCAAAGTAACAACCGAAAGTGCTAACAAGGCTTAGCAAAAGCCAAATTGGCGTACCAAACTGGGAGAAGCTCCGTTCGGAAGGCCAAGCACACGGGGTGGCTAGGGTTGAGGGTTGCGTAATGCGTACTACTAATGATCATATTTCACGAAGCTATAAAACGTTGGTTGACGGTTCGAGCGACAAGGTCGGCACTCCCGTTGAGCACAGGGCGGTTCTGCCCAAGACAGAAGCATCAGCGACCATCGTCGTGATCGAACGGCGGGCTTTTTTTCGGGACTGCATTGTTACGTCGCTGAGCTCACGGAACAATTTCAACGTTGTTGCCGCCGCCAGCGTCGACGAATGGGTCAAATCCGGTTTCGTGCAGAACACCGCGCTGGTCATTCTTTCGGCTGACAGCGGGGTAAGCGAGCACGCCACGAAGGATAACCTCCAGCAGTTGGCGCAGGCTGCGCCTAGTCTGCCGGTCGTCGTACTGTCTGATTCCGACACAGCAGACAGTGTCGTGGATGCGATCGGCAAGGGTGCTCGCGGGTACATTTCGACCGAGACGTGCCTCAACGTCGCGATCGAAGCGATGAAAATCGTGAAGGCCGGCGGGACATTCGTCCCGGCGAGCAGCTTACTGGCTGCCTACAAGAGGAATTCTACCTCGGCAGACCCACATGGGCAGTTCGACAGCATGTTCACCTCCAGGCAGGCCGCCGTCGTCGAGGCTCTTCGTCTCGGCAAGGCCAACAAGACCATCGCCTACGAGCTCAACATGTGCGAGAGCACGGTGAAGGTCCACGTGCGCAACATCATGAAACGGCTCAAGGCGCAGAACCGAACCCAGGTCGCCTATCTTGTGGGTCAGCTCAGGAGAAACGCCGAGAGTGCCTAGGGCGGCACTCCGGCAACATCTGCCAGCGACTGGGTATTTCTCGGACCTGACGCAGCTAGGCACGCAATCCGTACGCTGATAGGATGATGAACGTCCGACGTCGTGGTGTTTTGACGCCGCGGCCTTGGACGCTTGAGACATCGGCCGCGCTGGTCGACAGAGCGCTCTTTTCTTTTTTGACAATCGTTTTTTGCCCGCTTCTGCAACCACGGCAGGCAAACTCGTGCTCACACTCAATTTAGAACCAATAACTCACGCTCCCAGCGACGGTCGGGTTCTCCAGGAATTACTTACTATGCCCGCCGCACGTGCGTGAACGCTCCGTCTTCAAGTGTATTATTTGGAAAAAACTGGGAGGTTATCCTTATGGCGCGCGTTGGCGTCCGAGAGCTGGCAAACCTTGGAAGGGTCATTGCCGGAGGCCAACTATCGCGGTTCGGGGCAGGCGAGAACGGCTTCACCGCCCGTTTTGAGCGCCAACTCGCTGAGAAGATCGGCGTGAAGCACACGCTCGTGGTCAATAGCGGCACGAGCGCGCTTGTCGCGGCTCTTGTCGGAGCGGGCATCGGTCCGGGCGACGAGGTGCTCGTGCCCGCGTACACCTGGGTCGCAACCGCCGTCGCACCCCTTGCAGTCGGCGCTGTTCCGGTGCTGGTCGAGATCGACGAAACGTTGACGATGGATCCCGAGGACATTGAGCCCCAGATCACGCCGCATACGAAGGCTATCATTCCCGTCCACATGCTTAACGTCGTGAGCGACATGGACGCCATCAACGCGATCGCGCGCCGGCACAACCTGGTGGTGATCGAGGATGCCTGCCAGGGCGTCGGGGTGAGCTACAAGGGTCGTCGCGTCGGCTCGCTCGCCGATGCCGGAGCGTTCAGCTTCAATCAATACAAGAACATCAGCGCCGGCGAGGGGGGCGCAGTGCTGACCAACGACGACAGGATCTTTACGCGCGCCCGCATGTACCATGACGTTGGGAATTACATCCGCGAGCATGAATTCGAGGGCAATGAGCCGATATTCCCGGGTGTCAATCTGCGGGTGTCCGAGCTGACCGGCGCCGTGCTGCATGCCCAGCTCTCGAAGCTGGATCCGATGCTCAAGCGGCTCCGCAGGCGCTATGAAGTCGTTTCCAGCATCCTCTCGAAGAGCAGCAAATTCAGGATCTCCCCGCATAATGACCCTGCCAGTGCGGTGGGGCTCACGATCATTTTCGACAAAGCCCAGGAGGCCAAGGCGTTCAGCGGCCGGGGCGGGGTGGAGCGCCTTATCGATACCGGCCGGCACGTATACAGGAATTGGGAGCCGTTGTTCTCTCAACGGGGCTTCCACGACAGGATGAACCCTTATCGATGGGCTCACCGGGACATCTCTTTCACACCCGACATGTGCCCCCGGACACTCGACATCCTGTCCCGGACCTGCCGGGTCCCATTAAGGCCGCATTACCCGACCGCCGTCGTGCGCGCTCTGACGAACCGCCTGATGGCGTGATGCTTACCTGGGCGTGCCTCCCTAAACTGGGCGGCGGGAATACTCCAGAAGGTTCAATCCTCAATACCTCCTTTGCCTAACTTCACGTCACTCCTCTGCTCGCAGATGGTTGGGTATCTCCACTGCGTGCGGTTTGGGTGGAAATGCTTATTAATTCGAATTTTGGCGCCGCTGCCACCACGGACAGGGCGGATGTTGATTTCACGTGGACGCGCGGCATCGGGGGCGGCGCAAAGCGGATTATCGACGTGATCATCGCGTCGCTGGGACTCATTGCGATGTCGCCGGTGATGCTTGTCATCGCAGCGCTGATCAAGCTGACGATGGGCGGCTCCGTATTCTACTACCAGACGCGCCTTGGGCACCGGGGCCGGCAGTTCCGCTGCTATAAGTTCCGCACGATGCTGTCCGACGCGGACAGTCAGCTCGCGCGACTGATCGCAAGCGATCCATTGGTCGCCGCGGAATGGGCGGAGACCCGCAAGCTCAAGAACGACCCTCGCGTCACACGACTTGGCCAACTCCTCCGCAAGTCCAGCCTGGATGAGCTTCCCCAGCTCTACAATGTTCTCATCGGCGACATGAGCTGCGTTGGTCCGCGCCCCATCGTGCCCGCAGAACTCGCGCGGTATGGGTCTTACGCGCGGGACTACTTCTCCGCGCGGCCCGGCATTACGGGCTTGTGGCAGGTCAGCGGCCGCAGCAAGCTGAAATACTCGAAGCGCATTGCGCTCGACAGGTACTACGTCCGGCGGTGGTCGATGCTGCTCGATGCGGCGATCGCGCTCAAAACCGTGAAGGCCATGATGGCCACGGACGAGACGTCCTGAGATCGGCAGCCCGGCCAAGCAAGGAAGGTGTCCTATTTCCGCAGCCGCCGCCTGTGGCACGCGGACGACGCCGTGAGGCCGAGAAGATAAGACGTCTGGAGTGCAAGAAGCGCTCCCGCGACCGTTCCGAACGCCGACAGGATCGACCATTCCTCAACGACCGCAACCGCCGTAATGGCCGCCGCCAACGCGACAGAGCAGGCGATCACGAACGGAATTTTGAACGCGAGCCCCATGGCGAAGCCCGCCATCGCAATCGCGAGGTAGATCCAGGTGAGCAAGAGGGGGCCTCCTCGAGATGGAGATGTTCAACACCACTCTTACGATCAAGCTACCACGCGCCTAGCTGTTAATCCCGCGGGCCTGGCCTGGCAGCCTACTCCTCACTCATGGCAACGCATTGCGGTCAGCATGTGTTTCATTGTGGAGCAATGGCAATCCATTAGAGGTAGCGACGTGTACCACCTTTTGCAGGCGCGTCTCGGCCTGATTTTGCTCCTAGATTTGCAAAGACTTACGCCGCGGCACGACCGGAAGCGGCGCCAATTTTTCAACGACGCCGAGACGCACGCGGGCTCATGCTATCGTTCTTTCGATCATTCCTTTCAATGTCCCCAGGACAGGTGCCGCCCCAGCGAGTCTGGGGCGATGGGCTGCTCGAGTGCTCCTTGACGACACTCTGGTACCCCGCCGACTGGGCAACGATCGACGCAGACGAGCTTCTGTTTCTGACGCCTTCGCTTTGCTCAATAAGATCAACGGGTAGCCACGATTCTGGACCCGCTCCTTACATAGAACAGCGATTCGCCGGGTTGATCCATACGGCGGCCCTGCGGCTCGGCTCCGCAACGACGGGCGCGGCCGCGGAAGCACTCGATCGCATCCGGGCGAGCGGTGCGATCGACGCATTTCTTTCCAACGGCTACGCATCGCAGGCTTTCGACCTCGACGCTCCGCGTGCTGCCAGCCCGGCGCCGTTGCGTCCCGACGCCTGGGACGTCTGGCTGCACGAGCTCTTCGCGCTCGCCTGCGTCGACCGCATGCTGTGGGATGCGGCGCCTTCCAGCGGCGATTCTGCGCCGGCCCTTCTCCTCGAGCGGGCCGGGCTCATTGAAGCGCTCGTTGCCAGCGTGCACACCCAGGTCAACGCTGGCTACGTCTATCCCCAGTATGGCTATGCCCATGAGCTGTTGACCTGCGGGGCATGGCTCGGGCTCGTCGCCGCGGGGCGGCCTGCCTACCTTCCTCCGTCTGTCGCTGAGGTCCTCATCGCCTATCTCGACCGCCCCATGACGGCAGGAGACGACTCCGAAAAGACAGTTGCGGATATCCTCGGCTTCTATGCGCGCCTGACGGGTGGCCGCGACCGCCTGCTCAGGGCCGCCAGGAAAGTCAGCGCGTCGGGCGTTCCTTGCACCTTCGCGCCGGGGCGGCTGCCCGTCTACGATTCAGCCCCCGTCATGTCATGGAACGCGGAGCTTGCCGCGCGCATCGCCGCGCGGCTCACCAGCGGCGAGACGAAGCAGTAATCGCCGGATTCGCCGGATCTCCACATTCTCGATTTTCGATTTGGACCGAGGCGCCGTAATCTCTGCGTCTACGGTCAGCGTGTTCGGCCATCGACTTTCGTCGCAACCTCACCCTCGAATGCAGCGTTATCGCTTTTCTGGAAGACGTTATCCCGTTTCTGGAAGACTCGGCGCCGATAATGGTTCGTAGTTCACGAATTGGGACGTCATCAGGCATTGCAGACAGTATATAGGATGCATTCAGGTCGCAGCCTTACACTACGGAGCCGATCGTATGGGGAGGACAGTTCTCGAGATCCGCGACGGCGAGGGTGAGCCGGATGTGGAAGCGCGCGAGTGGGTCGACGCGATCAGCTCGGTAATGGCGTTCGAGGGCAGCGAGCGGGCGGATTTCCTGCTCGGCAAGACGGTCGACATGGCGCGCAGGCAGGGCGCGCGGCTGCCCTTTGCAGCCAATACCGCCTACATCAACACCATTCCGCCGCACAAGGAGACGCCGCATCCGGGCGACCGGGCGATCGAGCACCGCATCCGCTCGGCGATCCGCTGGAATGCGCTCGCGATGGTGCTGCGCGCCAACAAGGAGACGAGCGAGCTCGGCGGGCATATCGCCAGCTTCCAGTCGGCGGCGACGCTCTACGACACGGGCTTCATGCATTTCTGGCACGGCGCCGGCGATGACCACGGCGGCGACCTCCTGTTCATCCAGGGGCATTCCTCGCCGGGCATCTATGCGCGCGCGTTCCTCGAGGGTCGTCTCTCCGAGGATCAGCTCATGCACTTCCGGCAGGAGACGGGCGGCAAGGGCCTTCCCTCCTATCCGCACCCGTGGCTGATGCCCGAGTTCTGGCAGTTCCCGACCGTCTCGATGGGCCTCGGGCCGATCATGGCGATCTATCAGGCCCGTTTCCTCAAGTATCTCCACGACCGCGGGCTCGCCGATACCACAAGCCGCCACGTGTGGGTGTTCTGCGGCGACGGCGAGATGGACGAGCCCGAGAGCCTCGGGGCGATCTCGCTTGCGGGCCGTGAGAAGCTCGACAACCTGATCTTCGTCATCAATTGCAACCTGCAGCGCCTCGACGGGCCGGTGCGCGGCAACGGCAAGATTATCCAGGAGCTCGAGGGGAGCTTCCGTGGGGCCGGCTGGAACGTCATCAAGGTGATCTGGGGGGCGAACTGGGACCCACTGCTCGCCCGCGACACGACGGGGCGGCTGCGCCAGCTCATGGAAGAGTGCAACGACGGGCAGTACCAGGACTTCAAGAGCAAGGACGGCGCCTACATCAGGAAGAACTTCTTCGGGCGCTATCCGGAGACTGCTGCCCTCGTTGCCGACTGGACGGACGACCGGATCTGGTCGTTGACGCGCGGCGGGCACGATCCGACGAAGGTCTATGCCGCCTATGCGGAAGCGACGCGGCACGCCGGCCAGCCGACCGTCATCCTCGCCAAGACCGTCAAGGGCTACGGCATGGGGAGCGCGGGCGAAGGGCAGATGATCGCACACCAGCAGAAGAAGATGGCGCTCGACGCGCTCAAGGGCTTCCGCGACCGGTTCAAGGTCACGCTCACGGACGATGACCTCGAGACGCTGCCGTTCATCACGTTCGCCGACGACAGCCCCGAGCTTCGCTATCTCAAGGCGCGACGCGAGGCGCTCGGCGGATACCTACCGAAGCGGCGCACCAAGACGACGTTCCAGCTCGATCCCCCTCCGCTGTCGCTGTTCGAAGCACAGCTCAAGGGCTCCGAGGGCCGCGCGATCTCCACGACGATGGTGTTCGTGCAGTGCCTTACCAAGCTCTTGCGCGACAAGGCGCTCGGCAAGCATATCGTGCCGATTGTGCCGGACGAGAGCCGCACGTTCGGCATGGAGGGCATGTTCCGCACCTTCGGCATCTACAGCCAGGTGGGGCAGCTCTACCGTCCGGAGGATGCCGAGCAGCTCATGTTCTACAAGGAGGACCGCAGCGGGCAGATGCTGCAGGAGGGCATCAGCGAGGCGGGCGGCATGGCGTCGTGGATCGCGGCTGCCACCTCCTACTCGTCCTCGAACGTGCCGATGCTGCCGTTCTTCATTTACTACTCGATGTTCGGCTTCCAGCGCATCGGCGATCTTGCGTGGGCGGCCGGCGACATCCGTGCGCGCGGCTTCCTGATCGGCGGAACCTCCGGGCGCACCACGCTCAACGGCGAAGGCCTGCAGCACCAGGACGGCCACAGCCACATCCTGTCGTCCACGATCCCGAACTGCCTCTCCTACGATCCGACCTACGGCTACGAGCTGGCTGTCATCATCCAGCACGGCCTCAAGCGTATGCTCGGCGATCAGGAGGACGTGTTCTACTACCTGACGTCCCTCAACGAGAACTATGTGCATCCCGCCATGCCCGAGGGCGCGGAAGAGGGCATCGTGCGCGGCATGTATCTCCTCAAGAGCACGGACACGACGGCCGGCGCGCCCAAGGTGCAGCTCCTGGGCTCGGGCGCGATCCTCAACGAGGTGATCGCAGGGGCGGAGCTTCTGGCGCAGGACTTCGGGGTGGCGGCCGACATCTGGAGCGTGACAAGCTTCACAGAGCTCCGGCGCGAGGCGCTGGCCGTCGAGCGTTGGAACATGCTGCATCCGGCCGAGACGCCGCGCGTCCCCTACGTCACGCAGTGCCTCGCCGCGCGTGGGGATGCGCCGACGGTGGCGTCGACCGACTACGTGAAGCTGTTTGCGGACCAGATCGGGCCGTTCGTGCGCGGCCCCTATCAGGTGCTCGGCACGGACGGGTTCGGGCGCTCCGACACCCGGCGCAGGCTCCGGCAGCATTTCGAGGTAGACCGGCATTTTGTGGCGGTCGCGGCTCTCAAGGCGCTGGCCGACGACAACAAGCTCCCCTCGTCCAAGGTGGTCGAAGCCATCGCAAAGTACGGCATCGATCCCGAGAAGGCCGACCCGGCGCGCGCATAGATCCTGTTTCCGGAAGTGCTCCAACAAGGAAGATGCATGTCCGTCATCGACGTGAAGGTTCCCGACATCGGCGACTACAAGGACGTGCCCATCATCGAGGTGCACGTGAAGCCAGGCGACAGGATCAAGCCCGACGATCCGCTGGTCACGCTCGAGAGCGACAAGGCCGCCATGGAGGTGCCGGCGCCGCAGGCGGGCGAGATCGCGGAAGTGCTGGTCCGCGTCGGCGACAAGGTGAGCGAGGGGTCGGCGCTCGTGCGGCTCGCGTCGGAAGGCGGGGCTGCCGACGCAAAGCCTGCCGCCAAGACCGACGCGCCCTCTGCGCCGAAGGCTGCCGAGACGGGCAAAGCCCCGAAAGCCGACGCGCCGGGCACGGAGGAGGACACCGGCGGCCCGCAAGCACGGGTGCCGTTGCCGCTCGGCGTGGACTTCGGCGACGTGCATGCGAGCCCGTCCGTGCGTCGGCTCGCGCGCGAGCTCGACATCGACCTCACGAAGCTCAAGGGCACCGGCGAGAAAGGCCGCATCACCAAGGAGGACGTCAAGCGTGCGCTCGGCGGGGGTGGCGCAAGCGGAGGGGCCGGCATCCCGGAGATCCCGGCGCAGGACTTCGCCAAGTACGGCCCCATCGAGACGAAGGCCCTGTCACGGCTCAAGCGGCTCGGCGGACCGCACCTGCACCGCGCGTGGCTCAACATCCCGCATGTGACGCACAGCGACGAAGCGGATATCACGGACCTCGAGGCCTACCGCCGCTCCCTCGACGACGACGCCAAGGCAAAGGGCTATCGCGTGACGCTGCTCGCCTTCATCATGAAGGCCTGCGTCGTGGCGCTCAAGGAGCACCCCGAGTTCAACGCCTCGCTCGCGCCCGACAAGGAGAGCCTGATCCTCAAGCGCTACTATCATCTCGGCATTGCCGTCGACACAAAGGACGGGCTCGTGGTGCCGGTCATCCGCGACGTGGACCGCAAAGGCATAGTCGAGCTCTCGCAGGAGATCGGCACTGTGTCGCAACGGATGCGCGACGGGAAGATCGCGCCCGCCGACATCCAGGGCGGCACATTCTCGATCTCCAGCCTCGGCGGCATCGGCGGCACGGGCTTCACGCCGATCATCAACGCACCCGAGGTGGCGATCCTCGGTGTCGTCCGCGCCCAGACCAAGCCTAAGTGGGATGGCAAAGCGTTCCAGCCGCGGCTCATGCTGCCGCTCTCGCTCAGCTACGATCACCGCGTCATCGACGGGGCGGAGGCGGCACGCTTTGTACGCCGGCTCGTCGTCATCCTCGAAGACGTGCGCCAGCTCGTGCTTTAGGGGAGAGCGCCGTGGCGGAAGGTGATCAGATCGATTGCGATGTGGCGGTGCTCGGCGCCGGTCCGGGCGGATACTCGGCGGCGTTTCGCGCGGCGGACCTCGGGCTCAAGACGGTGTTGATCGAGCGCGATCCAACGCTCGGTGGCGTGTGTCTCAACGTCGGCTGCATTCCCTCGAAGGCGCTCTTGCACGTCGCGTCTCTGATCACAGAGGCGGCGGCGTTCGGCAAGCATGGCGTCGGGTTCGGAGCCCCGCGCATCGATCTCGACAAGCTCCGCGCGCACAAGGATGCCGTGGTCGCCAAGCTCACCACTGGGCTCGCGGGCATGGCCAAGGTGCGCAAGGTCATGGTCGTTCAGGGCAAGGGCGCGTTCCGCGACCCGCACCGGCTCGAGGTCGCGCTGGCCAAGGGCGGCACGGCCGTCGTGCAGTTCAAACATGCGATCATCGCCGCGGGGTCCGAGGCCGTCTCGCTGCCGTTCCTGCCGGAGGACCCGCGTATCGTCTCTTCGACAGGGGCGCTGGCGCTGCCCTTGATCCCGAAGCGCATGCTGGTCATCGGTGGCGGCATTATCGGGCTCGAGATGGCGACCGTCTATGCCGCGCTTGGCAGCAAGATCGACGTCGTCGAGATGCTGGACGGACTCATGCTCGGCGCCGACCGCGACCTCGTACGCACCTGGCAGAAGCATAACGCCAGCCGCTTCAACCGCGTCATGCTCAAGACGCGGACGGTCGGTGCCAACGCAAAGCGCGACGGCATCCACGTGCGCTTCGAGGGCGAGGGCGCGCCGGAGGGGGCGCAGGTCTACGATCTGGTGCTGGTCGCGGTCGGGCGGAGCCCGAACGGGCAGCGCATCGGCGCACCGCAGGCCGGCGTCACCGTCGATGCCAAGGGCTTCGTGCCGGTCGACGGGCAGATGCGCACCAACGTGCCGCACATCTTCGCCATCGGCGATATCGCGGGCCAACCGATGCTTGCCCACAAGGCCGTGCATGAGGGACATGTGGCGGCCGAGGTTGCGGCGGGGAAGCCGTCGCACTTCGATGCGCGCGTGGTCCCGTCGGTGGCCTATACGGACCCCGAGGTGGCCTGGGTCGGGCGCACGGAGGACGAGCTCAAGGCCGAGGGCGCGGCGTTCGACAAGGCCGTGTTCCCGTGGGCCGCCTCGGGGCGCGCCATCGCCATGGGGCGCGACGAAGGGTTCACCAAGCTTCTGTTCGACAAGGAAAGCCACCGCATCATCGGCGGCGGTATCGTCGGCGCGCATGCGGGCGACCTCATCAGCGAGGTGGCGCTTGCCATCGAGATGGGGGCGGACGCCGTCGACATCGGCAAGACCATCCATCCGCACCCCACGCTCTCGGAATCGATCGGCATGGCCGCCGAGGTCCTCGAAGGAACCGCCACCGACTTGCCGCCTGCGAAGCGACCGGCTTCCTAGGGCGCGTTTCGCATAGTCCCTGGATGGCCGGGTCAAGCCCGGCCATTGTGTGGGGGAGGCAATTGCGATCGAACGGGCGCGCAAAGTGACCTGCAAAAAATGGCGGGGAGCGATTGCTCGCTTCCCGCCCGTCTTTGCGAACCTTCGGCCGGTTAGTCGGCCTTTTTGGTTTCCGTGTAGTACTTGAACTCAGGCGCGTTCTCGAGCGCCTCCTTCGAGCTGTTGATCGTCACACGCATGGTGCCGTCGGTGTCGCGGTTGAGCTGCAGGTCGTTGAACGCAACGGCAACCAGCTTCTCACCCATACCGAGGAAACCACCGACGCCGATGACAGCGTTCGAGATCTTGCCGTCCGGTCCCAGGATCAGGTCGTTGATGTCGCCGACCTTCTCGTTGGCCGCGTTGTAGACCGTGAGACCGACGAGCTTGCTCGAACGCCACTCATCCGCAGCCTGGTTCGCCGCGAAGGTACCGGCCGACGGGCTCTTCATCTCAGCGCTGGTGTCCGGGGTCGCGGGTGCCGGTTCCGTCACGGACGGCGCGGGCGACGGTGACGGCGCGGGACTGGTCTCAGGCATATTCTCGGCAGGCGCCGACGGAGATGGTGACGGGGCCGGCGGCGGTGTCTGGGCAAATGCAGTCGCGGCGCCAACAGCCAGAGCCGCCGGCATGCAGATCGCAGACAGCAACTTGGATTTCATAGGATCATCTCCCTTTTTGTTTCGGGGTGTTCTTGCACCGGCTTCTGCGAATTCGCGTGGGCCAATGTGCGTCGCACTTATGAATCAAGGTGCGCAACGGGCAACCGCCCGCCTGTCGAACCAACGCCGACCGGCGCTCTTGGTTCCTCGCGCCGTCCCGCAGGTTTGTTTGGGGAATGCAAAATACCGCGCTCAGCGGGCGCTGTTGCGGATGAGCCGGTGCACGAATTCGAGCTTGGCGCGGGCGGTTGCGGATATCACGAACGGATAGAAATCCCGGTGGCCGAGGCTTCGGCTCAGGCTGTTCAGAGCCAGCGTGAGCGGCACCCAGCGCTCCATCAGCGAGGCGAAGCTCTCCTGGCGATAGACGTCGTATTTCTTGAACGGCCATGCGGCACCGAACAAGAGACCTGCGGCGCGCGGCTCCATGCCCGCGGCTTCGGCCGTCTCGACGGCATCGACCATGTGCAGATAGTGCGCCCACGTTTCCGCCCAGTCCTCCCAGGGATGGGAGCTTGCATATGTGGAGACGTAGCTTTCGGCCCAATTCGGTGGCGCGCCGTTGGCATAGTAAGCGGAGAGCGCCGCCTGATAGTCGTGCTGCTCGTCGCCGAAGAGAGCGCGGAACTCCTCGATGGCGCCGCCGCGCTCCACGAGCAGCATCCAGTAGTAGTGTCCGCTTTCGTGGCGCAAGTGGCCGAGCAACGATCGATAGGGCTCGTCGAACTGCAGGCGACGGCGCTCACGCTCGACGGAATCGGCCTCCAGAACGTCGACAGTGATGACGCCATTGAAGTGGCCGGTCACCGCCTCGGCGACGAAATCGAAGATGAGCGGAGGCGCGCCCTGCGACCCGCCATCGAGCGGGAGGCCAAATCTCAAAAGGGAATAGCAGAGACGCTTCTTGGCCTGCTCGACCTCGCGCCAGGCCTCGATCCGGCCCGGCTCGGAGAGGTTGGGGATGGTGCGATTGCATGCGCACGCCTTGCAAAGCGCCGGCTCTGCGCCATCCGGCACGAGCCAGTTGCAGGCGCCGTGCAAGGCGTTCTCGCAGTAACGCACGTCGCTCGAAACATCCTTGCCGTTGCGGATGGTCACTTTGCGGAAAAGGCCGTCGTCGTCCACGGGATCGAGCGCGACGATCGCCAGCGTATCGGCATCGAAGCCAAGGCTATGGCCGCAGGTGAGGCAGATGTCGTTCGGGAAATAGATGCGCGCGTTGCAGGACGAGCAGTTGAAGATCTTCATCTGGTCTTCTCCACGCGCAAAGCAATACCCTGCGCTGCTCGGGCCCCTGCTCGCGTCTTGAGGGGATGGTTACTTCACTTTGCAGGCGTCCGGACGGCTGGCCAACCACAACGGCGACGGTTCAGGAATGTTCCGCCGTCACGGGGCTTGCGTCACGCCGTCAGAGGCGGCCGTGGCGACAGGTGCGGGCGCCTCCGCAGCCGCAGGTCCAAGCGGGCCTGTCTCCGGATCGAGCGTCGCGACAGGCGTCTTGTTGCGGCTGCCGGCCAGGAAATTCTCGACGGCCGTGCCCCAGATATCCCATCCGGCGCGGTCATCGGCAAGATTATGCCCATCCGCCCCATACGCCGGGAAGACGTGCAGCTCGGCCTTGCCCCCGCCGTCCTGCCATGCAGACGCCAGGGCGCGTGCGAGATCGGGGCGGAAGTAGCTGTCGTTCGTTGCATAGAGCCATAGGGTCGGGGCGTGCGCGGTATGGCCGAAGGCGCGTGCTGCCTCCAGCAGGCGCTCCTCGCCGCAAACGGTGTCCACGCGCTGGCCGAAGGGCCGACCGCCGCGGCCGCCCGCGATGTTGATCACGGCGCGTACGTTGGCGGGATTGCGCGACGCGAGTGCCAGCGAGGCCCAGCCACCCGACGAGATGCCGACGACGACCGTCTCACCGGGCTCGACGAACGGTTGCGCCGACATGTAGTCGACCGCACCCTGGATGTCGTCTGCGGCGGCAAGACCGGAGCGGAAGTGATCCGGATCGGCGCAGCTTCCGATGGACTCCGCCATCGGGCCGCCGGTTGCCCCATGCCCGCGGCGCTGCGGCAGCACGACGACATAGCCGCGCTCGACGAACCAGCGCGAGAGCCAATAGTAAACCGGCATGGCGACGGCGAGACGCGTCGCATCGGATGTGCCGTGATTGATGACGACCAGGGGATGGCGTGTGGTGCCGTTCTCGCCCGGCGCGTCGGCGGGACGGAAGACCGTCGCCCGCAGCGGATAGTCGCGATCGGCGCTCGGGAGAATCCAGAGCTGCTCGCGCAAGCGCGGGCCTTCGGGACCAAACGGGCCGAAGACGTCGGATGCGCGCGTGGGCGTCGAGATGGTCGCGACGGCGACGATCGACAGCAGTGCCCCAAACACCATCGCGGTTGCGCGTGTCCACCATGCGCCGAAGCGGCACAACCGCCGCGGCCTTGCGCCCGCGGCCCCCATCGTCCGGATCATCGAAGCCTGCCCCCCGTCTCGTCCACCCCTTCGGATTGTCCCATTTCGCGCGCGTCGAACCACGCACCCGGCCGTGTGTCCCAATTTACGGCGGAACCCCCAACATGGCCGTGCGTTGATGCCGCGGCCAGGCTCATACCGAGCCCAGCCCATTTGAAATGGATAGAGGAGTAGAATCAATGAAAAAGCTGTGCGGTATGAGCATAGCCGCTCTCCTTGCCACTGCCGGAGCCAGTTTTCCCGTTCACATGGCCACGGCCGCAAATGCCAAACTGTCGAATGCCGAGTGCAGCGCGATCTGGGGTCGTGCCGATTCGGCTGGTGGCGGCTCCCTGACGAGCGCTCAGGCCCAGCCCTATGTCAGCAATTTCAGCAAGGTTGATGCCAACGCGGACGGCCAACTCTCGAGCGCGGAATTCATGTCGGGTTGTAAGAAAGGCCTGGTCCACGACTCCGCCAGCACGGGCGCCAGTGAGGGCGCATCGGGCAGCTCCAATGCTCCCAAGGGCGAGAAATACTGATCTCCGCCACGCTGTCGCTGCGGGCGCCATCATGCGCCCGCAGCGGATTTTTTTTGCCTCTTAACCAGCCACGGAAATGGCCGCCATATTCATGATTGTGTTGTGCGCCACGATGGTCATTATGATCCTTGGCGTCCCCGCTTGGCTTTTCCGCACCGAAAGTGATTGAAACGCGGCGTCGCATTGCGGCTCCGTGCCCACCGGACACAATGCCACACACCCGCGTCGTGCCGCGGCCGAGCCCAAACTGGACGCTCCAAACAACCTCATAAACGCGGACACGCCCTCGCTTGACCCTGCCGCTTCAATCGCTCGAGCAGATCTCCATGATCGCGGAACAGCGTCCTGCTCAACCGCTCGATTTCGCCATCATCGGCAATGGCCGTATCGCCGCGCTTCTTGATCGCTCCGCCCGTATCGTCTGGTGGTGCTTCCCCCGCTTCGACGGCGACCCTGTTTTCTCCCGTCTGCTTGCCGGTGACGAAGAGAAGGGCTTCACCGACATCGTCGTCGAGGGCGCGGTGCGCACCCACTCGGGGTATCTGCGCAATACGGCGATCGTCGAGACGACGATCGAGGACGACCAGGGCAACGGCGTGCGGATCATCGATTTCGCGCCGCGCTATCCGCGCTTCGAGCGCATGCTGCATCCCGCGCAGATCATCCGGCGCATCGAGCCGATCGGGCTGCCGCGCATCAAGATCCGCGTGCGCCCGACATTCAACTACGGCCAGCCGCGGCCTGCGCAGGTGGTCGGATCGAACCACATCCGCTTCAGCGGCGGCGATCTTACGCTGCGCCTCACGACGGACGCGCCGCTCTCCTACATCGTGCACGAGACATCGTTTGCCCTTTCGCGGCCGGTAACGCTGGTGTTCGGCCCCGACGAGTCGCTCGAGGCCGCGGCCGACACGGTCTCGCGCGAGGCGCTCGAACGCACGCGCGACTACTGGACGAACTGGGTGCGCGGGCTCGCCATACCGCTCGATTGGCAGACGGACGTCATCCGCGCGGCCATCACGCTGCAGCTCTGCACCTTCGACGAAACCGGCGCCATCGTCGCCGCCCACACGACGTCGATCCCCGAAGCGCCCGGCACCCAGCGCACGTGGGACTATCGCTATTGCTGGCTTCGCGACGCCTACTTCGTGATCATGGCGCTGAACCGCCTCGGTGCGACGCAAACGATGGAAGCCTACCTCGACTACATCACGACTCTGGTCATCGGCGCCAAGGGCGTGCTGGCCCCCGTGTACGGCATCGTGCACGACCAGTCTCTCGTCGAGAGCTTCGCGGAGCATCTGCCCGGTTTCCTTGGCATGGGACCCGTTCGGGTCGGCAACCAGGCGGCCGAGCAGCAGCAGCACGACTCCTACGGCAGCATCATTCTCGGCGTGTCGCAGATGTTCATCGACCAGCGTCTGCCGCGGATGGGGGACGAAGCGCTTTTCCGGCGCATCGAGGTTCTCGGCTATCACGCGCTGCGCGTGGTTCAGGAGCCCGATGCGGGATTGTGGGAGTACCGCGGGCGCAAACGCGTGCACACGCACTCTGCAACCATGTGTTGGGTTTCGCTCGACCGGCTGGCGCGCATCGCGCAGATCCTCGGGCTTGCCGAAGATGCCGCGCAGTGGCGGCAGAACGCGGACCGGTTGCGCAGGGAAATCCTTACGCGTGCGTGGAGCGACAAGGCCGGCGCGTTTGCCGGCGCGCTCGACAGCGACGACCTCGATGCCTGCGTGCTTCTGTTGCCGGAGCTGGGCCTGATCTCCGCCGGCGATCCGCGCTTTACGAAAACACTCGACGTGGTTGGGCGCGAACTCGGGCGCAACGGCTTCATGCTACGCTACACGAACGACGATTTCGGTGCGGCGGAGACGTCGTTCCTCGCCTGCCAGTTCTGGTACATCGACGCCCTGACGGCTGCTGGGCGCGTGGAGCAGGCGCGCGAGATGCTCGGCGACCTTCTCTCCCGGCGCAACGCGTTCGGCATCCTGTCGGAAGATATCCACCCGACCACCGGACAGCTCTGGGGGAACCTGCCGCAGACCTACTCCATGGCGGGGATCGTCAACTCCTGCATGAACCTTTCGCGATCCTGGGCGGAGGCCTGGCCGCATTCGCCTGCGCCGGAACCTGGCGTGACATCAAACGTTTGATCTCGTAAGCATATTATCTGGCCGCCGCACTGAAGCCCGGCCGGTCAAAGGCGCCGGAGGCGCGAGAGCCACCACGAATGAGCGCTGACGCCACAACGCGACCCGTTGTCAGCCGTTCCGAGCGGGACGGGCGGCTCAAGGTGCTCACGGTCGGCGGCGCCATGATCGACACCATCGCCATCATCGACAGCGCCGCCATCGAGCGCATGACCCTCAACAACCTGGGCGCATCGTTCCTGCTGCTCGAAGAGGGCCGCAAGACGGAGGCCCTCGAGGTGTCCACGCATTGCGGCGGCGGGGCGATCAACGCCGCCGTCGCGTTTGCGCGCCTGGGGCTCGACTGCTCCGTGCTGGTGAAGCTCGGTCATGACCGGCGTGCGGAGCAGATCCTCGCCTGCCTTGATGCGGAGGGCGTCTCGCATCGTTGGGCGCTCCGCGATGCGACAGCGCCGACCGGGGCCTCCGTGCTCGTCTCGTCCCATGAGCGTAACGCCGCCGTGTTCACCTTTCGCGGCGCGAATACCCATCTCACGCCCGACGAGCTTCCCGATGCCGCGTTCGCGACGGACCTCGTCCATATCGCCAACCTCTCCAACGAGGCTGCGCGCTGCTTTCCCAAAATCATCGAGAAGGCGCATGCCGCTGGCGCGCGCGTCGCCGCCAATCCCGGGATCCGGCAATTGCACGGGCACGGGGAGGCGTTCCGGGCCTCGCTCCCGCGCCTCAATATCCTGGCTCTCAATCGTCGCGAAGCGGACGAGGTGGTCTCGCTCATCGACCGCGATGGCGACGACGGCGAAGCCGGACTCGATTTTCCCGGTAACCTTGCCCCTCCCCCGCTCGCGGCGCGGGGCCTCAAATTCGAAAGCCGCAGGATGAGCGTGCGGGCATTCTGTCGCGCCCTCGTCCGGCGCGGGGTCGGGACCGTGGTCCTTACGGATGGGCGCGACGGGGCGTTCGCCACCGCCGGCGACCGCCTGCTCTACTGCCCCGCCCATGAGGCCCCTGTGGCAGGCACGGCAGGGGCCGGAGACGCCTTTGTCTCGACATTCTCCGCCTATGCGGCAGGCGGCAGCCCGGTGAGCGCGGCGCTCAGGGCCGCCTCGCTCAACGCGGCCGCGGTTCTCGGCTTTGTCGACACGCAAACCGGGCTCCTGCGACGCAAAGAGATCGATGCGCACCTTGCCGGAAAGAATGGGACACCAAATGTGATTGAATGGGTGCTCTAGGGTTTACATGCGGCCACACCTGGGTCACGTTCTCAAAGGCTCAATGGCTCGATAACGAACGGGTTACGTTTTGCCCGATAGGATGGCGCTAAGCTTCAGTGAGGTGCGGAAAGCGAGATGACTGCTGAGACGATACCGACGTTCAGGCCGCGCCTCAGCGCCTGCACATCGGCCATTCTCGCCAACCCCCGTGCGTGCGCTCTGTTTCTCGATGTCGACGGAACGCTCCTGGATCTCGCCCCTACGCCCAAGGGCGTCCGTGTTCCCGACGGGCTGATCCCCATCCTGCAGCGCCTGACGCTCGTCTTCGACGGTGCCGTGGCCATCATCACCGGACGCCTCATCTCGGAAATCGACCTCCTGCTTGCGCCGCTGAGGCTACCGGCGTCGGGCGTGCACGGCGCGGAGCTCCGTGTGGACTCCGACCGCGAGATCGAGCGTGTCACAGCCGTGCTGCCGCCGGACGTCGTGCAATCGATGCGCACGCTCGCGCTTACGATCCCGGGCGTGATCGCCGAGCCGAAGGGTGCCGGCCTTGCTGTCCACTACCGTCTGGCACCGCAGGCAGAGCCTGTCATCCTCGCTGCACTCGAGGCCTCGCTCGACAAGCATGCCGGCGCGTTCGAGCTGCTGCCGGGCAAGCGGCTGTTCGAGGTCATTCCGTCCGGCCTCTCCAAGGGTACCGCGCTCGCAACCCTGTCCAAGCTGCCGGCATTCCGTAACCGCACGCCCATCATGATCGGAGACGACATCGGCGACGAGGCCGCGTTTGCAGCCGCGGAAGGCCTACACGGCTTTGCGCTTCGCGTTGCGGGCGAGCACTACGACGATGATCTGGCGGACTTTGCGGGGCCATCGTCGGTCATCAACTGGCTCGATCAACTGACGCGGCGGCTCGTTTCACTCGGAATGCCTGTGCCTCGGGACCAGCCCCGCTCGCTTGGCTGAAAAGCGGAAGGGCCCGCACCGATCTGTCGGGCAGGCCCTTCCTCCGGTCGCGCGCGTGAGCCTAACGACTCCTATGAGACCGATGATTCACGCTTCGGATTGTTGGGGTCCGAAGCGATCATGGTCTAGTGGTCTAGTGGCGATGGCGCCAATGGCGATGACGGTGATGATGGCCGAAGCGCGGCCCGATGTAGATCGAGAAGCCGGGCTGGTAGCCATAATCATAGTAGCCGTAACGGCGGTAGCCGCTATGGCACCAGCGGCGACCGTACTTGCCGCGATGGCAGTGGCGATAGGAGCGATAGTGCACCTGCTGCAGGTTGTTTGTCTGCTCCGTGCTCACCGCCTTACCGATTGCACCAACAGGTGCCGCGTTGGCGTTTCCTCCGAGACTGAGCGAAGCCGCAGCCAACGTGGCCGCAAGAAACGTCGCTTTCACTACGTTCATTTGTGCACTCCAATCGATCGTGCGTGATCTCAGAGGTAACGTAGTGATCACAAATGGAGTTCCAACAGTGGAACTCCATTTAAGGCGCAAAATCACTATGTGCGGCAAACTTGTACGATGCGTCGCGCGCGTTGACGGTCACAATCTCTCACTTTAAAAAACCTGCATTCACTCGCCGTTCATTCTCGCGTCGTGTTGTTCATCCGCCATTCATCTCTGCGGCGGATCGAGAGCAGGGGAATTCGTTGAGGGGACCACTTCTGACTGCGAGCCTTCTGCTGGCCATCGTGTCGGCCGGCGCAGGCGTGCGCGCAGACGACGTGAGCCAGAGACCCGAGTTCCGGCTTCTGGAGATCGGCGGGCGAACGGTCCGCTGGGCAATCCCTGACACAGGGCTTCCGCCGACAATCCGCTACGCGTTCCTGACGGCGCCGGCGCAGTTTCCCGGTGCGCGCAACTGCGACGCGATGCTGCCTCCCGAAGCCGCACTCGAGCCTTCGCATATCAGCAATGCCGATTTCCGGCGCGAGGTGCGGGCTGCTTTCTCGACTTGGGAGCGCGCGGCCAATATCACGTTCGAGGAAACGACGTCTCTTGCGGACGCCGGCATTCTGATCGGCGCGGACGCAAAGGCGCGTGGGCGCGCCTTCACGAACGTGGCCCTCAAGGATGCGCCGTCCGGCACGCCTGCGACTGCGGTCGGCGCAATCCGACAGTCGCTCATCTGTCTCAACCCGCAGCGGCCCTGGAAAGTCGGTTTCGACGGGAACCTCGACGTCTACGACGTGCGCTTCACGATCACGCACGAGATCGGGCATGCGATCGGGCTCGATCACCCGAGCCCCGAGGGTCAGCTCATGAGCTTCCGCTATGTCGAGGGCGCGCGCGGGCTGCAAGCGGGCGACATCGCCGGCGCTGTCGCGCTCTATGGGGCGCGAGGGGCGGCACCTGCGCCGGATGAGGGATCGAGAGCCGCGTCAGCCGATCCACCGCCCGCGGCCGCATCGGCTGGGCCCGGAGATCGTGCTTTCGGTCTTGGCGAGCCGCCGCGCCCGCACACGGCACGCTGACGCGTACCGCCGGCTCAGTTGCCGAGGGGCATGTTGAGCTGAAGCTTGCCCGACCAGGTGTCCGCGGCAGACGCGCCGCCGGTCTCCACGCCGCCCGTCGCCTCGAGGTTCATACTGTCCTTCACGCCCACGGCGACGCCGGCTTCGGCCTTCCAGTGCAGATCGGGATCCGTCATCGTGAAGCCGCGCGGCCCCAGCCGATTGATGTCGTCGAACGACAGAAAGCCTCCGGCCGCAATGCGCGGCTCGACATAGGTGTCGCTGTTGAGATCGAACCGGCGTTTCATCTCGGGCAGCACGTCGAGACGTCCGGTCCCGGACGGAGAGGTGTCCGAGAGCGCCATGCTCTCGAATGCCGGCGTATCCTCCACGTAGCTCAAGCCCACACTCGGCGCGATGGTCCACCCGCCGAGCTGGCGGGTGCCGCGTAGTGTTCCGCGGACCAGCTTGCGGTCTGCTGTTCCCGTATCCAGCATTACGCCGTTCGGAAGGTTCTCTGCCGTGCCCCACGCCGCGCGCCCATCGAATACAACGCCTTGGCCGAAGCGAACGCTCATGTAGGGGCCGGCCATCCAACCGCTGGCGGACAAGCCCCCGTTCAAGCGGCTCTGCTCCACGGCCTGGTCGAACTGCGTGAGGTATCCGAGCATGATGTCCGGCCCAAGCATGTACTTGGTGCCGAAATACATGACGCTGAAGTTGCCGTTGTCTCGCGCGTCGAGATCGTACGCCGTGTAGCGGCCCTCGAACCAGAAATCGAGAATGCTCGGGTCGTGGTTCTGGCCGAGGTTCATGGCGGCTGCCAGCTCCGACAGGCTGACGGAGGTCGTGACCTCGCGCGGCAAGGCGCCATCGGTTGTGGACGGCGTCAAGGAGTCGATTGCTTTCGCCTGCGTCGGAGGCCGGTCGATGCGGATGCGGTCTGGATCGCGCGATGCGAGGAATGCCTTGCGGCGATCGATCAGCGCGCGCTCGGCGTTCGCCTTGGCGACGGAGGAGCACGTGATGCTAACGCTGGCATTGGCCGCCTGATCCGCATCCAGGCGAAAGCCGTAGGATGTCGAGCTCGGCGCAACAAACAGCACGGCCGAGGCGCGTCCGGAGTGCAGCGTGCGCGCTGAGGTGCCGTCGCTGGAGACTGTGATGGCCGCCGAGCCTTGCGTCGAAACGTTGAGCGTCAACGTTTCGCCTTCCAAGAACGATGCCTCCCGCGCGGCGTTTCCACCGACAGGGACCTGCATGTTCAAGGCGCCGCGATTGGCCGCGTCACAGCCTGCACTCGCATCCGCCGCCGCCTGATGCGAAGCCGTGGCTCCAGCGCAGAGAGCCACAGACCAGAGCGCCTTTCGCAAGCATTCGCCGTGAACGATTTGCGGCATCGTCCGCAGATCTCCTCGAGACACATTTTCCTTGCTGATCAAGGGTCTCTATGACGCCGAAAATGGACCAAAGCATGGCTCTCTCTTGGTGTGCGCGATGCAAACGCGTGCTTCATCTTGAGGCATTTTCATTGATCGCCGTTCGGAAATTTTCGCGCGGAGGCGGTCTTTCAAGCGGCGCTCGGCGGAAAGAAAAAAGCCGGCCTTCGAGGCCGGCTTTCTCGCATGGGTGGGGCATGGCCTCGTCCGGCGCGCGGACTAGATCAGTCCGAAGATATGCAAGACGACTAGCCCGGAGATCGGAACGCCGAGAGCCCAAAGAAGCACGTAGCGCATGACCATATTCTTTCTTTTTGCCAGCAGCAGCACGCTCGGCGATTGGCTCAGCGCGCGGTGCCCGTTTGAACTTCAAACGCGCGGCTGCGTGATGGGGTTCCTTCTCGCCAGCGGCCCAAACGCAAAGAAGCCGCCAACGGGTGCGGCGGCTTCTCAATGCTCGCAACAAGTGTGTGAGGTTACTTCTGCTCGGACGGCAGGAAAGCGCTCACCTTGCGCACCAGATCGGCCACGTTCACGGCGCCCATGCGCTCCATGACCCAGGCGCGGTAAGTTTCGACCGTGCGCGGGCTGATCGAGAGCTTGGCGGCGATCTGCTTATTGGACATGCCGGACGCGACGAACTCCAACACTTCGCGCTGGCGCGGCGATAGCGCCTTCAGACGCTCGGCGATGTCGATGCGCTCGTGCGACTCCGTAGTCTGGCGGCGCCCCTTTTGCACCGCGTCCCAGACGCTCGTTGCCAAACGCTCGCCGTCGTAGGGCTTTTCGAAGAAGTCGAATGCACCTTCCTTCAACGCCTCGACGGCCATCGAGACGTCGGCATGTCCGCTGATCAGGATGAGCGGAGCGTCGTGGTTGCGGTGTTTCAATTCGCGCTGCAGCTCAAGGCCCGTCATTCCGGGCATGCGCACATCCGCGACGACGCAGGACGGCTTCTGGCCAGGGAGATCGGCAAGAAAAGCCTCGGCGGATTCATAGCACGCAACGGGAATGTCGCGGCTTTCGATCAAAAGCCGCATCGAATGCAGCACGGCGGAATCGTCGTCGATCAAAGCTACGGTCACGTCGGCGTTCCTCTTTGTAGTTCCTGAGTTTCGGGGGGATATGTCGATGTCGCATTGAGAACGGGCAGAGTAAAGGAAACTGAGGCTCCAGCACCAGTGCTTTCAATCAGAAGCTGGCCGCCATGCGTCTCGGCCGTCGAGCGGGCGAGCGCGAGACCGAGCCCCAAGCCTTCCGGCTTCGTCGTGGTGAACGGCGTCAATGCACGCGCCAGGATGTCCGGATCGAAGCCCGGACCGTTATCGCGCACCATCACGATTACGCGATTGGCGTCCGTCAGCTCCGCCGCCACCACAATGCGGCCATTGGGCCTTCCGCTGGAGGATATGGAGTCTGCGGCGTTCCGGATCAAGTTGATCAGAACCTGCTGGATCTGCAGCCCGTCACACACAACGAGCGGCAATGCGCGTGCGATCCGTGTTTCCACCACGACGTTATTGGCCTGGGTGTCGAGGCGGCAATGCGAGATCGCCTCACGGATCAGGTCCGCGCACGATTGCGGCACCATCTCGTTGCGTCCGAGCTGAATGAAATCACGGAGCCTGCGCACGACCTCTGCCGCGCGGTCAACCTGGGCGACAGCATGCTCGGCAGCCGCGCGCGCCGTTTCAGCGTCCGCCGGCTGCTTCTCGACCGCCATCTTGGCCAACCGGGTGTAATTGGAGATGGCTGTCAGCGGCTGATTGATCTCGTGGGCCAGCGCGGCCGCGAACGCGCCCATGCTGTCGAGGCGCGCCGCGCGCTCGAGCGCTTCCTGATTGCGCCGCAACTGCGCCTGAGTGCGGAGCTGCTCATTGACGATGGCGCCGATCGTCAATCCGGTGAGGGCGAGCACGATCATAAGGGCCTGGTAGGCCGTAACCTCTCCGGCCTCCACGCCTGCGTAGTGCATGGCTGCCATGAGCCCAATCTGCGTCAGCACCAGCCCACCCGTCACACCTTCGAGGCCGAACCGCACGGCCATCCACATTACCGGAAGAAAGAACAGGTAGAACTGCTTGACGCGGAAGCTGTCGGAGAGTCCGAACACGGCGGCTAGGGTCAGGGCCAAGACCAGGACCAGTGCAGCCAGCTCCAGCGAGGGAACCAAAACGCGCCGCCGCGTAAAGAGTATCAGCAGGAACGGTGTGACGACGGTCACGCCGATCATGTCGCCGATCCATTGATGTGCTGTCGTTTCCAGCATTTGCGCCGGCTGGACCACGCCGAAGGCCGCCAGCACGCCAACATACATGATGGCCACAACGCCGGTGCTCACGGCTGCAACGGCAATCAGAAGCAGCAGGGACCGCTTGGTGCTGAGCGTCCGGTCGAACTGGAGGCGCGGTTGCGTCAGGAGGATGGTGGCTGCGCCGTAGCCTATGCCGATAATGACCGCCCCCAGCAGGTGCACCGCGATCGGCAGGTTCTGATCAATGAGCAATGCATTGGCGACCATCGGCGCGATGAACAGCCAAGGCAGGTATTCGCGACCGAGCAGGAGCACGAGGGCGAAGCTCAAGCCCGTCGCGGGATTCCACGGCGTCACGCCGGCCGGCGCGACCGGGGTGATGTAGCTCACCCAATCCAGAAACACGTAGGCCGCCAAGTAGGCCAGGCCGACGGTGACGGGAGGGCGTGAAAACAGGGAGGCCACAGGCAGATTTCTCGCCGACGCTTCCTGGCTCCACTCATACATTTGATGGTCCTCTCGGTGCGCGTCCGTCGGACTACGCAGGCGCGTCGCCTGATCCATACCACCGCCCGCGCTGACACCCAATTGTGGGAAGCGCGCTCTTCTGCTTACGGGGTCGGATGCAGTCGGCGCAATGCAGACGTCGTCGTGCCCCTAGAGTTCAGGCGCGTGCGCCCTGGCACGAAACAATCGAGGGGGGGATTCGGTCCTGGTCGTTTCTCCCACGACGATCCGGGAGTTTTTCCCGATTTTCCTGCGATTCTATGTAATTATACGGCGGCATACGCCCCGATCAATGCCACCGCATGGAACCACACCGAATTGCTGGTCCCGGTCGGCACCGAGAACATGCGGCAACTTTATATCAAAACTGCCCGCTCGTTTCCGGGAGTGCCTCGCATCCTCTGCGGGATGATTTCCGACATCGACGGCTAGGCAGCTCGGGGGGTGCGTCCGCTCCAGCGGCGCGTGTGGGGAGGTACATAATGACACTCAAGGTTTATCTGAAGCTCTCGGTCATGGCTGGTGCCGTCGGGCTCGTGGCGTCGAACGCCTCCGCCCAGACCGCGGCCGAGCCGGCCGGACAGGCACTGCCGGACGTTCAGGTCATCCAGAAAAAGGCCACACCAGCCGCCAAGAAGAAGGCGCCGGCAGCCAAAGCAGCCTCTCCCGCGCAGCAGCCGCCGCCGGCCGAGGTTGCCGACGAGGCGCCTGCGCTCGAGAACTCGCCCTATGGGGCTACTGCAAGCGGCGCCGCCGCCGCGCGGGCCGAGAGCGGTCCGCTGTCGCCCATCAATCCGACGACCATTATCCCAGGCGACCTGCAGGACTTTCCCAGCGCCGCAAGCCGTGTGACGAGCACCGAGCTCGAGGAGCAGCGCCCGCTCAATAACCACGAGGCCCTGCGCAGCGTGCCCGGCATCGTCACGGTCACAGATGATGGCCTCGGCCATCACTCCGGTATCGGCATCCGCGGCTCCAACTTCCGTCGCTCGCGCAAAGTGCTCGTGATGGAGGACGGCGCCTCCATCAACTTCTCGAGCTATCTCGATCCCTCGACGCACTACACGCCGCCGACTGACCGCGTCGAAAGCATCGAGGTGATCCGCGGCACCGTCGTTGCCTACGGCCCTCTGAACAACCATGGCGTGATCAATTTCCGCAACCTCAGCCCGTTCGGGCCTGACGAGACCGTCATCAAGGGGTCGATCAGCTATACCGACGATGTCGACAAGGAGATCGGGAACTACCGTCACGTCCATACCCGCCAGGGCATCGGCAATGTCGGCGTCGTGGCGTCGTACTCCGGGTCGGAGGCGCCCGGCGCATGGGAGATCGAGCGCCTGCGCTACAACGACTTCTACGGTGCTATCGGTTTCAAGGGAACACAGCAGGACCTGACAATCTCTGGCTCCTACAATCGCCAACGCGACGATTACGACGAGGACAACTTCGTCGGCACGGCCGCGGATTTCTTTAGGAACGGGCACAACAAACCGTCGGCGATCTTCGACGAGGAGGGGCTCGAGTTCAACACGTACAACGCCGAGCATCTCAATCTGCAGGTGGCGCACAACCTCTACATCGACGACGACACGACGCTCTCGACGCGCGTCTACGGTCACAATCATGACCGCCGCCGCTTCTCGAGCCGCAATGACGGGCCGGGCGAGCCGGACGGCTACATGCGCGGACGCGAGCGCGAGTACGAGGTGTTCGGGGCCGAGAGCCGCATCGAGTTCGCCAACGTGCCGCTCGCCGCCGGTATTCGCCAGGATATCCAGGCCGGCATTCGCTACGAGCACCACAGGATGACGAACTGCACGAGCTTCGGTGCTGTGGGCGAGGTTCTGGACGGCAGCAACTCGGGCGATTGCCGCGCGACCTATGAGACGGACGGGATCGATCCTTATGCCGATGAGGAAGAGGGCGACGGCTCGATCGACAAGTTCGAGGCGGATTCGTTTGCCGCGTTCATTCAGAGCGCCATACATCTGACGCCGAGCCTCACGGTGACGCCGGGCGTGCGCTTCGAGACCTATGACGTCACGGCCTGGAACTCCTTCCCGGACGGTGGTCCCAAGGCATCGTCGGAGCACGACCATGTGCTGCCCATGCTTGGCTTCGCGTGGGAAGCCATGCCCCGGACCACGGTCTACGGCGGCTATCACCGCGGCTTCGCCCCGCATATCGTCCGTGAGGTCGAAACCGACAACTTCCCGCTCGGCGAAGAGGTCGGCGACAACTTCCAGGTCGGCGTGCGCTCGACGGCTATTCGCGGCTTCACGTTCGACGTAGCCTACTTCCACAGCCTCATCGACGAGTACCAGCTCAAAGAGAGCTATTCGGATGCCGGCGGCGACGGAATCTACGGACAGCTCGACGAGGTGGAGATCAACGGCGTCGAGCTTGCCGCTCGCGTGGAAAGCGCGCCCTTCACGGGCGGCCCGTGGAACTTCTTCGGCGAGGCCGCGTACACGTACACCAACGGCAAGATCAACCGCGGCATGGATGCGATCTTCGAGGACTTCGACGAGGAGGACGTCTCTGGAAACCGTCTGCCGTTCACAGTGGAGCACTTCGCGAACCTGACGGTCGGCGTCGCCTACAAGAAGCTGTGGGACGCCAGCATGACGTGGACCTATCGCGGAGACTTCTTCACCAACTCCCAGAACAGCGTGCCTCTGACCTGCATCGACGACAGCGGAAACGTCGACTCCGGCTGCACGGGTGCCCTCGACGATCCCGACGAGATGGTCGGCGGCAAGGTAGATGACGTGTGGCTGTTGTCGGCCCGCGGCAACCTGAACGTCACGGAGCAGCTCTCGCTGTTCGTCGCCGGAACCAACCTGACGGACGAGCTTTACATCGCCGATCTATCGGACGGCGCGAAGCCCGGTCTCGGTCGCACCATCTACGGGGGGTTCACGCTCAAGTTCGACTGAAACTTACTGCCAATGCCAAGGCCAGAACGCCCCCGGTCTCGCGATCGGGGGCGTTTCACTATCGTCGCTTATCAGCGCGCCATCCTTGAAGCGGAATGCACTCTTCCCGCTGCCGCGTCCTAGGCCGTCGCGGCTCCCAGGGCCTGCTCGAGATCGGCGAGGATGTCGTCGATGTGCTCGAGGCCGACGGCGAGACGCACATAGCCCTCGGTAACGCCGGTCGCCGCCAACTCGTCGCCGGCAAGCTGCGAGTGCGTCGTCGAGGCGGGGTGGATGGCGAGGCTGCGCGCGTCGCCGATGTTGGCGACGTGATAGAAGAGCTTCAACGCATCGATGAAGCGGCGCCCGGCCTCGCGGCCACCGGCCAGCTCGAAGCCGACAAGACCGCCCTCCCCGCCCTTCAAGTACCGCTCGGCGCGCGCCCGCTGTGCGCCGGTGTGCTGCGAAGGATGGATGACGCGCGTCACGCCCTTCCGTGTCTTTAGCCAAGTGGCGACGGCTGACGCGTTCTCGCAATGGCGGGCGATGCGGAGCGGCACCGTCTCGATTCCTTGCAGCAACAGGAACGCGTTGAACGGCGAGAGTGCTGCACCGAGATCGCGCAACAGCGTCACACGCGCCTTGATGATGTAAGCGATGGGGCCGAGCGGCTTCACGGCATCATTCCAGACCGCACCGTGATAGCTCGGGTCGGGCGTGCTGAATGCGGGCTGGCGTACCGGGTGGGCCGCCCAGTCGAAATTGCCGCCGTCGACGATGACGCCGCCGATCGAGTTGCCGTGGCCGCCCAAGTATTTTGTCGACGAGTAGACGACGATGGCCGCGCCGTGCTCGAGCGGCCGGCACAGAACAGGCGCTGCCGTGTTGTCGACGATCAGCGGGATGCCCAGCGGGCGGCCGATCTCGGCCACCTCGGCAATCGGAAACACGGCGAGCTTCGGGTTCGGCAGCGTCTCGGCGTAGTAGGCGCGCGTGCGCTCGTCGGTTGCGCGGCGGAAATTCTCGGGATCCGACGGATCGACAAAGCGCACCTCGAGGCCCTGCTCCTTCAACGTATTGGCGAAGAGGTTCCAGGTACCGCCGTAGAGGTCGGTCGAGCTCACGATGTTGTCGCCGGCGCGGGCAATGTTCTGCACCGCAAAGGCAGAGGCCGCCTGCCCCGACGCAACGCCGAGCGCCGCAACCCCGCCCTCGAGCGCGGCAACGCGCTTTTCGAGCACATCGGTCGTCGGGTTCATCATGCGCGTATAGATGTTGCCGAACTCTTTTAGGGCGAAGAGGCTCTCGGCGTGCGCGGTATCATGGAACTGATAGGATGTCGTCTGGTAGATCGGCACCGCGACAGCGCCGGTCGCCGGGTCCGCGCGCCAGCCCGCGTGAAGCACAATGGTTTCCGGATGCGGTGCTTTGCTCGTGTCGGCGCTCACAGCGTTCCTCCCTCAACGTCTCTTTGTTCCAAGGCCGCGACCTGGCTCAGACAATGCGATCACAGCCTCGGCGCAGGTGTTCTAGACCAGCGCGTGGTCTGCGTCATGAGGGAGTTTTGCGTCGGATGCGCATCCAATTTCGGGACCGGTTTCGGGCGGGCGGTCCCGGCATGTCAGCGCAGAATGCGGCGGATGCGTCTCAGGAGTGCGATCATGTCACTCTCTATTTCGTCAAGATCAGCCGGCCGTTGGCCGTGATGCGCAGGCGATACTCCGCTCCGTTGTGCACCAGAATCGCCTCGCGCCCGCCGCGCAGAAGGTCGGAGACGGCGTATGTCAGAACCGATGCTGGATCTTCTCGAGGCGGTTGCGATTCGCGGCTTTTTTCGTCGTCAGGCGGCATCTGTGGCGTCCAGGAGAAAGGCAAACCGGTTGGCGGATCTCTCCGGCACCGGATTCGATCGCTTTATTGTTGACTAATTAATTCCAGATTACTACAGTATGCAAGTCTGCAGCATTCAGCGGGCAGCGAAATTTCCGGCGGATCCTTCCGCCACACGAGTCTTGGGGCCCAGTTATCCTCGCGCACTGCCTGGGACCCCCTAGTTGGCGGCGGC
>CAZDUD010000001.1:0-82124 GCA_964508485.1 uncultured Hyphomicrobium sp. | reverse complement strand
GACGTCGCGGCTCTCGCCCTTCTTAGCGCCCTTGATGCCTTCCTCGAAGCCCGGGATGAAGCCGGCGTTGCCGATCACGAGCTGCAGGTTCTCGCCCGAGCCACGCTCGAACTCCACGCCGTCGATGGTGCCCTTGAAATCGATGGTGACGCGGTCGCCCTCTTCGGCGGCACGCCCCTCTTCCGCAGCGAACACCTGGTTGCGCTCGGCAAGCTGCTCGAGCGCTTTGTTGAGCTGCTCGTCGTCCACGTCGGCAACCAGCCGCTCGAGCTTGAGCGACTTGAAATCCGTGAGCGTCACCTCGGGCAGCACCTCGAAGCTCATCTCATAGGCGAGGTCCGCCTTGCCGTCGACGACGCTCTCGATCTCGGATGCCCCCTCGGCGAGCGCGATGTCCGGCATCATCGCCGGGCGCTCCTTGCGGTCGGAGATGGCCTTGCTCGACGTCTCGCGGATCGTCTCCTGCAGCACATCGTTCATGACCGAGCGGCCGAACACCTTCTTGATGTGCGCGAGCGGCACCTTGCCCTTGCGGAAGCCCTTGAGCTGCACCTGGTCCTTGATCTTGTCGAGGTGCGCCGAGAAACGTTCACCGAGCTCGTCCGCTCCAACCACGACCTTGAGCTTCCGCTTGAGGCCTTCCGAACTCGTTTCCGTAACCTGCATGACGTGCTGCCTTCGCTTCGCTCTCAAATCTCATCGCCCGTTCGGGCCTGTTCCTGGCCGATCTTCGGCCCCTGGTGCGGGCGGAGGGACTCGAACCCCCACGCCTTGCGGCGCTTGGACCTAAACCAAGTGCGTCTGCCAATTCCGCCACGCCCGCGATCAGGGACAAAAAGAGAGTCGGCCGTGCCGGGAACCGCGCGCCCCAGCCCGGATTGGACCAGCAAAGATCAGGGAAGCCGGCCCCACTCGGAGCCGGAAGGCCGCGCCAGGATGGGCACATATACTAGCGGGCCCGCCCGAAGATCAATCGCCAATGTTCCAATGCGCCCCTGGCAGCCTCTGAGGGCCGCCAGGGGCAAAATTTGGGAGCTCCCGAGAGCTTAACCCTTATTCCGCCGGATTTGCCTCCCCCTCCGGATGGGCCGCCTGTCCCCGCCGCCCGGCGAAACGGCTGGTGAGCACGTAGAACACCGGCGTGAAGATGAGGCCGAACAGCGTCACGCCGAGCATGCCCGAGAACACCGCCGTGCCAAGCGACTGGCGCATCTCCGCGCCCGCGCCCGTGGCCAGCACGAGCGGCACCACGCCGAGGATGAACGCCAGCGACGTCATGAGGATCGGACGCAAGCGTGTCCGCGCCGCGCTGACGGCAGCCTCGTAGCGGCCCATGCCGGCATCCTCCGCCTGCTTGGCGAACTCGACGATCAGGATGGCGTTCTTGGCCGCGAGGCCGACGAGCACGACGAGCCCGATCTCGACCAGGATGTTGCGGTCGAGCCCCATGAAGTTGACGCCGAGCATCGCCGCCAGGATGCACATCGGCACGATCAGGATCACGGCGAGCGGCAGCAGCCAGCTCTCGTAGAGAGCAGCAAGCACGAGGAACACGAACACGACCGCGAGCCCGAACGCGATCACGGCCGTATTGCCGGCGAGCTTCTCCTGCAGCGCGATCTCGGTCCACTCGAAGCCGAAACCAGCCGGCAGCGCCGTGTCGACGATATGCTCGATAGCCTGGATGCCCTGGCCCGACGAATACCCGCGCGCGAGACCCACCTGCACCTCCGCCGCCGGAAACAGATTGTAGCGCGGCACGCGATAGGGACCGGTCGTATCGGAGAACGTCGCCACCGACCCGAGCGGAACCATGTCGCCGGAGTCGCTGCGCGTCTTGAGGTTGGCAACATCGCGCAACGTCTCGCGGAACGGATTGTCGGCCTGCGCCGTCACCCGGTATGTGCGTCCCAGAATGTTGAAATCGTTGACGAACGCCGAGCCCATATAAACCGAGAGCGCCTCGAACACGCGCGGGATCGGCACGCCGAGCTGCTCCGCCTTGGTGCGGTCGATGTCGGCCCAGATCTGCGGCGTGCGCGTGTTGAAGAGCGTGAACGGCTGCACGATGCCCGGCACTTGCCCAGCGCCGCCTGCGACCGTCCACGCCGCGCCCTCGAGCGCGGGATACCCGCGCCCGCCGCGATCCTGCACATAGCCCTTGAGACCGCCGCCGGTGCCGATGCCGGGCACGGATGGCGGCTCGAGCACAAACGCGAACGCCTCTTTGATCGAGGCCATCTGCATGCGCAGATCGCCGAGGATCTGGTCCTTAGTGATGCCTTCCTTGATGCGGTCCTCGAAGCTGTCGAGCCGCACGAAGATCACCGCCGTGTTCGGCGCGTTGGTGAACGTCGCGCCGTCGAAGCCGGCGAACGCCACGGCATCCGACACGCCTGGCCGCGTGATCATGATCTCGGACGCCCTGCGCACGACCGCATCCGTACGGTCGAGCGTCGAGCCCGGAGGAAGCTGGAACACGGCAATGAAGTAGGTGCGATCGAGCGACGGAATAAGGCCCGTCGGCGTCTTCGCGAGCCGGTCGTAGGTGAAGAACAGAAGCCCGCCGTAGATCACGAGCAGGATCAGCGGCAACCGGATCAGCCGGCTCGTGAGCCCCGCATATCCGTGCGACAGCCCTTCGAACGCGGCGTTGAAGCCGCGGAAGAAGAGCCGCAGCGGCGCACCGAGAACGCGCGAGATGAGCGACGGCTTCTCGTCATGGCCATGCGGCTTGAGCAGCAGCGCGGCGAGCGCCGGCGACAGCGTAAGCGACACGAAGCAGGAGATCGCCGTCGAGGCGGCAATCGTGATGGCGAACTGCTTGTAGAACGTGCCTTGCAGGCCGGTGATGAACGCCGTCGGCACGAACACCGCAATCAGCGTCGCCGTGATGGCGATGAGCGCGCCGCCAACCTCGTCCATCGTCTGATGCGCCGCTTCTTTCGGCGAGAACCCCTCGCTTAGCTTGCGCTCGACATTCTCCACCACGACGATGGCGTCGTCGACGACGATGCCGATCGCCAGCACGAGCCCGAAGAGCGACAGCGTGTTGAACGAGATGCCGAGCGCGCCCATCACCACGAACGCCCCCACGAGCGAGACCGGAATGGCGATGATCGGGATGACGGCCGCGCGCCACGTTTGCAGGAACAGGATGACGACCAGAACCACGAGGATCAGCGCCTCGATGAACGTCGTGATCACGGCGTCGATCGAGTAGCGGATGAAGTCAGTCGGGTTGTAGACGATTGTGTACGCAAGACCGGGCGGGAAGTCCTTGGCCAGCTCCGCCATCTCTGCCTTGACGGCCGCCGCCGTCGCGAGCGCGTTGGACCCCGGCCGCTGGAACAGCACCACCGCCGTCGCCACCTTGTTCGAGAGGTAGGCGTTGACGGTATAATCCTGCGACCCGAGCTCGACGCGCGCGATGTCCTTGACGCGCACGACCTCGCCGCTCTCCTCGGCCCTGACGACGATGTTCTCGAACTCCTCCGTCGTCGAAAGCCGCCCGAGCGTGTGCACCGACAGCGTGAACCCGCCCGGTGACGAGGCAGGCGGCTGGTTGATCGCACCGGCCGCCACCTGCAGGTTCGCGGCCCGGAGCGCGGCTACCACCTCGCTTGCCGTGAGATTGCGCGAAGCCACCTTCTCCGGATCGAGCCAGATGCGCATCGAATAGTCGCGCGCGCCGAACACGCGGGAATCGCCGATGCCGTCGATACGGGCCAGCCGGTCGCGGATATAGAGCGTGGCGTAGTTCGATATGTACTGCTGGTCCCGCGAGCCGTCCGGCGAGATCATGTGCACGACCATCATGAGGTCGGGCGAGGCCTTGAGCACCGTAAGGCCGAGCCGGCGCACATCCTCCGGCAGACGCGGCTCGGCAATCGAAACGCGGTTCTGCACCAGCACCTGCGCCTGGTCGATATCGGTCCCCGGCTTGAACACCACGCTGATCGACAACCGCCCGTCGCCCGTCGACTGCGAGACGATGTAGAGCATGTTGTCGACGCCGTTCACCTCCTGCTCGATGGGCGCCGCGACCGTCTCCGCGATCACCGCTGCCGACGCGCCGGGATAGCTCGCCGAGATGTTGACCGTCGGCGGGGCGATCTCGGGATACTCCGCAATCGGCAGCGAATAGCCGGCAATGATGCCGACGATGGTCAGGATCACCGACAAGACGGTCGCAAAGATCGGTCGGTCGATGAAGAAATGGGAAAAGCGCATGGGATGTTTCCGCGGGCCTCGGCCCTATGACTGGAAGGTCGCCTCTAGAGTGCTTCCGGAAAAGTGGGAACCGGTTTTCCGAATAGAAGCACGACCAAACAAAGACCTAGAGCCGTTCCTCGATTCAACCAAAACCGGAACGGCTCTAGCGTGCGTCCGCCGCTTTGATCTCGCCGGGTGTCGCCGTGACCTTTGCGCCGGGGCGCACCATGGGATTGGCAAGACCGTCGAGGATGACCTTGTCGCTGGCCATAAGACCGCTCTTGACCACACGGAGCCCTTCGTAGAGCGGCCCGAGCGTCACGGCCGACGCCTTCACCACGCCGTCGTCGCCGACCACGAACACGAGCTTTGTCATCTGATCCGAGACGACCGACGTGTCGGGAATGAGCAGTCCGTCGACCTCGCCGCCGAACAGTCGCAAGCGCGCGAAAATGCCCGGCGCAAAAATCTGATCTTTGTTCTCCACGATGGCGCGCCCGCGCATCGTGCCGGAGCGGGGATTGAACTGGTTGTCGAGGAAATCCATGCTCCCTTCGTGCACCCAGTCCCCCTCGTCGGCGAGCTTGATGCGGACGGGACTCGACGCATCGCGCGCCGACTCCCGCTTCCCGGCGAGCCCCAGCCGCACATACCGCAGATAGTCGGACTCGGACGTGTCGAAGATGAAATGGATGGGATCGAGCGAAACGATCGTGGTCAGCAGCGTCGTGCCCTGCGCCCCGCCGATCACCAGGTTGCCGATGTCCACCTTCCGATCCGAGATGCGCCCCGTGATCGGCGCTTTGACCACCGTCCATTCGAGATTGAGCTCGGCGCTCTTTAGATTTGCTTCCGCCACCTGGAGCTGGGCTTCCGTAACGTTGAGGTTTGCGCTCCGCTGCGTGAAGTCCCGCTCGGTCACGGCACCGGATCTGACGAGCGGCGCCGCGCGCTCGACCTCGCTCAGTGCCAGCGCCACCTGCGCCCTGGCCCGCGCAATCTCGGCGCGCGCACTTTCGGCCGCAATCTCGAACGGTCGCGGATCGATTGTGAACAGAGGATCGCCGGCCTTGACGATCTGCCCGTCCTTGAAGTGAACCTTGTCGACGAAGCCCGAGACGCGAGGCCGCACCTCGACCGTTTCGACCGCCTCGAAACGGCCTGAGTATTCATCCCAGGTCGTGATGCGCTTGGCGATAGGGTTGGCGACCGTAACCGCCGGCGCGGGAGGCCCTTGCGCCAGAAGCGGCGGCGCACACATGAGATATGCTGCCGCAAATGCGAGCACTGCGCCGAGCACGTTTAAGTAGCGACCCATGGAACCCCTCTTCGCGATCCACCCCGACCGCCCAACTCACCTTACGCGCAAAACATATACCCGGTTCACCGCGCCGATGCCCAGCCGGAAGCCGCAACCCGTCCCGCGGCACGGGCCGGCTGCTGGCCAGATCGGATGTTCTGCGCTAGGGGACAAGGGGGAAACGCGCCACAACGACAAAAGAAAGAGCGATTTGTGACGGGCTCGCATCTTGATCGCCGGCAGATCCTGACCGGAACAGCCGCCGCCGGCTTCGCGGCAACATGGGCAGGCATAAATCCCGCAGCCGCGGGATCATCCGAGAACGGCGCAACCGCGCCGTCCGGCACCGCATTGGGACCGGCGCAACCGTTCACGTTCGATCTGCTGGCAGAGCGCGCCGCGCAAAATGCCGCGACAGCCTGGGAGCCCGCATCCCAGGTCGCGCCAAGCATCCTCGAACGCATCGACTACGATGCTTACCAGCAGATCCGTTACCGCCCCGCCAAGAGCCTGATGCTCGATGGACGCCACCAGCTCCCGGTCCAGCTCTTTCATCTCGGAAAATTCTCGCGCGAGCCCGTCAAGATCCACCTTGTCAAGCACAACGAGGCCCAGGAGGTGCTTTACAACACCGACCTGTTCGAGATCCCGGACGGCCACCCGGCACGCGAGCTACCGCAGGGCGTTGGCTTCGCCGGCTTCCGCGTCATGGCACCGGACCTCAAGACCGACTGGCTCGCCTTCCTCGGCGCCTCCTACTTCCGCACGTCAGGTCCGTACAATCAGTACGGGCTGTCCGCGCGCGGCCTCGCCATCGACACCGGCGCTCCAACCCCGGAGGAGTTTCCGCGCTTCACGGAGTTCTGGCTGGAAAGCGACGAGGGCAAGGGAAGCACCGTCGTCATCTACGCCTACCTCGACAGCCCGAGCGTGACCGGCGCCTATCGCATGACGGCCGAGCGCGCGATCGACGCCCGCAACGTGGCGCGCGTCGAGATGGAGATCGAAGCCCGCCTATTCGCCCGCCGCGACATCGGCCGCCTCGGCATCGCGCCATTCTCGAGCATGTACTGGTACGGCGAGACCAGCCGCCGGCAGATCGTCGACTGGCGCCCCGAAATTCATGACTCGGACGGCCTCGCAATGTGGACGGGCTCGGGCGAGCGCATCTGGCGCCCGCTCAACAACCCGCCCCGCGTCATGGGCAACGCCTTCGTCGACAAGGACATCCGCGGCTTCGGCCTGCTCCAGCGCGACCGCGACTTCGTTCATTACCTCGACGACAGCGTCTTCTACGAGCGCCGCGCTTCGGTCTGGGTCGAGCCCATCGAACCCTTCGGCGAGGGCGAGGTGCATCTTCTCGAGATCCCGACCGACGACGAGATCCACGACAACATCGCCGCCTACTGGTGGCCGAGGGAACCCTTCAAGGCCGGCGCGCGCCGCACCTATCGCTATCGGCTACGCTGGCTCGACGACATCCCCTTCCCGAACTCGCTCGCCAAAAGCACGGGCACCTGGACCGGCGTCGGCGGGCGGCCCGGCCACAAGCGCCCGGAGGGCGTGCGCAAGTTCGTCGTCGATTTCCAGGGCAAGGTCCTGAACGACCTGGGACGCGACGACGGCGTCGAGATCGTCGTCACGCCGTCGCGCGGAACGCTCAGCAACGATTACTGCCATCCGGTCGTCAACCAGCGCGGCCGCTGGCGGGCTCTATTCGACCTCGAAGCAACGGGAACCGACCCGGTCGACATCCGCATGTACCTGCGCAAGGGCGAGCGCGCCCTCACCGAGACCTGGGTCTTCCAATACTTCCCGGACGCTTGAGCTATCGGGCCGCCTCCGAGAACAGCGGGCAGGTGAGCGTCTTCTGCAAGGCGGTGATCAGCTCGTCCTTGTCATGAGCGGTGATCGCAAGACCGCCGGTCTCCTGCGCCATGCAGGCCGATCCCATGCCGGGAGAGAGCCACGTCTCGCCGGTAACCTTGAAGGCCACGACATGGATCGTGATGCCATAGGCCTCCGCGCGAAGTTGCCGGGCGAGCCGACAGGGATCGCCGCCGCACGTCTCCTCGCCATCGGTCAAAAGCACGACCACCGCCGGCTTGTCGCGAAACCGGAGTTCCTCCGCCGCACCGCGCACCGCCTCGGTGAGCGGTGTCTGCCCGCCCGGCACCACGCCGTTCACCTCGTCCATGATCGTCTGGGCGCTGTTCGGACCAGGCTTGAGACGCAAATCGACGCTCTCGCATCTGGATTGCGCATCCGGTCCGTAGACGATCAACCCGAGATGACGGCGCGGCGTTACCGAGGGCAGCACGCTCGCGAGCGCCTCGCGCACTTTATCGATATGGGGCCTGGCTGTGTTCATGTCGGTCCCGGCCATGGACCCCGACGCATCGAACACGAGCATCGCATCGTCGAGGCAGCGCACGTCGTCGCCGGCCCGTGCCGGAAGCACGACGGAAAGCAGTCCGAGCGCTACCCAGAAACCACGCATGGAGCCGATCCCCGACCGGCGAAGAGCCGCCGTAGAAGCGACGTTACACGATCACGGAACGAACGGCAGCCCTGCGCAATATCACTTCGCGGGGCCGGTCTCCACGGGGGTATCCAGCGTCTCCTGACCCCACTCGGCCCACGAGCCGTCATAGACGGCCGCGTTGGTCTGCCCGATCACGCTGAGCGCCAGCGACAGCATCGAGGCCGTGACACCCGACCCGCACGTGGTCACGACGGGCTGCTGCGGCTCGATGCCCACGTCGCGGAAGATCTTCTCGAGCTCTGCCTTGGACTTGAGCGTCCCGTCCGGATTGAGGATCGTTCCCGAAGGCACGTTCTTGGAGCCCGGGATGTGTCCGGAGCGCAGGCCAGGCCGCGGCTCGGGCTCCGTCCCCTCGAAACGCCCCTTGGGCCGCGCGTCGACAATCTGCATGTCGCCGCTTGCCACATAGCCCTTCATGTCGTCGAGGTCGCGCACCAGCGAGTTGTTGAGCAGCGGCGTGAAATGGCGTGCCGTGCGCATGGTCGGCGGCATGTCCTCGAGCGGCCGCCCCTCGGCCTTCCATTTCCTGAGGCCGCCGTTCAGCACCGCCACGTCCTGATGCCCCATCGCCCGGAATGTCCACCAGACGCGCGCCGCGGAGAACAGGCCGTATGTGTCATAGACGACGATGCGCATACCGTCGCCCACACCCATTTTTTTCATGCGGGAGGCGAACTTCGGCGTCGGCGGCAGCATGTGCTGCAGCGGCGATTTCTCGTCGATCAGATCGTCGATATCGAAGAACAGCGCACCGGGAATGTGCTCGGCCATGTATTCGGCCTTCGCATCGCGACCGGAGTTCGGCAGATGCCACGAGCCATCGAAGACGATGAGGTCCGGCGCATCGAGATGCTCGGCAAGCCACTCCGTCTCGACAATCCAGGTCTTGGCGCTTGCTGGCACGAAAATCCTCCTAGGATGGATAGGGCACCCGCAGTCCGCAGGCCCGGCCGCGGCGCGAAAACCTTGGCCGTGGGACGAACCCGAGAACGACGGGGTATTGCGGGCTCGGAAGGCCGACCTCGTTGGCGTCGCGCCTGAGCCCCGCGTCGGCGCGTACCCTAATGGCGACCTGTGACAACCGCAAGGTGCCCCACCCGAGGCGACCGGAGCACGGGGAGGGCCCGCGCCCTCCGGCCCGCCCTTACGCAAATGTAAGCGCCCACGGCCCCGCATGTCGCAGTCCGCCACCTGGCCAGCCGCGCCTGCGCATCCACATGACTCCGAAGTCCGAACCGGGCCGCAGTAGTCCTGGATCAAAGGAGGCGCACATGTCCTTGCATCACCGCACGCCGAAGCCAACATCCTTGGCGGCAGGCCTTTTCCTTGCTGCAGGTACCGCGGCGGCATCGGCTCATGGCACGGCCGCCGGCGCGCCACATATCGGCACGGCGATTTCGACGCTCGCGCACACCGACACGATCGCGACGTCACATAGCCCATCCCATCGGCCCGCCGCACCGTCCGGAGGCGTGTCAAGCGCGGGAAGCATCACATCGACCACGCCCCCACCGGACTTCTCGTCCCAATGCGAGGGAGAGGTCAGCGCCAACTGCGAGGCCGCCGCAGAAACCCGGTACACGATCTCGAACGGCGATGCGAACCCCGTCTGGAGCGCGCCCGTTCCGACGACCGTGCCACCAACGCCGCCAGTCCATCCGATCAACGAGCCGCAGGCTGCGACGGAGGACTTCGAGCAGAGCGGTGCAGGGAGCGGCGTCACGATTACGGCAGGCGGCGGGCCCACGCTTGCCGACTGCATGGCGCTTTGGGAACCGGCCGTCCACATGACGAAACAGCTCTGGAAGAACGTCTGCATTCGCACCATGAACGGCATCGACGAGCCCCAGATCGCGATTGAATCCATCGATCCGGGATATGTTCACCCGAAACACACGGCCCGCGAAGCACGCAACTGATCCCGTTACGGATGCATCGCTGCGGGGGACCGCGCGGCTTGCTTCCGTCTCCCGCACGTGCGCCCTGAGGGATGACTACGGAGGAAATACGGACCGGCCGAATCTTGATCTACATCAATGGCCCGTTTCGAATCCGCGCCTGTTATAAAAGAAAAGATGAAAGGAGGATGAGGCGGATGGATGATCGAGCCGACCCACGGAACGCGCCGGCCCCGACCAGCCCACACTACCACGCTTGCGACACGGCCGAGGTGCTAACCCGCCTCGCGTGCGACGTTACCGGACTAAGCTCCGACGAGGCAGCCAAGCGTCTCACCCGCTACGGCCGCAACGAGCTTCCGCCGCCTGCCGCCCGCCATCCGCTGCTCCGGTTCCTGTCGCAGTTCAACAACGCACTGATCTACTTCCTGCTGGCCAGCGCAGTGGCAGCCTGGACCCTCGGGCATATCATTGATGCGTCCGTCATCGCCGCCGTCGTGCTCGTCAACGCCATCGTCGGCTTCGTCCAGGAAGGGAAAGCGGAGGACGCGCTCAACGCCATCCGCAGCATGATCTCGCCGCGTGCCAACGTCCTGCGCGACGGACACCGCGCGAGCGTGCCGGCAGCCGAGATCGTGCCCGGCGACATCGTCCTGATCGAGGCCGGCGACCGGGTCCCCGCCGACCTGAGATTGCTCAAGGCCCGCGCCCTTCTGATCGACGAGGCCGCGCTCACAGGCGAATCGATAGCCGCATCCAAGAGCGAGCCGCCCGTGGATGCTAACGCCGCCCTCGGCGACCGTAAATCAATGGCCTACTCGGGAACCATGGTCGCGGCAGGCCAAGGCGCCGGCGTAGCGGTTGCCACCGGCCTCGACACCGAGATCGGCCACATCAGCACGCTTTTGAGCGGCGTGGAGGAAATCACCACGCCGCTGCTCAAGCAGATCAACAACTTCGGGCGCCGCTTCACATGGGTGGCCATCGGCGCGTCCGGTGCCCTGTTTGCCTTCGCCGTCCTGGTGCGCGACTTCGCATGGGCCGATGCCCTGATCGCGGTCGTCGCCCTTGCCGTGGGCGTCGTGCCGGAAGGGCTTCCCGCCGTCATCACGATCACGCTCGCCATCGGCGTACAGCGCATGGCAGCGCGCAACGCCGTGACCCGCCACCTGCCCGCTGTCGAGACACTTGGCGCGACCTCCGTCATCTGCTCGGACAAGACCGGCACGCTGACGCGCAACGAGATGACGGCCCGGCGCGTGGTCGTGGCCCACGGCGAGGTTCTGGTCAGCGGCTCCGGCTATGCCCCCGAGGGCAAGCTGACCTACACCGGCAATGCCGGCGGCCAGGCCGGACGGGCGACAGTCCTGACCCTCGTACGCACCAGTCTTCTCTGCAACGACGCGCATCTGCACCAGCACGTAAAGGGATGGGCGGTAAACGGCGACCCAATGGAGGGCGCCCTCGTTGCCCTTGCCATGAAGGCCGGGTTCGACGCGGAGACCGTGCGCGCGGAATGGCTGCGCGCCGACGAGATCCCCTTCGATGCACAGCACCGCTTCATGGCGACGCTATGCGACATTCCCTACGGCGCGAAGGCGATCCTCGTGAAAGGGGCTCCGGAGCGCGTGCTCGAGATGTGTTCGCTGCAGGCGGACGGCCCCGGCGAAGCCCCGCTCGATCGCGCCTACTGGACCGAGCGCATCGCTGCCGCCGCCTCCGAGGGCGAGCGGGTGCTTGGATTCGCCATGAAGGCCGCACCCGAGGCGACGTCCCGCCTGTCGTTCGGCAACGTGGAGCATGGCTTGGTCTTCCTCGGTCTCATCGGCTTCATCGACCCGCCGCGCGAAGAGGCAGTGTCGGCCATCGCCGAATGCAAGACCGCAGGCATTGCCGTGAAGATGATCACGGGCGACCACGCCGCGACCGCCGCCGCCATCGCCCGCCAGCTTGGACTCGGCGAGAACCCGCACGTCCTGACCGGCCACGACCTCGACCGGATCTCGGACGAGACGTTACCCGAGGTCGTCCTCGACACGAACGTCTTTGCGCGCACCAGCCCCGAGCACAAGCTGCGCATCGTGCGCGCGCTCCAAGCCGATGGCGCCGTTGTCGCCATGACGGGCGACGGCGTCAACGATGCGCCGTCGCTGAAGCAGGCCGACATCGGCATCGCCATGGGCCACAAGGGCACCGAAGCCGCCAAGGACGCCTCCCAGATGGTGCTGCTCGATGACAACTTCGCGTCGATCGTGTCCGCCGTGCATGAAGGACGCACCGTCCATGACAACATCCAGAAGGTCACTGCCTGGACCCTTCCCACCAATGGCGGCGAGGCCCTGACGGTCGTCTCCGCGATCCTGGTTGGTTTCACCATGCCGATGACGCCGGCTCAAATCCTTTGGATCAACATGATCACAACCATCACGCTCGGCCTCGTGCTGGCCTTCGAGCCACCGGAGCCCAATGTCATGCGCCGACCGCCACGGCCCGTGAACGCCGGTCTCCTCTCGCCGTTCCTCGTCTGGCGTATCGTGTTCGTGTCGCTGATATTCCTGATCGGAACGCTCACGATCTTCTTCTACGCGCTCGCCCGCGGTCTCAACGTCGAGACCGCCCGCACCATGGTCGTCAACACCATCGTCGTGCTCGAGATCTTCTACCTCTTCAACGTACGCTATCTGCACATGACGTCGTTCACCTGGCAGGGCGCCCTCGGCACACCACCCGTGCTGATCGCCATCACCGTTGCGGTCCTGGCCCAGTTCGCGTTCACCTACCTGCCGGTCATGCACCATCTATTCGCGACCCGCCCCGTGAGCCTGACCGACGGACTGCTGATCATCGGCATCGGCATCCTGGCGATGGCGATCCTCGAAGCCGAAAAGCACGTCATGCGCCGGATGGGCGTTCTGAAGACGTACTAGGAGCGCCGTTTTCCACGTCCCGATCGACGACCTGACATACAGCCTGACGAACAGCCGTTACAATCCGCGGCGGAGGATCGTTGCAGCAAGCCTGGCGAACGTCGGCCGGACACCGTGGCCCGTTAGCGCACTCGTCGTTTCCGCAAAGTCGGGTGAGCCGAAGTCCTCAGGCGATAGCGACGGCGGAGCGTCCAGCAGATCGACCTTGTTGAGGATTGCGGCGCAGGGCCGGCCCGGCAATTCGTCCTTGAAGCCAAGCACGAGCTTCTCGAGATACGGGATCGTTTGCGGCCGTGTCGCATCGGCGACGATGACGGCGGCAGAAGCACCACGCAGATAGGTACTCGCAAAAATGCTCGTGCCGAAATCGCCGTCGGTATCCCACAAGACGAACGGCATGGTGGCACCCGTTGCGTCTCCTTCGATCTCCACCATGGTGTTGTAGACGTCGACCCCGATCGTCGCCTTGTAGTTGCCATCGAACTTGTCGAGCGCCAGACGGCGCGACAGCGAGGTTTTGCCGACGCCCACCGCGCCAAGGATCATGACTTTCTTGCCCACCATCTCGTCGCGGCTCACTCGTTGGCGTAGCCCAGCTCGAAGGTCACGCGCCGGTTGGAGCTGCCGGGCCCATCCCCCTGCGCAATCTCCTGCGAGCCGTCGCGCGCGGCAAGAACAAGCCGGGTCTCGTCCACGCCGCGCGTGATGAGATCGGCAGCGACCTTCTGAACGCGCGACAGGGCGATCTTGAGGTTCGTCTCGCGCGTCCCGATGTTATCGCCGTAGCCGGTAAGACGAATTTTCGGCTCCGGATGGCTCTTCAGGAGAGAGGCGATGGCATCCAGATCGCGCTCTGCTTCCGTCGGGGAGCGATAGGTTGTCCCCTCTTGGAAGAACAGCGCGTAGCTGGGCAGCGCCAGGGACAACGCCGTCCGCGCCTCGCGGAGAACGCGGGTTGCCTCATCAATGCTCGCGCGCAGGCGCTCCGCTTCCGAAACCGCCGATGCCTCCGCTGACTTGAAGCCTTTTTCGGTATTCTGACGCAGCCCCGCAAAGGCGCTCTCAAGACGCTTGAGATGAGCGTCGAATCCCATGGCCGCATCGAGCGAGGCCGGCCCGCCCGTTGCCGTGACGACCTGGGCCTCGAGCTTGTATCCGGGAAGCTCGCGCGCAATTTCCGCATCTAGGTCACGGCGCGATGCTTCGTTCGGCAAATAGCCGATGGCCTTGACGGTATGCGTCGGCGCATCCCTTACCAGCGCAACCGCTCCTCCACCGGCCGCAATCCGTTCGCCGACCGCGCTAAGCGAGGCGTCGAGCCGTTGCTCTGCTCGCCGTGTCTCGAAGGCCTGCACACCCCAGTAGCCCAGCGCGGCAAGCAGCAGCGACGCGACGACCAACAAAGGAACAGGGGGCCCGCCGCGACGTGGAGGAACGGCTTGAGCCGCGAGCGACGAGGCGAGTGATGCCAAAAGCCCATGCGCATCGACGTCGTCGTCCGCTGTCGCGCTGAGCTCGAGCATATTCAGGAAGGCACTGTCGGCACGCGCCTCGACCTGCTCGTCGACGGCGCCGCGCCCGACCGCTGCAACAATGCGGCGCGCCGACGAGCGCAACATCACCACACGATCGCCGAGATCCAGCGCCCGCAGGTCGCGACCGTCGCTTTCGAAGGCCTCCCGGGAAAAGCTCACGATCGCCGAAAGCAGACCTCCCATAACGGCAGCTTGGTCGTCCTTCCGCCCATCGCCCTTGCGCTGAGGCCAGGTCGCCAGCAGCGCGCCGGTGGTGCGGTCCATCAGGAGAAGGCGCTCGAGCTGAAACCCGATGGCCTCGGACAGAATGATCTCCGCGAGCGGGCGGCCAGTCACAAGCGACTTTATGCGCCGCCGCCAGTTGAGCGGGCTGACGGCCGCCTCCAGCCGGGCGTTGATGTCGGTCACGAGGCTTTGGAAGGCGCGCGCCACCGCCGTCGAGACAAGCCTGCCCGTAATCGGGTAGAGCGCTTCCACCATCAGGTCTTGCGACTGGATGATCTCCCGTCTGATGCCCGCGAGCACAAGCGGGGAAAGCGCTTCCGCCAGCTCGCGATGCTGGTTGGCCTCGGCCGCCCGAAAGGCGGCGACGAGCTCCCTCGTCATCGAATCCCGGAAACGATCGTCGTTGCCAACGCGCGCGTCGAGCACTGCCAGTGCGCAACGCAATGTCTCGATGTTGGTCCGCTCGTCGGCAAGCAGAAGACGTTTTAATTTCTCCAGCTCGGCTGGACGATCAGGCATTGCGATCATGGTCATCTGACCGTCCCAGAGCGGCAATCTGGTGGCCGAGCGACACCATGGCTTCACCGATCCGGCGCAAGCTCTCCTCGTGCCTTGAGGACAGGGCCTGCGACATGGCCTCCACCCGCGCCTCAACCGCAACCAATTGCGCGGCGAAGTGGCTTTGCATGCGCTTGACCGTAAGGTCGAGTTCGGCAATGCGGGTATCGTGCTCGCGCTTGGCCTCTCCGAACAGGAGATCGCGAACCTGCTCGATCGTGTTTGCCGGCGCAGTGTCGGCGGCCTGCTCTTGCGGCAGGTGCCCGTTCTCAACGATCTGCTCTCGCGGCGAGAACCGGACTGAATCGGTCATGCCGTTTCCTTTTTGGCTTGGGTCGAGCGCCATCGCGCAGGGAAAATATACTTCGTTTTCGATAGTAAGCCTTGAGCGACATTGCCTGGTCAAGGCCCGCCAGCGCATCCCCTGCCGACGGCTTGCTCAATAGCCGTGCAATCGGCACCGCGGACCCGCTTGGCTCGCAGGTCTGCTGCGGGACGTCCCCATAGTTAACGCCCCGATGCCTCCGAGCGCGCAAGGCCGGCGACCAACTACACCGATCTCAGGTTGCAGGCACCGCAAGACGAGAACGTCTCGACGCCGGCCGGCTCGACCTCATGACTTTCGTCACTGCAGATTATGACGAACGCTACCTCCGGACCGATAGCCAATTGCGCATCATCTCACGACCAGCCTCGCAGGGATGCGGCTTCGTGTCGGGGCAGGTCAGAGGAGCACAACAGCGAATAGGGATCTAGCGCCGCGACCGATTCCTCCCCCCACATCCCCCCGTTGCGCGCTGCCCCCTATTCGCTTTCTTGTCCCGGATGCCCGAGAAGGCCCACATGCAAGGCGCATCAATTACTCAACCAATCCCCCCGCAACCGGCACGCCCCGGCGTTGCAGGCTTCCTGGCCGACGATCGCCTGCTGAACATGGTCGAGAACTGGGGGCTTGTGGTTCGACGCCTGCGCATTGTGTACGGGCTGACGCAGGAGCGCGTGGGCATCATATTCGGCGTGTCGCAGCGAACCGTCTCACGCTGGGAGCGGAGCGAGAGCAAACCCGGCCCCGACTGCAGGCGGCGTCTACGCGATTTGGAGTGGGAGCTGTCGGAGGCTCTTTCGGACGCCCCGGCGCCTTCGGCCCGACCATCTCCATTCTCCGGCGGGCTGGCGGACGCTCACAGCCTCAGCCCGCAGGCACCGCCCGACAAGGACAACGCGCTTCAGGCGCATATGCCAATCGCTCTTGCCGATCGTGTCGTTGCGCTGCTTGGCTGCCTGTCACCGGAGGACATCGAGCGGCTCCCGGCCGAGGAGCGGCGCCGGCTGGTGGATCAATGCCGGCAGGTGGCACAGCTTGCCGGACCTGATGACGACGGCGCCTTGCCATAGGCGGGCAATATCTGCGGACACGAGACAAGGTCAGGAGCGTGGTCGGCGGCGCGCAGCCTTCACGGCGAGTTCCGTCCTCGATTGCACGTTGAGCTTCTCCATGATGCGGCTCACGTAGTTCTTGACCGTCCCCTCCGCCAGGAAAACGGCCTCCGCAATGCTCCTGTTGCTGCGCCCTTCTGCCACGAGCGCAAGAATTTTTTCCTCACGCGCGGTCAACGGCTCGGTTGGCGGGTCGTCCCCAGGCTTCTCGGACGCCGGCTGAAGACTGCGCAATCCATCCAGCACGGTGCGCGCGATCCGCGGCGAAAGTCCGGACTCGCCGCGCTTCACGGCACGGATCGTCCCTAGGATCTCCTGCTCGCTGGCCTCCTTGAGCAGATAGGCTTGAGCGCCGGCAGAGACCGCCTCGAGGACGAGGTCGTCCGTATCGAAGGTCGTAAGCACAATGATCTGCGTTTCGGGATGCTCCGCAACAATGCGCCTGATGGCAGCAATCCCGCCGCCGCGTGGCATTTGCAGGTCCATCAGCACGATATCGGGCCGCCAGGCACGGACCATCTCAATGGCCTCGACGCCATCCGCCGCCTCCCCGACGACGTCCATGTCGGACTCCAGCGCCAACATCGCAGCGAATGCGTGCCGAATGACCTGATGGTCCTCGGCAATGAGGACGCGGATGGGGTCGGAGGCGTTGGTTTCCTGAGACGGCATGTCAGAGACGCACGTTGATGGTGAGTTGTGTTCCGCGTTGTGGCGCACTCTCTATCAGGAAGGAGCCGCCAATCATCTCGACCTGCTCGCGCATGCCGGTAATGCCGTAGTGGCCAAGCGCGCCGACGCTCGGGTCGAAGCCCTTGCCTTCGTCGCGGACGATGACCTCGAGGTAGCCGTTCGCCGCGTCGGGCTTGACCTTCGCGATGATGAGGCCGCGGTCCACGCCCGCATGCCGCTCGATATTATGCACGGCCTCCTCGACAACCCGGAACACGGTCTCGGCGCGCTCGTCCGCGAGCACGAACGCACCAGCGTCCACGTTCAACTCGATGTCCATGCTCTTGCGCAACCGCATCCGCTTGGTCAGCCGCCCCAAGGCAGCGCCCAGCCCATCGTCCCTTACGGCCTGGTGTCGCATACGCGTGACCGCCGCGCGGGCTTCCCGCAAGCCCCCGAGCGCCACCTCCTCCGCGCGTTCAAGCTCCTCGGCCAGACGCTCCGGCGCGACCGTTGCCAGCTTTCTGACGAGGCGGATCTGCGCCAGCGTAGCGGCCATGGAATGGGCCAGCGTATCGTGCAGATCCCGCGCGATCCGCAGCCGCTCCCTCAACACTGCAGCGTGTTGATTTTCCTCTCCCATGAGGGGACCCTATCCTTCGAACAGCCGTTCAGCTCTCGGCTCAGTGCACCGGAACGCGCGGTCGCTCATAATACCGCACAATAGCATCGGTATTCCCAGGGCTTTCAACGCTGCCCCGCGGAGCCTATCTGTGGGCAAGGTGAATCCGAGACGGCAGGTAGGCGCGTCGACCTGCACTGCGCAAAATCAAGCGCGCAGCAGCCAGCGTCTGTAGGCTAAAAGTACCCGGCCGCGTGCCAATGACCGCGAAACCGCTATAGCGGATGCCATGACTGCAGGATTGCCGATTGATGCGCCATGAAGGGGCTCCTCACCGGAAAGACAGCCGCAGTCTTCTTCTCACTCGGTGGCCGGCTGCCACGAGACCAATGGCGCCTCGCCATGACTGTCGCGATCGCAGTCTTTTTTCTCGGCGTTTCCTTGCTTCATGAGTCTGAGCAACCCAGCTCGGCCAAACGGCCGGCCGGGACAGCCTGGATGCTCGCCGCATGGAGCCTCACTTTTGTTTGCGCCGCCACCCTGCTCTGCGCAAAGAGGCTGTTGGATGCCCGGCGTCGGTTGTGGTTGGCCTTGCCCATTCCAGTGGCCGGCATCGCCCTCATCTGGTTGTTCGCTTTGAACGCCGGACAAGCGCCCATGCCACTGAAGGCCCTTGTCGCTTACCTCGCCCTCTGCACACTGCCCGCGTTGATCTGCTGCGCCTTCTACGAGTCCGAACACTGACGCTGGCCAAGAAGTCCCGCTCTCTTGGAACGCACCCGCGCATGCATTACGAAAACGCGGTAGCCCGCTCTAGTTCGCAGCTGCAAAAAATCGGACTGTTCTTATTGGAGATCAACGGACGTTTTCGAACACCCTCGCGCCAGCCTTTCGATTGGCGATCAATCACTTACCAAGCGCCTCAGCGCGATAAAGCAACCTATCAGGCAGCCGCAGCAACATATTTCGAATGATTATTTTTATGCGCATGGGCTTGCTGCTTCATCAGACGTGTGATTGCATGTCACAAAAGGTTTAAGTAATGCGTGGGGGGAATTCCTGTGGTCTCGTCAACATTGACGCCCGCACAGAGCCGGCGTCCCAATAGGATTCAGAAATTAGCGTCGCACGTTTTTCAGACGAAGTACCTGAAGTACTTATATGCGCGGCACGTTTCGGGGTTCCAAATCTCCGAAGAACCATTCTTCGCCTCCCTGGATTCAGTTGAGTGGTTCAAGCGCAGGCTCTCCACCTCGCAAACGTATCTTGAGTATGGGTCGGGGGGATCGACTGTTCTGGCCGCTCGCCTCGGCATACCCTTCATCTCGATCGAGTCCGATCGGCATTTCCTGACATCGGTACATGCGAAGATAGTTGCTGGCGGCACATATAACGACGGCCGTCAATTTTACCTCCACCGCTCCATTGGCCCGACCAAAGGTCTTGGAAAGCCTCTGACGCTGGGCGCCCCTTCCAACAGAAGGTTGGCACTCTTCAAGGCTTACTCTGACTACCCTCAGAAACAGCTCGATGGGCGCGTTCCTGACTTGGTCCTTGTCGATGGCCGTTTCCGCGTGGCGTGCGCGTTGAAGGCCCTGCGCGCCCTCGCCGGAAAGCGCGGATGGTCACTGGTTGTAGACGACTATATTGGCCGGCCGCATTTCAGGATCATCGAACGATACGGGAAGCTCGATCGGTTTGTTGGTCACATGGCGGTCTTCAATGGTATCTTGCCCCATGAAGCTTCCACCCTCGGGGAAGCGATCGACAGGTACGAGCGAGATTATCGCTGAGCATTACTACGCGGCTTGCGGATCAAGTTATGAAGGACTTCGGCTTCTACGGACTAACGCCCGTCGAGAGATTCGGGATTCTCATCGCCCGGTATACGATTGGAGGCCGCGGCAGAGCGCGCCATTTGATTGAGAGGCTCTTCTTAGGGCGGCGCGATAAATCGCGAGACGGCCTCATTTGGAAGGGGACGACAAAGCTTCGGCTTCCTCCGTACTCCAACCCGAAATATCTGATGGCAGACCTGCGCTACAACAGCCGGGAACGGGCCTATCTGCAGTCCACCATCCGGGAAGGCGATGTTCTGGCCGATATTGGCGCCAACATCGGATTCTACACCCTTTGGATGGCGATCCTCGGCGTCCCCAACACAAAGATCCTCGCCATCGAGCCAAATCCAAGGGTGTACGCTGCGCTCGTTGAAAACGTGCGCCTGAACGGCTTCGAAAACGTCACCGCGATCAATGCTGCTATTGGCGAGCGAGATGGAACGGCCTCCTTTGGCGTAACCGAGAAGAATCCCAGCACCGGATCAATCCTGGCAACGACGTCGGAGCAGATCACTGTTTCCATGCGTACCCTTGCAAGCGTGCTTGCGGAGCAGGGCATAGCGAACTGCGATATCATTAAGATCGACGTCGAAGGCTACGAATACGAAGCCCTGATGCCGTACTTGGAAGCGATCCCTCTCGAGAGATGGCCCCGCCTGTTCATCATCGAGCACAAGCACAGCGCCAAGCACTGGCGCGGAAAACTTATCGAAGCCATCCTCGCGAGCGGGTATCAAGCCGTCATCAGATCGACAGGAAATATCGTGCTCGAAAAGAAAGCTTGAAACGCGGCCTCAGTTGGCGGGCCATCTCGGGGCGACGCTCGAACAGCGATGGCGATTCTCGGCTCGCTCACGCCGAAGGAAGCCGAGCGCTACATGCGCGCCGCCGAGCGCAAGAGGATGGCGGGAGAAGCGATGCACCTCCTCGGTCGAGGATGAAAAGCGAACGATCTTTCCCACCACAATGCGGATGTCTTTCCAGAAAAAAACATAACGCATTGAAAACACTTTGTATTTTCTAAGGGGTGGTGAGCCGGGAGGGAATCGAACCCTCGACCCCATGATTAAAAGTCACGTGCTCTACCGCTGAGCTACCGGCCCGAAGCCGTCCCGCAGCAAAAAGCGGGCGACGCCGTTTGAGAGAGCGCTTTCTAGGGGGGCGCGGAGGCCGGGTCAAGGCAGGCTGCATAAGGGTGACGGAAGTGTCACGGGGAAGAAGCACCGCCCGCCGGGACACCTTTTTCGGAAAAATGCCGCGTCGCTTTCCGCGCCTCATGCAGTAAGAGAGGCGCTCGAAAGCGCCAGACCTATGCCCCAGCCCGTCCAGTCTCAGGATCCCGCCCGCCAACGCCTGCGCGCCATCGGCTTCATGCTGATGGCCGTCACGCTGTTTTCCGGGCTCGATACGGCCGCGAAGTTCCTCGCAACGCGCGAAGGGCTCGGCATCGGGCAGATCGTCTGGTCGCGCTTCATCGGCCAATTCGTCCTCTTGCTGGTGCTCGTGCCCGCCTTCGGTCTCATGACCGTCAAGGCCCTGTTCACGACCAATCGTCTGGGCCTGCAACTTCTGCGCTCGGTGCTGATGGTCGCAACCACCGCCTTCAACTTCCTGGCGCTCCAGTATCTCCGGCTTGACCAGACCGTCACCATCGTCTTCCTCGCGCCGCTCGTGGTCGCGCTTCTGGCCGGACCCCTGCTCGGCGAGTGGGTCGGCCGACGCCGCGTGGCAGCCATCATGGTTGGCTTCATCGGAGTCCTCATAGCCGTGAGGCCGGGTCTTGGCGTCATGCACCCGGCCGTGCTCTACGCCTTCGCGGCCATGCTCGCCTACGCTCTCTTTATGCTCTTGACGCGCCACATGGCCCAATTCGATCCACCCCTCGTGACGCTCTTCTACTCGATGTTTGTCGGCACCTTCGCCGGCGTCCCGTTCGCGATATCCGATTGGCACACGCCCCCCGATACGCTGTCATGGGCGCTGCTCGGCTCGCTCGGCGTCCTCGGCGGACTCGGTCATTGGCTGTTTCTGCACGCCTACCGCCTGGCCCCTGCCTCTGCGATTGCGCCGTTCCTCTACATGCAGCTCCTGACCATGGTCGCCTTCGGCTACACGGTCTTCGGCGATCTGCCCGACCTGTGGACGCTTGCCGGCGCAGCGCTGATCGTCGCGTCAGGCGTCTACCTCGTGCATCGCGAGCACCGCCTCGCCCGCGAAATGGTGGATGCCGCCCCGCCGTCGTGATCGGCGCGCAATCGCACGCACCTGCTTCTCGACCGAAACTACATCGCACCAAGCCTGTCGATAGAGGCCAGCTTGCCGATCATCTCCCATAGGAAATTCGTGCCGACTCCTCGAACGGTCAGCATGCGTCCGATAGCGGAGGGTATCATCATGAGCAGCAACACGACGAAGGCGCGGCTTGCATTCCACCAGATCGACGATGTGACAACGACAATTCTTAGGGAATACAAGAACTTCATCGTCTCCGAGCTACCGGCCGTCCTAGATCGCTTCTACGAGCACGTGAGTGGCTTCTCGGAGACGGCCGTCTTCTTCCGCAACCGCGAGCACATGCTTCAGGCCAAGAACGCACAGCTCGGCCACTGGCGCACGATCCTCGACGGACGCTTCGACGAAGCCTATGTGGCCTCGATCACGAAGATCGGCGAAACCCACAACAAGATCGGGCTCGACCCCAAATGGTACATCGGCGGCTATAACGTCCTCTTGACGGGGTTGGTCGATGCGGTGGCCAAGAGGCTTCCGCGGCCACGCGCGCCCAACGCGGCCGTCGACGCCTATACGAAGACGATGTCCATCGACCACAAGACGGCCGTGCAGTGCGCCGTGATCAAGGCTGCGCTTCTCGACATGGATCTCGCCATCGCCGTCTACCTCGAAGCGGGCCGGCGTGAGCGGCGCACGACGCTTGAGAACCTCGCAGTAGAGTTCGACACTGCCGTTTCAAACGTGATCCAGTCCGTTGCGACAACCGCAAAAGAGCTCGAGACCGCGGCCGAGATGATGACCGGCACGGCGCGCACCACCGCCGATCAGTCGACCGCCGTCGCTGCGGCCGCAGAGGAGGCCTCGACCAATGTCCGCGCCGTAGCGGCCGCCACGGACGAGCTGTCCGCATCGGTGAAGGAGATCGGCCGGCAGGTATTCAGCTCCGCGGAGATCGCAGGCAAGGCCGTCAGAACCGCGAGCGACACGTCCGGCAAGATGCGGGAGCTCTCCAAAGCCTCGCAGAGCATCGGCGACGTGCTGAGCCTGATCAGCAGCATCGCCAGCCAGACAAACCTCCTCGCCCTCAATGCCACCATCGAAGCTGCCCGTGCCGGCGAGGCTGGCAAGGGATTCGCCGTCGTCGCCCAGGAGGTGAAGTCGCTGGCCGCGCAAACGGCACGCGCAACCGCTGACATCAGCGCCCAGATCGCGGATATCCAAGCCTCGACCGGCGACGCCGTGTCCGCCATCGAGACCATCGGCGAGATCATCGCGGCCATGAGCGAGATCGCCACGACCATTGCCTCCGCCGTGGAACAGCAGGGCGCCGCAACGGTCGAGATCGCCCGCAACGTCCAGGAGGCCGCGCAAGGCACCGCGGAGGTCTCATCGAACACGTCGGGGCTGAGCCAGGCGGCAGGCTCGACCGGCTCCGCCGCCAACCAGGTCATGGCCTCCGCCCGGAACCTCGGCGATCAGGCGACCACACTGAACACCGTCGCCCGTAGCTTCGCCAATACGCTGCGGACGGCCTGAGATCACCCAATGGGTCTCAGCTTTTGATCCGCGCCTTTGTCTCCTCGGCCCAGGCCTCGAAGCGCCCTTCCTCGATGGCGGCGCGCATGCCCGCCATCAGGTCCTGATAGAAGACGGTATTGACCCACGACAGGATCATCGCGCCGAGATACTCGCCCGACCGCATCAGGTGATGCAGGTAGGCGCGCGAATAATCGCGCGCCGCCGGACACGAGCTATCGGGATCGAGCGGGCGCGGGTCGTCGGCATGTACGGCATTGCGGAGGTTCACCGGACCGTCCCACGTATAGGCGAGCCCGTGACGCCCATTCCGCGTCGGCAGCACACAGTCGAACATGTCGATGCCGCGCCGAACCGACTCGATGAGATCGAGCGGCGTGCCGACGCCCATCAGGTACCGCGGCTTTCCCTCAGGCAGGAACGGCAGCGTCGCCTCGAGCGTCGCCAGCATGAGATCGTGCCCCTCGCCGACCGCGAGCCCCCCGACCGCATAGCCCTCGAGGTCCATGCCGACCAGGGCCTCCGCCGACCGGCGCCGCAGCGCGGCGTCCGTACCGCCTTGCACGATGCCGAACAGCGCCTGCCCCGGTCCCGCGCCGCCGTTCGCCCGCCGACCCTCGAACGCGCGCCGCGACCGCTCGGCCCAGCGCAGCGAAAGCTCCATCGCGCGCTCCACTTCGCGCCGCTCCGCCGGCAGCTCGATGCACTCGTCGAACTGCATCTGGATGTCCGATCCGAGCAGGCACTGAATCTCGATCGAGCGCTCGGGCGAGAGCATGTGCCGCGAGCCGTCGAGATGCGACTGGAACAGCGCGCCTTCCTCGGTGATCTTGCGGATCTTCGACAGGCTCATGACCTGGAATCCGCCCGAGTCGGTGAGGATAGGCTTCTCCCAGCGCATGAACTTGTGCAGCCCGCCGAGCTTCGCGACGCGCTCCGCACCGGGCCGCAGCATGAGATGATAGGTGTTGCCGAGCACGATGTCCGCGCCCGCATCCCGCACCTGCTCCGGATAAAGCGCCTTCACCGTCGCCACGGTGCCGACGGGCATGAACGCCGGCGTGCGGATCACGCCGCGCGGCGTCACGATCTCGCCGCGGCGCGCGGAACCGGCCCGTCCGAGCAGGCGGTAGTGAAACGTCTCGGTATCAGTCATCGAATTCCTTGTCGTGGACAGGCGCATCCGGCCTCTGTTGATCGAGCGACGCCCGGTAGCGGATGCACCCGCGCATGAATTTCTCCCATGGCGGGACGGCGATTGCGGGCTCGACCTTTTCGGGCAGCAGCGCCCAGAGCGCCGGGTGATGCCAGCAGAGATCGTGCCCCGTGCTGTCGCGGTGCTCCCGGATGCCCGCGCGAAGCCTGCGCACTTCCTCGATGAGCCGCGCCCGGTCCATCGTCTCGAGATCCTCATCCATGATCGGCCTCCGTGTCCGCTCGGAAAAGAAGCGACGCATCGCCATAGGAATAGAACCGATAGCCGGAAGCGACCGCATGCGCATAGGCCGTCTTCATCGTCTCGAGGCCCGCGAACGCGGCAACCAGCATGAACAACGTCGAGCGCGGTAGGTGGAAGTTCGTCATCAGCACATCGACGGCGCGAAACCGATAGCCCGGCGTGATGAAGATGTCCGTCTCCCCGGCGAACGGACGAACGGCGCCGTCCGCATGAGCCGCGCTTTCTAGGATGCGCAGCGACGTCGTCCCGACGGCGACGACACGCCCGCCGGCCGCACGCACCCCGGCAAGCGCTCGTGCCGTCTCCTCCGAGACCTCGCCCCTCTCCGCATGCATCTTGTGCTCGCGCGTATCCTCGGCCTTGACTGGAAGGAACGTGCCGGCGCCGACGTGCAGCGTCACGAAATGGCGCGAGACGCCGCGCGCCGCGAGCGCCGCGAACAGCTCCGGCGTAAAATGCAGTCCCGCGGTCGGTGCCGCGACGGCGCCGTCTCGCTCGGCATACACCGTCTGATAGGCGACACGATCCTGCGCGTCGGGAGCGCGACGCCCCGCGATGTAGGGGGGCAGCGGCATCTCGCCGACACTTTGAATCGCAAGGTCGAGGTCCGGACCCGCGAGATCGAAAAGAAGCTCGACCTCGCCCGCATCGAGCCGCGCGGCGACCGTGGCTTCGAGCACTGCCAAAAGACATGCCGTGCTCTCGCTATCCGCCCCGAACCGCACGCGATCCCCAACGGCGAGCCGCTTCGCGGGGCGCGCCAATGCCCGCCACCGGCTGGCGTCCACGCGGCGCAGAAGATTGAAGCTCACGCCCGAGCGCAACTCGCCGCGCACGCGTACACCGGAAAGCGCCGCCGGAATGACGCGCGTATCGTTGAGGACGAGCGCATCGCCGGGCCGCAAGAGGTCGACCAGATCCCGTACGGTGCGGTCCGCGAGGGGTGGAGTGCCATTTGGATCGACCACGAGCAGGCGCGCCGAGTCACGGGGCTCGGCGGGACGGAGCGCAATGCGGTCCTCGGGAAGCTCGAAGTCGAACAGGTCGGTGCGCATGGGCGCTTGTCATAGCCTCAACCCGGCCGCCAGAGGAACCCCTGCGACAAGAGAGCGTTGATGAGGAGGAATGCTTAACCTCGCGGATCAGCCCGTTACCCGGCCCCAACAAGCCGAGGCGATCGCCGACCGATCCGGACCCCACAAACCGCCGGTCCCAATCCGGGAGCCGCTCCTTCCACCCGAGGAACAGCCCGAGCCGAAGCTCGACCCGCCGAGCGGCCCTTCGGAGCCGCCGCCGAAATGGGTCACCCATGTCTCTATTGGGGCTGCAGCCCGCCGCCTGCCAATCGCTTTCCTGACGGGAGGCCACAGCCATCGTGAGAACGATGCCCCACGCACAGGCGCCTAAGGTGCGATACCCCGGCGCGTCATGATCCAATACGCCAGGAAAACCAGCACAAGTCCTATGACCGTCCCGGAAGGAAGTCCCTGCAGGAACGTGTTGGCATTCGAGGCAACCGCCGCAACGAAGTCGCCGCTGCTGGCAGGCCCCACGATGATGTTGAGAAGAACGCAAAGGATGACGATGAGCAGCCCGGCCTCGACAGCCAGCCATCCGGCCTTTCGAATCTGATCGACGATATCCACCATGAGATCGCAGGCGCGGAACTTCCGTCCCGCGCCCTCCCTGTCTGGGTTCAGGCGATTGAGCGCTTCGAGAACAGCCAAAGGATGAAGCCGAGCGCGATGAGGCCGACGAGGCCGTTCGTACCTAGCTCCTTCACAAAGTTGACGATGTTGCCGACGACGCCATCGAAGAACGGCACCGTGCCGCCGACCAGGAGCGATGCCACGATGGCCAGCGCAATGAGCATGAGGCCGACTTCAGTCAAACCGGCGATCCACGATTTCGTAGTGTTGATAATATCCATGTCGTCTCCCCCAAGCGGGTTGGTTTGAGTTCGCCGGATGTGTGACCCGGCGTAGAAACGCGAGCCAAAACAACCACCAGAACGTTCCATTGAGACGCCATTACCTGCAGCTCATGCCGCGCTTTCGGCGCGGCGACTCAGGCTGGACTTCAATAAGCCTAATCCTCCCAGCCGCAAATACAACAGGCCCGGCTCTATGGGGACAGCGCGCGATCAGCCGCCCCTCAAGGCGGCGGCGATCCCGGAAAGGCCCGCGATCAGCCACGACAGGATGAGCAGCGACCCGCCGAGCGGCGCCGCCATGGGAAACAGGCGGTCGCCGAGCAGCACCCGGGCCGTCACGTCACCAGAAAAGAGCGTCACCGCGAGCAACATCAGCGAAGCCGTCGCAAGCACCGCAGTCGGCCACGGCGACGCACCAGCAAGCGCTGTCAGTGCGAGCGCAGCCGCCCCATGCATGATCAGGAACAGAGCGGCCGTCGTCAGAGACGGATCGGCCACCCGATGCGCCGCAACGGCTGCGAGCGCCACACCGGCCGCACCGAGCAACCCGGCGACGCCCACGTTCCATAACGCCCACGACGATCCCATTGCCCTTCCCCTTGATCTTGCTGCACGCCTAGTAGAACCGCACCATCAGAGCGCCCGCAACCACGAGCAGAGCCCCTGTGGCGCGCCCCATCGTGATCTCGCGGGTTGCAAGCCCGAGCACGCCATAGTGATCGAGCAGGAGGCTCGCGGTCACCTGCCCGGCGATGGCCAGTGCGATCAGCGCGCCGACACCGATTTGCGGTGTCAGCACGATGGCCGCCGTGATGAAGATCGCGCCCAGCACGCCGCCGAGCCAGAGCAGCGGCGGAAGCGACCAGACGTTTCCCCAGGCAACCTCGCTGCGCACCGTAAGCAGCATCAGCGCGACAAGAAACAGCGTCCCGATGACGAAGGAGAACACCGCGCCGCCCAGCGGGTGCCCGAGCCTAGCACCCGCGAGGGTGTTGATCGGCGCTTGCACCGAGAGCAATGCCCCGACAAGAAATGCGACGGCACTGAGGGCCGCGGTATGTAACGACATGTGCGCTCCTCCGCGCCGCCTTACGCCGCGTCCGCCGCCACCTTGACCGACACCATCTTGTCCGGGTTCTGCACCGGCTCGCCGCGCTTGATCTTGTCCACGTTCTCCATCCCCTCGATCACCTGACCCCACACCGTATATTTCCGGTCCAGGAACGTCGCATCGTCGAAGCAGATGAAGAACTGACTGTTCGCGCTGTCCGGCGAGGCCGCGCGCGCCATCGAGCAGACGCCACGCACATGCGGCTCGGCGTTGAACTCGGCCTTGAGGTTCGGATACTTCGACCCGCCGGTGCCGGTGCCGTGCGGACAACCGGTCTGCGCCATGAAGCCGTCGATCACGCGATGGAACACCACCCCGTCATAGAACCCTTCGCGGGCAAGCTGCTTGATGCGTGCCACGTGGTTCGGCGCCAGATCCGGACGCAACGCGATGACCACCCGGCCTTGCGTCGTCTCGATGATGAGGGTGTTTTCAGGATCCTTGATGTCGGCCATGGGTCAGCTCCACTAAGAGGAAAAAACGTTCTGCCCAAAATCGGGCGTGGCACCTGCAGCGCGCAGAGAGATGTGGTCACGGCCCCGCAGGCGGCGCCATGTACATTCTTACGATGATATCCGGATTGGGCGGCGGCTCGCCCTTGGCGATCTGGTCGACGTGCATCATGCCGTCCGCCACCTGGCCGAATACGGTGTACTCGCCGTTGAGATTGGGCGAATGCGTGAAGCAGATGAAAAACTGGCTGTTGGCGCTGTTGGGGCTTCCCGACCGCGCAGCTCCTAGCGTACCGCGTTCGAACGGCGTCGGCGTGAACTCGGCCGGAAGATCCGGATACTTCGAGCCGCCGGTTCCGTTGCCTTTGGGATCGCCGGTCTGGGCCATGAAGTTCGGAATGACGCGGTGCCACTTGAGGCCGTTATAGAACCCCTCGTTGACCAGCATCTTGAAGCGCTCGACGTGCTTCGGCGCGAGATCGGGGCGGAGCCGGATCGTGACCTTTCCGGTCTTGAGCTCGAGAATAACCGTGTTCGCAGGATCATTCGCGACCGGAGCAGGCGTGGCGACAGTCGCATTCAGATTCGGCGCGGTCGATTGACCGCAGGCCGCAACACTGCAAGCCAGGACAAACGCCGCCAAGCGCTCGATCCAGCCCGCTCCAGCATCCGACGGCACTCGCGTTCTAGGCCACATGCGAACGCCTAGTTTCCTGCGCCATCATTGGCCATGTACATTTTGACGATGCGATCGGGATTGGCAGGGGGCTCACCCTTGGCGATCATATCGACGTACTGCATGCCGTCCACGACCTCCCCCCAGACCGTGTACTGCCCCGTCAGATGCGAGGCATCCGCGAGGCAGATGAAGAACTGGCTGTTGGCGCTGTTCGGATCCATGGTGCGCGCCGCACCGATCGTTCCACGGCGAAACGGCATGTCGCTGAACTCGGCGGGAAGATCGGGATAGGACGATCCCCCCGTTCCGGTCCCTGTCGGATCGCCTGTCTGCGCCATGAAGCCATCGATCACGCGGTGGAACACGATGCCGTTGTAGAATCCTTCGGCGACAAGCGTCTTCACGCGTTCGACATGCTTGGGCGCAACCTCGGGCAGGAGCTTGATTTTGACCTTCCCGTACTTGAGCTCCAGAATGAGCGTGTTGGAGAGGTCGTCCGCCTGCGCACGCGAGGGCGCGCAAATTTGAATACCGGCCAGAATGATCGCGAGTGCGCCTGCGGCCAGCCACGTCAAGCTACGCATGAATAAGCCTCTACGCACGATTGTTTCCCCGTTTTTCTTGCTTGTCGGCCGGGTCAGCCCCCGCCAAGGAAACCAACCAAGGCCGAGGTTATGGACGTTTACACCGGGCTCGGCAACCGCGCCGCGGCTTAAGTCTTTTTTGACTTGGCCTTGGTCGCGAGCCTGAGCGCTACCCCCTTCGAGACGAAGGGCGTAACGTCGCCTCCCATCAAGGCAATCTGGCGCACGAGATTGGCGGCGATATGCCGGACCTCGGGCGAGGCGGCGACGAACACCGTCTGCACTGACGGCGCCATCTGGCCGTTCATGTTGGCCATCTGCATTTCGTAGTCGAAATCCGTGCCATCGCGAAGCCCACGGAAGATCACGCTGGCGCCGAACCGGTGCGCCGCCGTCACCGCCAGGTCCGAGAAGGTGACGACCTCGATCTCGACCCCAGCCGCCGCAGCGATGGCGCGCGTCTCTGCTTCCAGCATCTCGACGCGCTCGTCGTCCGAGAACAGCGGCACCTTTGCCGGATGCACGCCGATGCCGATCACCAGCCGATCCACGAGCCGTGCTGCCCGCGCGATGATGTCCGTATGGCCGAGTGTGACGGGATCGAACGATCCCGAGTAGAAGCCGGTCCTGCTCATGACGCTATGTAGACGGGCCGCAAACCCGAATTCAACCGCCCGCGCACCGGCCGCACCGTTGGCGGCCGGCTTTTTCCGCGTCATAGTAGCCCATGCAACAACGGGAACGGGAAGGAAATCATGCCGCCACGCAAAACCACGCCAAAAGTTGCATATCCCGCCACCCTGAGTGCGGCGATAGCCCTGCTCGCACCGGCCGCCGCACACGCCGAAACCTGTGTCACAAAGCACGGCTCCGCGACGGGCATCACGCGCGGCTTCGCCGAGTACGAATCCTTCCTGATCATCCGCCAAGTCACCGGCAACTGGCCGTTCCAGCAAGACCGCATCTCGGAGCCGGTCTACAAGTGCAAGAGCGACGGCGCACTCTGGACCTGCAGTGCCACCGCCAAGGTCTGCAAGGGCTGACGCGCAGAGCACAAAAAAGGGGCCGGTTTTATCCGGCCCCCAAGGTGTCAGTCGCAATCGGACGACCGATCAGCACAAATCGGCGGGCGCTACTTGAGCGCCACAGGAGCAGAGCGCGCCCCGAAGATGTCCTCGAGGTTGAACCGATAGCCAAGGCCGACGCTGTAGATCCACGGATCGATATCCACGTCGGCCGTGGTAACGCCGGACCACGCCGCATCGGTCTCGATCCAGGTCTTCTTGACGTCGGCGTTGAGGTACCAGCCGTCGCCGAGCGAGATGTCGACACCGGCCTGCAGCGTGAAGCCCAGCGCATCGTCGAGCTCGATCTCGGGATTGCCCGGCAGACTGCTACGCCCCTCGTCGAAGAAATGGATGTACTGCACGCCCGCGCCCACGTACGGCTTGAATTTGCCGAAGTTGTCGAAGTGGTACTGCAGGGTCAGCGCAGGCGGGAAAACCCAGAAATCGCCGAGATCGGCGCCGGCAAGGTCTCCCTTGCCGTCGGCCTCGAGCTTGGCGAAGCAGCAGAACAGCTCAAGCGCCAGGTTCTTATTCAGGAAGTAGGTCAGCGTGAGCGTCGGCAGCACCTCGGTGTCGACCTCCGCATCCGCGCCGGGCAGACCGGCCACGTCCGCGCTGGTGTCTGAATCGAGCACCGTCCCCTGCACGCGCACGAGGAAATTCCCGCTCTCGCTTCCGGCCATCGCCGGGACGGTCGCAGCAGCCATTCCGGAGGCGCAAACGACTGCGACCCAAAGTGATTTCAATTTCGTCATTGTAGTCGGCTCCCATCCCGTGGCCGACACATAGACGCGCCGGCGCAAGCACTGGGGCGACCTTGAGCCAATCCACAGGCGCACAGACAGCGCGAACTGCTCCTCAAACCTGTTGCAGATCAGGGGTGTAGGCTTTCCGGCCGGATCGTTGCGCCAATACCACGAAACGCTTGATCGCGATCAAACGAGGTGCGTCAGCAAAACGATCTCCCACCCGACCACCCCTTGATCGGCGTCAAGGTACGGCGATCAGGAGCCGCGGAAGAGTGACCAGTCTGGTCAGATCGAATCCGCAGCATGATGAAGAATTTCGTCGACGTCGTCTCCGAGCCGCTCGAGGCGCATGCGGTTCGTATCGCCACGCGCAAGCGCCAGAAGCTGTCGCTCACGCTCGAGCCCGACGAGAGCCTGTATTTGATCCGCAAGGGCGTCTACCTGGCCCGCGCCCCGATCCCCCACGCGCGCCATCAGGTGCTCGGCATCCTCTACCCCGGCGATTTCGTGCGCGCGAGTGCGCTCCCTCCGCTTGAAGGCCTGGAGATCACCGCCGCCTCCGAGATCGGCGAGGTCTGGCGCCTGCGCTGGTCGGTCGTCAAAGGCCTCATCGACGAAATGCCAAGCTTCGCGCGACGCGTTGCCGATCGGCTCGCAGAGCAGGCCGCCCGGACGACCCTGCACAATGCCATCATTGCGGGGCTGACGGGCGACGAGCGTGTCGCCGCTCTGATGATCGAGCTTGCCCTGCGCACCGGCAAGCAGACCCCCTCCGGCCTCCTGTTCGACATGCCGCTGAGCCGCGTCGACATCGCCGAGCATCTGGCGCTCAATGCGGACACCGTATCGCGCATTGTCTCGCGCATGCGCGCCAAGGGGATCTACACGCCCGCCGGCCGCAGCCGCCTCCTCTGCCCGAGCTTCGAGGATCTTGCGCGCTCGTGCCCACTGACATCCACCATTGCGCGCATGCACGCACCCGCCGAGAGCTACGCGACCGCGCCGACTGCCTGACGAACTCTATCGGCCGGGAGCGCACATGACGACGTGCGGACCGATGTCGGCGAGCGTAGGGCAGCCCGAAAGCGCCATCGCCACCTCGAGCTCGTCCCGAAGCAGGCGCAGCACATGCGCGACGCCGTACGCACCGTTGACCGCAAGACCGTAGACGACAGGCCGGCCGATCAGCACTGCCGTGGCACCGAGCGCCAGAGCCTTGAGCACATCCGTGCCGCGACGGACCCCGCCATCCATCAGCAAAGGCACACGCCCCGCCACGGCACGCGCGATGCTCGGCAAGACGTCGATCGTCGCCGGCAGCGTATCGAGCGTGCGCCCTCCGTGGTTCGAGACGATGATGCCCGCCACCCCGGCCTCGACGGCCCGCACCGCATCGTCCGCCGACAGCACGCCCTTGACGACGACCGGCAGCCTGGTCTCGGAGCGGAGCCAGACCACGTCCTCCCAGGTCGGCGCACCGGCCATCAAGCCGTCGAAGACGGCGCTCGCCCCCGGCGCCAGCTGCGCGGGCGCGGCCGCAATGTGCCTCAGATTTTCCGCAGCAATGCCCGGCGGCAGCATGAAGCCGGCGCGATGCTCGCGGTTGCGCACGCCGTTGATGGGCGCGTCGACCGTGAGCACGAGCACCTCGTATCCCGCCGCCTCGGCCCGGCGCACGAGCGACAGCGTCGCCGCACGCTCGGGCTGCAGATAGAGCTGGAACCACCGGCACGAGGCACCGGCCTCCGCCGCGTCTTCGAGCGTCGTGCTCGCCTGCGTGGAGAGCACCATGCAAGCATCCTGCGCCTCCGCTGCGGCCGCCGTGGCAAGCTCGCCGTCCGCATGCGCGAGCTTCTGGTAGGCAATCGGCGCCACGAAAATCGGATGGACATACGTACGCCCGAGCAGCGTCAGGCGCGTGTGGCCGCCCGCGCCGCCGTTGAGCACGCGCGGCACGATTGCGAGCCGCTCGAACCCCTCGCGGTTCCACCGCAAGGTGGTCTCGTCGGCCGAGCCGCCCGAGAAATAGGCCCACGCCATCGGATCGAGCCGCCCCTCGGCCAGCCGCTCGTAATCGGCGAGGCAGACGGGGCTCGGAGCACGGGCCGACACGGGGTCAGGTCTCCGCCCAGGCACGGATCAGGTTGTGATAGTGCGCCGTCAATCCCACCACGGCCGGATCGTCGTCCGGCAAGCGCGACCGGATGCTCATGATCGACATGTCGAGGTCGTAAAGCATGTGCCGGCGCCAGTCGTCCCGGACCATCGACTGCGTCCAGAAGAACGACGCCCAGCGGCTGCCGCGCGTGACAGGCGTGACGCTGTGCATGCTGGTCGCCGGGTAGACGACAAGGTGCCCGGCCGGAAGCTTCACCGAATGTGTGCCGTAAGTATCATGCACGACAAGCTCGCCGCCGTCGTAGTCCTCGGGCGGCGTGAGGAACAGCGTCGAGGAGACATCCGTGCGCATCCGCTGTCCGCCCGGTGCGCGGATGGAGCCGTCCACATGTGCCCCGAACGTCATGCCCTCGTCGTAGCGGTTGAACATGGGCGGCAGCACGCGCAGCGGCAACGCCGCCGTCATGAACTTCGGATTGTTGGCGAGAGCCCGCAGGACGATCTGACCGAGTTCCTGCGAAACCGGCGAGTCGATGGGAACCTGCAGGTTCTTTTTGACCTTGACCGCCTGATCGCCGGCCGTGATGCGCCCGTCCACCCACTCCGTGCTCTCGAGCACGCGGCGGATATGCGCCACTTCCTCGGGCTTCAGCACATCGGGGATCGTGACGAGCATCGTTAACTCCTGGAGACGCAAGTTGCCGGGCAGGCCCGGCTATTCCGTCTTTAGACCATGATCCCTTCGGCCCCTATCCGTTCGAAGCGTGAATTCGGTGGTCTAGGTAAAAGCCGTCCGACCCGGGCGTAACAAGCACGCCCGGGCCGGAGATGTCCACGAATTCTTTCCGAAAGAAGTCAGAAATCGAAGCTCGTGCCGATACGGTAGGTCCGGGGCGCCCCTAGCGTGGCGCGCGAGCCGGGCCAGTTGGTCGAAACAGCGTACTCCTCATCAAACACGTTATCGATGTTGAACTGAAGGTCGACGTTGTCCGTCAGATCATACGACGCCATCAGATTGACGAGGAAGTAGTCCGGCAGCTTGCCCGGCACCCCGTTCTTGATGACTCGGAAGGCGTCGTCCGGTCGGCCGAGGAAGGAGTCGCCCACATACTGCACGCCGCCACCCACGGTGAACTGATCCGTCACGTCGTAGGTCATCCACAGCGTGGCAGAGAAGTTCGGCGTAAAGGCAAGCTCGTCGCCATCGGTTGTCACGCCGGCGCAAGCCGCATCGCTGCCAACACCGTAGTCGCCGTTCCTATCGTCACAAGCCTCCGCATTGAATGCGGCGCTGTTCTTACGCTCCGAGTCGAGCCACAGCAATCCGCCGAACACCTTCCACCTGTCGGTGAGATTGCCCGCAATGCCAAGCTCGATACCCTGCACGACCTGCTCTTCGTAGAAGATCGTATCGCTGAGCCGCGTCATATGCGGCACGTCCTTCTTCTCGGTGCGGAAGGCCGCCGCGGTCGTCGAGAGCTTGCCGTTGAAGAAGTCCCACTTCACGCCCACTTCGTAGTTGTGGATCATGATGGGATCCGCACCGGGGGCCAGCCCCGGGAACGAGCTGTCGTCGCCTTCGCGCGAGATATCCGGGTTTGACAGGTAGGATCCCGGCGGAAGCGCAGAGGCACCGTACGCCACGTAAAGCGTACCGTCCGGCACCGGCTTGTAGACGAGCCCGATCTTGCCACCCAGCGTGGTTTCACTCGCCTCGAAACCATCCAGATCGCCAGGCCCAACGCCGATCTCCGTGCTCGCGATGTCTGCATTGTAGTGCTCGACACGCAGCCCTCCGACCAACTCGAGCTGCCGCGTGAGCTGGACCGTGTCGTAGAAATAGCCCGCCACCGTCTCGATCTCGACAGCGTTGGTCTGCGAAGGAGACAACGGCGCCGCGATGGGTCGGCTCGGATTAGGATCGAACAAGTTCGTGTTGCCACCGTTCTGCGTCGGGAACCGGTTGGCATCCGATGTCTCGCGCGTGAACTCCACACCGGTCGATATCGTGTGCTTGAGACCGCCGGCAACGAACGTGCCGGCGAGATTTGTCTGGTTGCTCCAGATCTCGTTGACGCGGTCGTATTGTTGCCTCTGCGTCGTCACCGTGTTCGGCGCCGTGAAGCCCGTAGGAATGGTGTAGCGCGCTTCACGCTGCGCGCGGTCGAAGACGGTTTGGTTGCTGATCGTGAAATTCGGCGAAATGTCGTGCTCGAGGCGCGCCACGAACCGGTCGCCCTGCACGTCGTCGAAATCCGAAGCGAGCCCGTAGAAGCTATCGCGGGACGCGCCACTGGTCAGCGGATTGAACGTCTTCAGCCCCGACACGGTTGCACCCGGCACGCCCCAATCAGGCAGGTCATGCCGCTCGAGACGCTCGTAGGAGAAGATCGCGCGCGTCTCCGTTCCGAGACCAAACGCGATCGACGGCGCTAGGCCATAGGCTTCCGCCTCGGCGACATCACGGCCCATGACGCCACCGTCCTCGATCATGCCGTTCATGCGGACGGCAACCGTGCCGATGCGCTGGTTGACATCGATCGTCGAACGGTAAAGCGGATCCGTGCCGTAATCGTCGAAGGCGATGCTCGCCTCGCCTCGCACAAAGTTCTCCTCCTGCGGCGTCTTGGTGATAATGTTCACATAGCCGGCGGCACCGCCGCGGCCGTTGTCGGCTGCCGCACCCTTCACAACCTCGACCTGCTCAACGTTGAACATGTCGCGCGCAAAGCTGCCAGAGCTGCGCACGCCATCGGTGAAGATGCTGCCGCTCGTATCGAAGCCACGAAGCTTGAAGTTGTTGACCGACGTCGCGAAGCCGTTCTCGCCGGCGTCGAACGTAATGCCCGGCGTGTTGCGCAGCGCCTGCGTGAGGTTCGTCGCGCCGCGCTCGCTGATGATCGTGCCGGGGATGACCGTCACGGTCTGCGGCGTATCGAGCAGCGGCCCGGTGATCTTGTTCGACGTGGAATACTCGGCGTTGTACTGGCCCGGCGCGACGGGACCGGCCTGCCCCGGCAGCGGCGGCGTCTGCGGGCGCTCGGCCACAGGCTCCGGAGCCTGCGAAACAGGGCTCGTGGGCGCAGCCTTCTTCTTTGCGGCCACAGCCTGCTTCTTCTTTTTCGCAGTCGTCTCGACGACAAGCGGGGGGAGCTCGTCAGCGGGCTCCGCCGCCTGCTGAGCCTGCGCGACCGTCACCGGGCTCGCGGCGAGCACCGCGAAGGCAGTCATGAGCTTGACCGGCGAAGCATCCTTGCGCCCCTCTGCGGCAAGGCCCCCAACGGACACTTCTGCACTAAGACTCTGGGAATGCAAAAAATTCGCGGAATCGCGAGCAGACGTCATGGCTTATCCCCCACCAAACTCCCTACAAAGTAGGGACGCCGAACGCGCAGGGGATAAACGTTGAACACTCGCCGCCAAGCCCCGCGCTTGGCTCAAGAAAAGTATACCAAACAAATCAAGTCAACAAATCGGCCCAGCCTGATCGCCGATGCCATGCGGACGGATGCGATCCTGCAACAGTCCACCTCCGAACGCAGACACCAGTCGCAATTTTGCACGCAGTTGATGTGGAACGTATTTTTTAGGACAGCGGCACGAGGCGCGAGCGCGCGTAATTATACTCGAATGCGAAAGTAAAGAAAAAAATCACAGGGCCTCTGAAGCCCGCAAGCTGTGCCAGTCCATCCCGCGTAGATAGCGAGATCTTCCCAGGCAAAGACAATGCCTGCGTGTTTCGAGAAGAAGGAATGGGGCGCAGAGGCGCCCGCACTCACGACGCGTCGGCGTCGTCCCCGTTCTCGCCCTCAGACCCTTCGTCGGAGATGCGCTCGACCGAGACGACGCGCTCCTCCTCGTCGGTCTTGAAGATGCGGACGCCCTGCGTGTTGCGGCCCGCGATGCGCACGTCGTCCACCGGGCAGCGGATGAGCTGCCCGCCATCCGTCACCAGCATGATCTGGTCCGAATGCTCGACCGCAAACGAGGCCACGAGATCGCCGTTGCGCTCGTTGACGACCATGGCGACGATGCCTTTGCCGCCGCGCCCGCTCGTCCGGTACTCGTAGGACGAGCTGCGCTTGCCGAAGCCGCGTTCGGAGACCGTGAGCACGAACTGCTCCTTGCCGGAAAGCTCGGCATAGCGCTCGGGCGTAAGCTCCGCAGCGGCCTCCTCGCCCTCCTCCGCTTCGATCTCGACCTCCACCGCCTCGGCCTCGTCGCCCCCTTCGCTGCGACGGATCTGTGCCGCCTGCTTGAGATAGGCGCTCCGCTCGGCCGGAGACGCCTCGACGTGCGTGAGGATTGCCATCGAGATCACCTCGTCGCCGTCCTCGAGCTTGATGCCGCGCACGCCGGAGGAATCGCGACCCTTGAACAGCCGCACCTCGTCCTTGATCAGGAAGCGGATGCAGCGGCCCTGCGCCGTGGTCAGCACCACGTCGTCCTCGGGCGAGCAGATGGCGACAGAGACGATGCGGTCGGCTTCCGCGCCCTCCTCCGCGTCGAGCTTCATGGCGATCTTGCCGTTGCGGTTGATGCTCTCGAAGTCGGTGAGCGCGTTGCGCCGCACGCCGCCGCTCTTGGTGGCGAACATAAGCTCGAGCCTCGACCACGTGTCCTGGTCCTCGGGCAGCGGCAGGATCGAGGTGATGACCTCGCCTTGCGCGAGCGGCAGAAGGTTGATCAGGGCCTTGCCCGCCGCCTGCGGCGTCGCCGCCGGGAGCCGCCACACCTTCATGCGGTAGCACATGCCGCGCGAGGAGAAGAACAGCACCGGCGTATGCGTCGAGGCGATGAAGATCTGCGTGACGAAATCCTCGTCCCGCGTCGACATGCCCGAGCGGCCCTTGCCGCCGCGACGCTGCGCGCGATAGGCCGAGAGCGGCACGCGCTTGATGTAGCCCTTGTGCGAGACCGTGACGACCACGTCCTCGCGCGCGATCAGATCCTCGTCCTCGACCTCGCCCTCGATGTCGACGATCTCGGTCTTGCGCGGCGTTGCGAACTCGTCCTTGATGGCCGTGAGCTCGCTCTTGACGATGTCGATGATACGCAGCCTCGACGACAGGATCGCAAGGTAGTCCTTGATCTCCTCGGCGATTTTCTTCAACTCGTCGCCGATCTCGTCACGCCCCAGCGCGGTCAGGCGGGCAAGGCGCAGCTCGAGGATGGCCTTAGCCTGCTCTTCCGAAAGCCTGTAGGTTCCATCCGCAGCAAGGCCGTGCCGTGGGTCGGCGATCAGCTCGATCAGCGGCGCCATGTCCTTAGCCGGCCAGTCGCGCTCCATGAGCTTCGCCTTGGCCTCGGCCGGCGACGGCGAGAAGCGGATGAGCTTGATTACCTCGTCGATATTGGCAACCGCAATGGCGAGGCCAACCAACACATGCGCGCGTTCCCGCGCCTTGAACAGTAGGTAGCGCGTGCGCCGTGTCACCACCTCTTGGCGGAACTCTGTGAACGCCGAGACGATATCGCGCAGATTGAGCTGCTCGGGCTTGCCGCCGTTGATCGCCAGCATATTGGCGCCGAACGTCGTCTGCAGATCCGAGAAGCGCCAGAGCTGGTTCAGCACCACGTCTGCAATGGCATCGCGCTTGAGTTCGATGACGATGCGCATGCCCTCGCGGTTGCTCTCGTCCCAGATGTCCGAGATGCCCTCGATCTTTTTCTCGCGCACGAGATCCGCGATCTTCTCGATCAGCGTCTTCTTGTTGATCTGGTAGGGGATCGCCGTGACGATGAGAGCGTCGCGGTCTTTGCGTATCTCCTCCACCTCGACCTTGGCCCGCATGAGGATCGAGCCGCGCCCCTTGTGATAGGCGGCAAGCGCACCTTGCCGCCCGAGGATCAGCCCGCCTGTCGGAAAATCGGGCCCCGGGATGAGCTGGACGAGGTCGTCCACCGTCGCTTCCGGCTGGTCGAGCATGAGCATGCACGCGTCGATGACTTCGCCGAGATTGTGCGGCGGGATGTTGGTTGCCATGCCGACCGCGATGCCGCCCGCGCCGTTGACAAGCAAGTTCGGGAACTTTGCGGGTAGCACGACGGGCTCTTGCAGGCGGTCGTCGTAGTTCGGCCGGAAGTCCACCGTCTCCTTGTCGAGATCGTCGAGCATGAACCCGGCAATCTTCGCGAGACGGGCTTCCGTATAGCGCGAGGCTGCCGCCGGATCGCCATCGACGGAGCCGAAGTTGCCTTGCCCGTCGACAAGCGGCACGCGCATGGAGAAATCCTGCGCAAGACGCACGAGCGTTTCGTAGATCGCGGAATCGCCGTGCGGATGAAAGTCGCCCATCGTGTCGCCCACGATCTTCGACGACTTCATGTGCTTCTTGTTCCAGTCGAGCCCGAGGCGCTGCATGGCGTAGAGGATGCGCCGATGCACGGGCTTCAAGCCGTCGCGCACGTCGGGAAGGGCACGCGAGATGATGACGCTCATCGCGTATTCGAGATAGGAGCGTTTCATCTCGTCCTGGATGAGCACGGGACGGATATCGCTCGGGCCAGACGCGCCCGGCTGGTCGCTGCTGTCGTTCAATGCGGAAGTCCTGATTTCAGGCGTGTGGAGGGCAAATTGAGGACTGGGCCCGTCCGCCGCCGAGGGTGGATTCTGATCGTCGCAAGTTTACCCGACCAGCCCTCGCGACCGCAATCCTAGACGGGGTTGAACGGAGCCCGCTCCCCAGAATCGGGGGGAACAAAGCCCTGTTTTGGGGGGTTGTCCCGCTGGTGCGGCCAAGAGCTTGTCAATAAGTCGCGCTTTCACCCCGGTCCGCCATTGGCTTTTCACCATCCCATGCTTGAAACAGGCCGCCCTGAATCTCACGTTCAGTGCGGATCATCGCCTTCCTAGGAAACGAACCACATGAAACGTCTATCGCTTTTCGCCGCCGCCATGCTCGCCGCAGCACCCCTCGGGGCGGCGTGGGCCGACACCACGTTCCTCCCCGCGCAGTCCGACGCCGAATACCTGGCGAAGGACCACCTGATCGGCGCCAAGGTCCACGGCAAGGATGGCACCATCGTTGCCGACATCGAGGACCTGATCGTCAACGACCAGAACCAGGTCGTCGGCATCGTCATGGGCACCGGCGGCTATTTCGGCTGGGCCGAAAAAAAGGTCGGCGTCGCGCTCGGCTCGCTGCAGTTCGACGAGACGGACGGCAAGCTCACGGTGTCGCTGCCTGACCTGACCAAGGAGATGATCGACTCCGCACCCGAGTTCGTGCGCAAGAAGCCCGCCAAGTCCCTCTTCGAGCGCACCAAGGAAAAGGTCGACGAGTTCTCGGACAAGTCCAAGCCGCAGATCGACGAGGCCAAGAAGAAGGCTCAGGAGGCGCTTGACGCCGCGAAGGAAGCGGCGGGGCCGGCCCTCGACAAAGCCAAGGAGGCCGTGTCCGGCGCCATCGACTCCGCCAAGGAAGCCGTCGGCGGCTCGTCCACCGAGCCTGCTCCCGAGGCTCCGCCCGCGACCGAGCCCGCTCCGGCGAACCCATAGCACCCTAGCCCTTGTCATCCCGGCCGGTACAAAGCGCCTAGCCGGGAACCAGGGCAGTCGGCTTGCCGAAATCTGACCCCGCCGCAGAAACCTTGCGGCGGGGTTTTCCTTTCAGCTGCCTGCGAACTCGCTTAAACACGAGGCCTGATCATCTCATCTCAGCGGGGCGGGAGCACGGGGCGTGGCAGCGGGTGGCTCGACAGGCGTCGTCGTCGTGGCGCTGGCCGCAAATCTTGGCATCGCCGCCGCGAAGTTCGTGGCCGCAGCCTGGACCGGCTCCTCCGCCATGCTGGCCGAGGCAGTCCACTCCCTCGTCGACACGGGCAATCAGGCGCTGCTCCTGCTCGGCATTCGGCGCGCCGAGCGACCGGCCGACGCCATCCATCCCTTCGGCTACGCCAAGGAGCTCTACTTCTGGGGCTTCGTCGTCGCCGTGCTGCTGTTCTCGCTCGGCGCGGGCGTCGCGATCTACGAGGGCGTCCAGAAGCTGATCGATCCGCGCCCGGTCACCGACCACCTCGTCAACTACGCCGTGCTCGCCATCGCATTCGTGCTCGAGGCCTTGTCCGCCGCCAAAGCCGTCGGCGAGTTCAACCGCCGGCGCGGCACGGCACCGGCCCTCACGGCACTCCGCGCCTCGAAGGACCCCGCGCTCTTCACCGTGCTGCTCGAGGATATCGCCGCCCTGACCGGCATCGTCATTGCCGCGATTGGCATCGCCATCACGGACCTCACCGGCTCGTCGACCGCCGACGGCTATGCGTCGATCCTGATCGGGCTCCTGCTCGGCGCGGTCGCGGCCTTCATGAGCATTGAGATCAGAAGTCTCATCGTCGGCGAGTCGGCCTCCCCCGGCGTCCGCCGCGACATCCAGGAGGCCGTCGTCGCGGAGATAGGACCGGGCCGCCCGATCCGTGCCGTGAACGAGATCCGCACCATGCACCTGGGACCGAGCGACATTCTCGTGGTGGCGAGCGTCGATTTCGACGACGCAGTGACAGCCGCGGAGATCGAGGCCGCCGTCGCGCGCATCGAAGCCACGATCCACACGCACACGCCCGCCGTGCGCCACATCTTCATCGAAGGGCAATCGGCCCGCGATCACGCCCGCGCCGAGGACTTCCTGGCCGGCCGTCCGCCAAAAATCGCGCCGATGCCGCCACCGAAGACGGAACCGGAACCCGCACCGTCTGCGCCGGAAAGCCCTGCAGCCGCAACACCGCTGACGCTCGCCGCACAGCCGCAGGCCGCGGCAAAGCAAGCCGAGCCTCGTGCCCCGTCACCCGCCGACCGCACGAGCCGCAAAGGCCGCAAGCGCGCCAAGCACAAGCGCTAGCTCCCACTCCCCATTCATAAGGAGAAGGTTGAGGTGAGGGGCAGCCACAAACAGCCCCCCTTACGCGGAGAGAGGAAAAGCTAGAACGGAATCTCGTCGTCGAAGGGCTTGTCGAAGCCGCCACCCTTGGACCCGCCGCCGCCACCGCGCGACGACCGCTTCGGCGGCTCGCTCGAGCCGCCGCCGAACCCGCCGCTGTCGCCCTCGTAGTCGCTCTGCCCGCCTTCCGCGAGGCCGCCGCCCGCACCCGCCCGGCCATCGAGCATCGTGAGCTGACCGTTGAAGCCCTGCAGCACGACCTCGGTCGAGTAGCGGTCCTGGCCCTGCTGATCCTGCCACTTGCGCGTCTGGAGCTGGCCCTCGATGTAGACCTTCGAGCCCTTGCGCAGATACTGCTCGGCGACCCGGCACAGGTTCTCATTGAAGATCACGACCGAATGCCATTCGGTCTTCTCGCGCCGCTCGCCGCTGTTGCGGTCCTTCCAGCTCTCGCTGGTGGCGATGCGCAGGTTGGCGATCGGACGCCCGTCCTGCGTGCGGCGGATCTCGGGGTCGCGCCCGAGGTTTCCGACCAGGATCACCTTGTTGACCGATCCGGCCATGTCGTTACTCCCTGTTTGGCGCGCGGCATTCGAAGGACGAACGGCGCGCCGACGGCTGTGACGGTGGAGCCTGCCCCGGGTGGGACTCGGTCCACCGGACGACTCAAGTTGCAGCACCCTACTCGCATCGGAACCGGGAGGCGAACGGACCGCGGAGCGGCGTCTCGCTTATCCAAGCCTTTTTCAGAATTCCGGCGGACGAACGCGGGTTTGGCCACAGAAGCTCGCACGCTGTCCGCAACGTGCCCCCATCTCGCAGGGCGCCGATACGCAACAATGTTCCTGCTATGTTCTAATGGCAGACGGCCGCAAACGCAAGCACCGAAGGGCCTACCCGCCACGCGCAATGTCGGCTGCCGCCGAGAGGTCCTTGAGCACCTTCGGCGCGACCGTCTTCGACGCCGGACACGACGCATCGATAAGCCGGTCGTAGAGCGCCACGAGGTCGCCCTGGAACTCCTGCCGCTGCGCACGCCGCGCAAGCCCCGTTGCCACCGACCCATTGCTCCAGCGCGGACGGCAGATCTGGCGCATGAGGTAATCGGTGATGCGCGGCTTGTAGAGATCGGGATAGGTCTGCGTGCCGGCGGCCGCAAGGCCGTGCCAGGAGCTGTAGTCCGCCGATCCGCTCCACTTGGCCGTCTCCGAGAGATCGAGCAGCGGCGCGATCAGCTCGCCGACGCGCGCTTTCGTACGCCGGCCGGGGATCCGCTCCACCGCAGCCTTGAAGTCGACCACGTTGGCTTCGGTGATCGCCGCCACCTGAACGCTGGTGAAGTCCGCAAAGGCATCCGGATCCGGCGACGGCGGGACCGTCTTCCACACCTTCGCCTCCCGGAGATCGGCTCCGACCACGCTCGCGCCGCCGAGGTCGGCCCCGCGCAGCGAGCTGCGGTAGAGCGATGCTCCCTCGAGCTTGGCGTCGCGCAGGTTGGCGGCGTCTAGATGCGCATAGGCGAGAATGGCCCCGATCAGATCCGCGCTCGAGAAATCCGCGCCCGTGAGCGTGGCGCCCGTGAGATCGGCACCCTGCAGGTTGGCGACGATGAAATTCGCGCCCTGCGCCTGCACGCCGCCCGTGAGATCCGCCTTGTCGAGTCGCGCGGAGGCGAAGCTCGCGCCCTGCAGCAACGCATAGGCAAGCTCCGCCCCCTCGAGCTTCGCCTCGTCGAACCTGGCCCCGCGCAGGTCTGCGCCCGTCATGCGCGCGCCGTCGAGCCGCGCCCGCGTGAACTTCGCACGCCGAGCGGTCGTGCAGTTGATGGCCTCGCGGTCGTCCGTCAGAATGAGCTGCGTGATGTCGGAACATTGCAGCCAAGCGCCGCGCAGATCCGTGCCGATCAGCGACGCACCGCGCAGGTCGCTGCCCGTCAGATCCGCCTGGTGCATGTCGGAACGATCGAGCTTCGCAAAGCGCAGATCACGGTCGCGCACGCTGATCGAGGGCTCACCCGGCGTCAGCTCCTTGTCCGACACGAGATCCGTATCGATGACCTCGAGATTGCGCTTGAAGAGCCCGAGCAGCGACCCCTCCGAGCCGAAGGTCAGGAACGGAACGGCGAAGCCGGAAACGAAGCGCGGCTGCCCGCTCTCGTCCTCGTTGTTGAAGCCGAGCACACTCTGCGTGAAACGGTCGGCCTGCTCGCCGGGGATGGTCGCCACGAAGAACGAGACGATCCACACGAACAGCAGCACGAGAATGGTGGCGACGAAGCTTAGGGGATGCGCCGACGTGGTGCGCATGAACGCCTGCATGAAGCTCGTCTCGGCGCGCATCAGGAAAAGCCCGATGGCAATCAGCATGGCGATGTCGACCAGGAGCGCGACGCGGTGCGTCCAGGTTATGCCGACGTCGTGGTAAGGCAGGAACACGACCTGGATGTAGATGAGCAGGAACACCGGCAGCACGACCAGCGTGAGCCAGCTCATGCCGTGCAGGAAACAGCTCATCACGCGGCTGCGGTAGGGCCCGGCGATCGCCTGCACGAAGAAGAAGTTGTTGAGCTCGAGCCTGAGCGGATGCGTACGCTTGTCCGTCGGCTCGAGCAGCCGGATGGCATAGTCGAACTCCAGCGCCTCGCGTGCAAGCAGCGTGAGCTGCGACACGACCCCGAGATGCAAGAGAACGAGCACGATGGGCGCGAAACGAAAGAACTGCGCGAGCGGGATATCGACCTGAAGGATCGGCAGCGAAACCGGCGTCTCGAGCAGGAGATCCTTGTGCGTGACTCCAGCCACCGCGATGACAAAATAGGCCATGATGGCGAGGAAGATCAGCCAGCTCGTATGCGCCGTGTCGCTCGAATGATTGACCGCTTCGAGCAGGCTATACGGGTTGACGGGCGTTTCCCCCTCGGGCGCGCCACGAGCCAAGTCCGTCATTCCGGGATCCCTCGACAAGATACGGGTACTGACATGCGCCGACATTAAAGGAGAAAGTGTGTCCCGCGGCCAAGGCGCACCGCGCCGGCACCGCCCACTTTTTCCGCGATAGTTGCCCCCTCGCCCCTGGAACGCGTCACACCGGACGCTGAAACAGTTGCACCCTCAGGCTTTAACATTGCCGTCAACGCAAATGGAAGTTAACAGAGACCGAGGGAAAGACGCGGGGCGCGGCAGGATGGTTCATCGCCCCCGAAAATATCTCTCGCGCCATGGCGATGCCGGTGGCCGAGGTTGAAAGACGGATGCTGCCTTCGTGTACGATTGCAAGAAGTGCCCCGGGTACTGCTGCTCCTATCCGCTGATAGCCCTCGACAAGCGCGACGTGGAGCGCCTTGCCCGCTATCACGGTATGGAGTTCGAGGAAGCCAAGCGCGCATTCACCCGCGAGGCCCACGGCCGCAAGTATGCGATGAAGCGCAAGCGCGACCGGCACTTCGGCGCCATCTGCCGTTTCTTCGACACCGAGAAGCGCCGCTGCACGATCTATGAGGCGCGGCCCGCCGTCTGCCGCTCGTTCCCCGGCAAGGGCCGGTGCGGCTACTACGACTTCCTGATGTTCGAGCGCCGCGCCCAGGAGGACCCGGATTTCGTTGCAGTAACCACTCACACATGACCTGAAAACGCTAGACGAATCATAAAGATATATTGTACAGATAACTCGCGCTCAGAGTAAAATTAAGTAAAATATTAATCAGACATTATCTAAAATGTCGCCCATGCATCCGTGCCGGCCGACGGACTGGAGCACGCCGGGTTTTGCGCATGCAGCCGCCGCGGCACAATGAGGGAGACGAACATGAGCTTGACGACGCGCGCCGTGGGCGCTCTCGCCGTGCTGTCTCTGGCAGCCATTCCGGTAACGGCTCTCTCGATTCAGAGCACCTCGTGGGATGACCACCCATCGGTTGCCGCCAGCAAAGGCGGCGAAGCTGCCGGCAACCGCGTTGCAGCAGGCGAGCCGGTCGCCGAGAGCCGCGGCTGCAATTCGGACTGCACTGTGAGTGAAGCTCGGCACGCCTCGCGGCTGGTCGCTCAGAACATCACGCCCGACACCGACATCGGTTCGCTCGCCAGCGCCGACCACGCGTTGGAAACCCATGCGCTCGTGTCGCAGAACCCTGGCGCGACCACCGGCCCCGCGGAACAGCCTTCTCAGATCGAGACGTCATCGACCGACACCGAGCCGGCCTCCACGCCACACCGCAAGCGCGTCTACAAGCGCAAGCACGTGTCCAAGAACACGGTCGGCGCCGGCTCATTCCAGTTGCTGTTCCAGGGCCCCGGCAAATAGCCACCAGGCAATAGCCGTTGCGGACCGCTATCGGTCCGAAACATAGCGCATCTCGGTATTGCGCGGCCTAGCGCGAGAGCCGGATGACCGCCGACCCCTTGTCGCTGGTGAGCCGCACGACCTGGCTCTGTCCGCTGACGGAGATTTGGATCTTGCCGGAGGTGTCGAACTCCGGATTGTAGAACGTGCCCCGGTACGAGCCGCCCCGTCCGCGCACGAACGCCGTCTGCGAAACCGTGCCCGACTGGGTGGCGCAGGTGGCGCTGATGTCATAGGCGCGCGCGCCGCTCGGGCTGAAACGCGCACGGCACCGTGCCTTCTCCTTGGCACCCGAGCTGAAGGTCACCGTCCCGCCGCCCTTCCACGAGCCGGCGAGATCCGTATCGGCGAATGCCGGCGTCAGGGCCGCACCGGCCACGAGAGCGGCAACTCCTGAAGAGAGAAACAGGCTCCAAGTGGCTTTTCGCATCAGTCTCCCCTTTGCGTTTGTCGTGAACCCGGTCTCGTGCCGGACCGGCGATTCCATAAGTATACGCGCCATCCCGCTTCACGGACCGCGCCGGGCTCAACTATTTCTGTGCACCCTTCTCCCGCGCCGCCGCGAGAGCCGCCGGCAGAACGCTCTCGAAGACCGCAAGATCCTCGTCACGCCCACACGACACCCGGATGCACCGGTTGAGCGGCGCCACACCCGGCATGCGGGCGAACACATCGCGCGCCAGAAGCCCATCCAGCACGGCCCGCGCAAAGACGCCGTCCGCACCACAGTCGATGGTCACGAAGTTGGCCGCCGACGGAAGCGGACGAAGCCCGTGGCACCGGGCGATCTCGGCAATCCTTTCGCGTGCGCGGCCGATTTTGCCGACCGCCCGGGTTAGATAGGGTTGGTCATTTAAAGCTGCTAGGGCCCCGATCTGACCAGTGCGGTTGATTCCGTAATGGTTCCGGACTTTGTCGAAAACGGCGATCAATTCCGCCTCGCCAACCGCATAGCCGATGCGCGCGCCCGCAAGCCCGTAAGCCTTGGAGAACGTCCTGAGCCGCAGAACCTGCGGGTTTTCAACGTCGATCGGCGGAATAGCTGCAGGCGGCGCCGTGTCGCAATAGGCCTCGTCGAGCAGCAGCAGCACGCCGTCCGGCAGCCCTGCGATCAGACGGCCGATGTCCTCGGCCTCCCACCACGATCCCATGGGATTGTCGGGATTGGAGACGTAAAGGATCGATGCACCATGCTGGCGTGTAGCGTCGAGCAGCGCGCCGAGATCCTCCTTGTCGTTGCGAAAAGGAACCTTGACCAGCCGCGCACCCTGCGCGGCGACGTGAAAATTGAAGGTTGGGTAGGCCCCATCTGACGTCACGACAACGGACCCCGGCTCGGCAGCCGCCCGGACGGCAAGCCCCAGGAGCCCGTCGATCCCCTCGCCGATGACGACGTTGTCCGCCCGAACACCGTGATGGCGCGCAAGCGCTTCCCTGAGGTCGTGACTTTCGGGATCGGAGTACTTCCAGTTTTCCGCCGCCGCATCCGCCATCGCACGAACGGCATCCGGGCTCGGCCCGAAGATGCTCTCGTTGGCGCCGAGCCGCGCCCTGAACGGCCGCCCACGCGCCCGCTCCTGCGCCTCCGGTCCGACGAATGGCACGAGCTTCGGAAGCTCGCGAATGATGCGCGTGAGGGGCGGCCGTTTCATCGGTGGGAAAGCCTTTGGTATGATGATCGAGCCATATCGACACTAGATCAAGCCGAGTTCGATAAGCGCGCGGCGCATCTCCGGCGGCAGCGCGGAGAGATCGTCGCCCTTGCCGCCTTTGCCGAGATCCTTGGGCGCATCATCTTCCGACAGATACCGCCAGCCTTGGAACGCACGGCGCGGAACCGGACGCACCGGCACGAGCTTGCGGTCGAGCAGGATCAGGCAGCAGGGCGAGCCGTCCTCTTTCTTGCCCTCCTCGAAGCCGAGGAGTTTCTGGCGCACCTGCACGACGCCCTTGATCACCCAGTAGAGCGATCCGCCCTTGAGCTCCGCCTGCCGTTTCGGCGTCTGCAGCGTGGCATGAAAGATGCGCGGCGCTTCGCCCCTCGCCTTCCGCTCGCGCAGGCGCTCCGCCTGCCATTGGGCAAGGTCCTCGATCGAGGTGGCGCCGACGCAGAGCTTGATGATGTTGAGTGCCATGCGAGGACGAGGCTCACTCGTCGGTGCAGAAACCCGTGTACTGGCCAAAGACGGGGCTCCCGAGCACGCCGCCATGACGGGAATGCACGGCCGGATACTGACCGGTTTTGGCGTCCTTGTCATAGATAGTCGTGAGGTTGAGGAAGCCCTCGTTGACGGCCTCGATGAAGTGGTTGGCGTTGATCGCGCGCACGACGCTGAGCTTGCCGGGCGCGGCGTCGGGCGTGGCTTTGATCGTGGCCGTCTGCGTCTCGAGGTCGATGTCGGCGATGCTGAAGGAGAGCGGATTGGATGGCTTGGACTGGAACCGTCCGGCCTCATAGGTCCACGAGGCACCGTCCTTGAAGGAGCAGACGAGGTTGCTCGGGTTGTCCTCCGCACCGGCCGGTCCGGCGGCCATGCCGAGACCGAAAGCCGCGGCAAGCACCGGAGCGACGGCGCCCCCCCAAGACGAACCGAGAACCGAGCCAAGCTTCATGCGCGCCTCGCCAAAAGGGCTGCCGCACGGCGGCGCGCCCGGAGTTGAAGGAAAACGAGGGGTAGCCCGCCGGACGGATCGGGGTCAACTGGAGCTGCGCTTTGTCTTGCGGGCAACGCCCTCCAAAAAAAATTCGTCATGCCCCCTTTTTGCCCGAGCGGGTCCGAAATGTCGCCACGGCGCACGTGAACCCTTCTAAAATACCCGCAGGCAACGATATTCGGCCTTGTATGACACGTCCATTGAGAACCCTGGGTCCGGTAGCCCTCGCGGCCACGCTGCTCGGCGCTTGCGCCTCGCAGACGGCGAGCATTGCGCCACCGTCGATGACAGTCGCCGGCGGCGCGCCTGCACCCGCCCAAACCGTATCGCGGTTGCCGACAGGCAGCGGCTATACGTTGACCTCCGAGGAGATGGGTCTCGACTGCCGGAAGCTTACCGGCCGCATGGCCGTCCGCATCGTCCAGATCCGCGACTTCCAGACACGCACCCAAGCGACGAGCCTGTCGCGCGGGCTGCAGACGGTTGCCAAACCGGCCTACGGCGGCTCCGGCGAAGGCAGCGACCCCTACGGCCGCTACACGCGCGACCGCGCCCAGCTCGAAGCCTACAACCAGCGCCTTGCCGAGAAGAACTGCGCCAACTTCGACCTCGACGCCGAGCTGGCGCCCGGCGCGAAAGACCCGCCGCGCACGCGCAAGCTCAAGAGCTCCTGACGCGCTCACATCGAAACCTACGGAGCAGGAAACAGCGCGTCGGTCCGGCCGAGCACACGGTAGGCGATGAGGCCGACCCACTCGTTGACGCCGAGGTCGAGCCGCATGAGCCCTTGAGGGATGCGCTCGAAGAGCCTCAACGAGTCCTCCGGCCCGCGCGTCCGATAATCGACCGGATAGGCGATGACATCGAACCCAGCCTTGCGGAACAACCCCATCGCACGCGGCATGTGATAAGCGCTCGTCACGAGATACCAGCGCTCCCCCGGCGCGGGGTTCACCAGCTCACGCGTGAAGAGCGCGTTTTCATAGGTATTGCGCGACCGGCCCTCCAGGATCAGCCGCTCGCGCGCGATACCCGCATCAGCAAGAAAGTCCGCCACCGGACCGGTCGCCTCGACACCGGGAGCGAGCAGCGTGCCGACGCCCCCGGTAAAGACGACCTTCGCCTCGGGATGGCGAAGCGCGAGCCTCAGCCCCTCGGTCACGCGTTCCGCCGCTTCGTTGACGCCGAGACCGCTGCGCCGTGACGACACCCATCCGTCCTCGAAACCGCCGAGCAGGATGATCCCATCCACCCGGTCCGACGGCGCAGGCGGCGGCACCGACGCGAAGCGTTGCTCGAGCGGCAGCACGACCAGATTGCCGACGGACGTGAGACCGCCGACGACGAGCGCCAGCGCGCCGCCCCAAGCGAGGCGGCGCCCAGCCCGGCTCGCCCGCCCGCGCCGCGTCAGCCACAGCCCTGCGAGGATCGCAAGGACAGCGAGCGACGACGGCTGCACGAGCAGCGCTAAGATCTTCGCGAGCGTAAACGGCATGCGCTATTCAAGCACGAAAGCGCATTGCGTGCGCCGTGCTGCCCGTCACTGGCAATCGACCTTCCGCATGTTGGCCTTATCCGCATAGCCTTCGAGCGAGCCCTTCCGGATCGCGCACCAGAAGCCGCGCGGCGTGCAGAACAGCTTGCGCTTCTCGAGGATATCGCCGCGGTGGGCGACGCCGATCACCTCGGCCGAGCTGTAGGGGCGGGCGCGAATGTTGAGATGCTTTGCGGTCACCCGGAAACAGCCGTAGGTGGCGGCCTGAGCTTCCGTGAAAACCCCGCCGGGAACACCGGCAAGAACGGCGAGACCAGCGGCGGCAGCGAGCACGAACATCGATTTTGTTGTCATGATTTTTCCTTCCTTGAGCACCAGACGCAAATAACGCAACCCCGCATGAACTGCATATGAACTTGGTCCCGGCGCGCTGGTAATGCCTATTACGGATAAAAGTATGGCTCAGCAGGGACAGAAATTTGCGTGCCGCACCGCAGCGGATTATCACCAGTCGCGAATCCCTGCGATGATCGAGCGATGACGAGCACCCGAAACCCCGGCGACACCACACCGCCCGCGACTTTGCCCTGGCCGCCTATTCTGCTGGTCGCCATTGTCGCCGCCACCATCGCGGCAGGGTATGCGGTTCCGCTCTCCTGGCCGGGCCAGGACGACCTCATAGGTCGCATCGCGGGCCTGAGCCTAGGCGTCGCCGGCATCGCGCTCATCGCCTGGGCGGCCTGGACGCTGCGCCGCCACGGCACCACCATCCTGCCCGACAAGGCCGCCGACGTTCTCGTCACCGACGGTCCGTTCCGCTTCCGCCGCAACCCGATCTACATCGGCCACGTGCTGATGCTGCTTGGTATCGCGGAGGTCACGCACAACATCTGGTTCGCGATCCTCGCCATCCCATACGTTCCGCTCGTCACCTGGCTCGCCGTGCTTCCCGAGGAACGCCACCTCGAAGCGCGCTTCGGCGACGCCTACCGCGCCTACAAGGCGCAGACACGCCGTTGGATCTGATGAGGGACGGGTTGTGAGCATCGACTACGGCGAACGGGAGCGCCAGTTCCTCGAAACGCTGAAAGCGGACACCGGCCGCGCGCTCGACGAATGGATGGCCGCCATCGCCGCCGAAGGCCTGACGCAACGAAACGACATCATCGACTGGCTGCGCCGCCAGGGATTCATGTTCTCGAAGGCGTCCTGGCTCGAGCGTATTCATAACAACGGCGGGCGTCCTATCTACGCTGACGCGGCAAGCCCGCGTCAGCGGACGCGCCCGCAGCCGAGACCACGCCTTGTCGTCGTCCCGACCGCGCAAATGCCCAATCCGGCCGCTACACCGCCACCACAGCCGCCGCCACCCGTTACAGCACCTGCGCCGCCGCCGGTCGCAGCACCCAGCGCACCACCACCGCCGACCCAGGCAAGCACACCCACCGACCAGGCCGCGATCGATGCTCTGCTCGCGCGTGCCAAGGCCTACCGCCCTCTCGCGACGTACATGCTTGCCGAGATCCGCAAGGCCGTGCCGGAGGCCGCCGTTCTCCCGCGTGACGGTTGCCTCGTGTTCCGCGTACGAGATGCAGACTTCGCCCTGCTCGCCGTCAGCGCCAAGGAGTTGCGCCTCGGCCTCGCCCTCAAGAGCACCCCGGCGGGTACAACGCTCGAGCCGGCGAAGCTGCCGGGCCTGCGCGGCGCACCCGCCGCAACCCACATGGCCGTGCTGACCGACGCACGCCAGGTGACGCCCGCGCTCCTGGCGGCAGTTGCACAAGCCGCTTCCGGTACCTAGCTCCTCTACAGGTCGGGCACGACGTGCTCCCAACATCGATTTGCCCGAATTGCGCCGCTTGATGGCGACCGTTCGAGGAGGCTCGCTTGACGACATCCGCTCGCCCGATTGCACCTGTGAAGATCCTCGCTTTTATGGCTGCGGGAGCGTTGCTCGCTGGCCCCGCCTGGGCGCAATCCGCCGCCACGGACAAGATCGGCGAGCTCATCCGCAACGGCGATCCCGCCGCCGAGGCTGCACCCGCCGATCCGCGTGCGGGCGATCCCTCCTACGAGCAGGCCCGCGCGCTGATGAGCGCCATCGACGGCATCCTAAACGACGTCGCCGAGCAACGCGCCGAGGCCAAGAAGCTCCCCGCCAAGGACGAGTTCCTCGTCACGCCGCTCTGGACCGAGACGCGCGAGGACCGCGAGGACCGCATCCGCAAGCTCCTCGACGCAACCCTCGGCATCGTCACCGACGCCCCCGTCGTCGAGGTGCAGAAGCGTATCGAGCAGCATCGCCGCAACATCCGCGACCTCGAGGGGAACATCGTCACCCTCAAGGAAAAGCAGATCACGGCACCCAAGGACGCCATGCTCCCCGGCGTCCTCACCGACACGGTCGACAGCCTCGCCGGCAAGATCGCCGACCACAAGCAGCGCATCGCCGACAACGAGGCCGCCATCAAAGTGGCCAAGGGGGAGATCGCGGACGCACTCATCAAGAGCGGCGTCGACCTCGCACCCGATCAACTCGACCTCCTGCTCGACGGCGTGCTCTCGGGCGACCTCGTGCGGCTCGTCGCAACCTTCCACGCCGCCAAGCTCATCGACGGCCAGCTTGCCAAGCTCATGACCGCGACCGCCGAGAACCCCGGCGCTGCGCGCAAATACTTCGCCATGCACGCCGCCCTCTTCGCGATGCTGGTGCATGCCCAGGATTCGACCATCAACAAGATCGACACCCAGTACATGCCGAAGCTCGACGCGATCCTGAAGGATGTTGCGTCTGCCAAGGCGAAGACCCGCGAGCTGATGCGCGCCGACAACCGCCCCGATCAGCAACGGGCGCTCGAAGCCAATCGCGACAGCCAGAAGCTGGCCGAGGAGGCCGCCAAGGGCTATCGTCGCTACCTCGCCCAGCAGCGCGAGCAGATTGCGGCTGCCCGCACGCGCGCCGTGCACGATCTGCGCATCGCCGACAACACGTTCGACACCGTGGAGGCGAGCCTCGAGCTGCGCGAGCTGATGCGCGACAGCTCGACCTCGTTCGAAGCGATCCAGAAGCTGGAAGCCCCGACCTTCGAGCAGATCTTCAAGAACGAGGAGCTGAGGCGCGAGTTCGAGAACCTGACCCGCAAGCTCGACGCGCCCACGAGCTGACGCGGCGGCCCAAGCGCCGAGGGTCGGAAACAACCACAAGTCGCTTCAGGCAGATGTCCCCTATATCGATCGCTTGCCGAACCAGACGCGCATGAGCGCTCGCCAGCGCCGCCCCCAGCTCACGGTCTCATCCGAAAGCGCATCGAGAAAATCCGAAAGCCGCCGCGACTTGACGACCGTGTAGAGCGTCAGGAACGCCGTCGGCACGAACACGGCAAGAAACGCCGCCACGCGCCACCACGTCGGCTGCTGCGTCCAGTCGAACAGGTTCATGCCGATGAACCCTGTCGTCACTGTGCCGACGAGACCGAAGGTCGTGACCACCGTCAGCCGCACCACGGTGTCGTTCTGCTTCCGCATCGCCTCCACTTCGAGGAAGTTGCCCATGTCCTGCAATTCCTCGCGCACCTCGCAATAGAGGGAATCGAGTTGCAGATGGCGGCGTGTCATCTCGAACAGCTCGCGCACCTGCGCCTGATGCGAGATGTCGTGGAACCAGTAGCGGTGCGCAAAGCGCAGGAAGTTCTCGTGCGCATGGCGGATGTCGCGACGGAACACGCGGTTGGCTTTCGCATCGGTAATATCGAGCCGGCTGACCGCGCCCACGAGGCGGTCGGAGAACATGAGCAGCGCCGCCTTCTGGAAGTGCGCGATGAGAAACATCAGGAAGTGCTGGTGCCGGAACCGCGAAAGGATGCCGCTCTCGAGATTGGCGTAGAAGTCGTCGTCGGCATCCCCCGTGACGACCAGCGTGTCGCCCGAGGCATGGAAGCGCACGTTCGACGCCTTTCCCCCGCCGCCCGTCATGAAATTGCGGTCGTAGCAGTAGCGCGTCTCGAAATCCGAGAGATACGTGTCCGAGTACGGGAGCGCCGAGTTCTCGCCGGCCTCGTTGCCGAGCGCAAGGCGGATCGAATCCGACCGGGACAGCGTCTCCGCACGGTCGAGCGACAGATACGCCATATAGGGCATGCGGTAGTATTCGAGCTGCCGGTAGCGCACGAGGCCCTTCGTATCCGCGTGGTGCAGCACCATCGGCGCCATGAGGAATTCCCAGTGCGCCGCCGTCGTCGGCGCGCGGTGGCGGCAGACGAAGGACAGGAATTTCTCGCGGTTCTCATAGTCGGACTGGACGAGCAGTTGTCCGTCGCGGCCTAGCCACTCCACCTTCCACGGGCAATGGCCGCCGCGGCCGTCGCGCACCTCCCAGTAGGCGGGATACGCACGGCCGAAACGAAACATGAGGCTCTGCGCCGTCGTAAGGGAAAGGTCGTCGGTCCATACCTCGAGCGCGAGAATGGCGATGTCGATATCGTAGAAGAAGTAGAGATCGATATGCGCGATGTTGAGCGTGATCGGCTCACCCCCTTTGTCGAGGATCACGCGCGCCGAGGCGATGTCTGTGCGGCGCATGACGCGGATCGGGCTTTCGCCGTAGACCTTGCTCACCGAGCGGCCGAGCCCCTGGCCGTACAGGAAGCGCTGCACCGGGGGCAGGAACGTCACGAACTCGTTGTAGTGGCGCGCCTGGAACTCGCACGGATCGCCGAACTCGTCGTCCACCTCGCGCCAAGGGTTATCGGGGCCCGGCTTCTCGAGTTGCTCCCAGTGGTCCTGAAGTGGCGCCCCTTCGTCCAAAGGCAACAGATAGACCGGCCACAGCAGGATCTGGCGCAGATGCTTGACGCGCTTTTCTTGGTCCATGGCAGCCGCTTTTTGGGTTGGACGTTTCTCTCCAGGTGATAACCACGCTCGAACGCAGGCCCGCAAGCAACAAACTTTCGGCCGCTGTCATTTATGCTTCACAAAGCGTCAAACGCTAAAGCAGGAACAGCGACGCGAGCCCCAGGAAGGCAAAAAAGCCCACACAATCCGTCACCATCGTCACGAAGACACCGGAGGCCGGCGCCGGGTCGAGCTTGAGCCGGTCGAGGGCCAGGGGAATGAGGATCCCCGCCAGCGCCGCGGCCAGCAGATTGACCACCATCGCCATCCCGATCACGGCGCCGAGCTTGCTCGATCCGAACCACAGGAAAACGATGGTTCCCATCAGGATCGAAAGAACGAGTCCGTTGAGCAGGCCCACCAGCGTCTCACGCGTGATGATCCGCGGCGCGTTGGCTGCGCCGAGCTTGTTGGTCGCAAGCGCACGCACCGTCACGGTCATGGTCTGCGTACCCGCGTTGCCGCCCATTGAGGCAACCACCGGCATCAGCACGGCGAGCGCCACCATCTGCTCGATGGTCGCATCGAACAACTTGATGACGAACGACGCCAGGACCGCCGTGCCGAGGTTGACGATCAGCCATGGCACGCGGCTTTTCGCCGTCTGCACCACCGTACCGCCAATGCTCTCGTCGCCGACGCCGCCGAGCGCGAGCATGTCCTCGTCGGCCTCGTCCTGAATGACCTCGACGATGTCGTCCACCGTGATCACGCCGACCAGCTTGCCGTTTTCGTCGATGACCGGCGCACTCATGAGGTCGTAGCGTTCGAACTGGCGCGCGACCTCCTCCTGGTCCGCGGTCGCAAGGACCGTATCGAGGTCGGTGTCCATGATCTCGGACACCGGCACATCCCTTTTCGTGCGAAGCAAGCGCGACAGCTCGATGGTACCGATCACGCGGAACGCAGGATCGACGACGAAGATCTCGGAGAACGTCTCCGGCAGGTCGTCGGTCTCGCGGGCATGCTCGATGACCTGACCGACCGTCCAGTAGGGCGCGACCGCCACGAAGTCGCTCTGCATGAGGCGACCGGCGGACTCCTCGGGATACTCGAGCTGCCGCTCGAGTGCGGCGCGCTCGCCCTTGGGGAGCTGCGCCAGGATCTCCTCGCGATCCTCCTCCTCGAGGTTCTCGATCAGGTAGGCGGCGTCGTCCGTATCGAGCTCGGTGACGGCCTTGGCGAGCAACTCGTTGGGCAACGCCTCGGAGAGCTGGTCGCGGACCGCCTCGTCGATCTCCGACAGCACCTCGTAGTTGAAAGCCGGCCCCAACGCCTGGATGAGCGCGACGCGATGCTCGGGCGACAGGAGCTCGATGACGTCGGCAAGGTCGCGATGGTGAAGGTTAATGACGAGGTTGGCCGCCTTCCGGGTGTCGCCGTCGTGCAACGCGAGCGCAACATCGCGCACGAGATCGGCCACGCTGATGGCGTCCGATTCCGGGGGCGCGGGCTGCTCGTCAAGACCTGTCATCGAAGCTCCAAGACACCGTAAGCCTCTGCACAAAACGGACCGGATACTGCCGCAATGGCAGCCCACGCGACGACATAACGGAAACACCCCTCGGGGCCACGCCCTAGCACAGCCGTCACATCCGCGACACTGCGTTCCGGTAAAAAAAGACGGCCCGCAAACGCGGTTGCATTTTAGTTACAAACTCTTTTACGAACCGTGCTTCAATATCGAGCTTTGAAAAGCAAAGAAGGCGCGCCCGGCTGCCGAAGGCGGACCGCAGGGCGCGAGAGGAGACGTTCGATGAGCGCCAGTCGGTGCATAGGGCTGGCCCTGGGCTGTGCAATCGCGCTAGTTGGCGCGGCGGCAACGATTGAGGCAGCACGTGCGGAAACGGGAGCTGGCGACCAAACCTCCGCCCCTCCGTCAGCAACCATAGGCCCAGGCGAGAGCGCACTGACGGTGAGCCCCGCAGCCGGCGTCGAGGCCGAGCTGAAGTCCGGCTCCGCGTGCAGCGGCCGGTCCGACGTCCTCGGCGTCTCGCGCGTGGTCGAGATCGACACGTCGTCAGGCCCCGAGTTCGGCGATCAGTACGTGAAGGTCGAGCCGAAGTTCCTCGAGCCCGGCGAGGTCATACTGACCTTCGACGACGGCCCCATGCGCCGCTACACGCTGCCGATCCTCGATGCCCTCGACGAGCAGTGCGTCAAAGCCACCTTTTTCTCGGTCGGCCGCATGGCCATCGCCGACCCGGCAACCCTTCAGGAAGTCGCCCGCCGGGGCCACACGATCGGCACCCACACCTGGTCGCACAAGAACCTAACGACGCTCAGCTCGGCCGCCATGAAGCGCGAGTTCGAGCTGGGCCTCTCAGCCGTTGCCGCCGCCGCCGGAACGCCGATCGCGCCGTTCTTCCGCTTCCCGTATCTCGGCCACAGCAAAACCACGCGCGCCTACATCCAAGGTCGCAGCATCGGCATCTTCGGCATTCACGTGGACTCGAAGGATTTCCGCACCAGGAGCCCCGGCGTCGTGCTGCGCAACGTCCTCGCCCAGCTCGAGCACGAGAAGAAGGGCATCCTGCTGTTCCACGACATCCAGCCGTCGACGGCCGGCGCGCTATCGAGCCTGCTGGCCGAGCTTAAGAAGCGCGGCTTCAAGGTCGTGCACATGGTCGCGAAGGATGCACCCGTTACGCTTCCCGAATACGACGCCATCGCCGAGAAGGCGCTGAAGGCCAAATCGGTCGCGGCCGCCAATACGCCTCTCGCCGAGCGCGCCGCCACGTGGCCGGTCTCCGGAGCAGAACCCGATACCCCGCCTGCAAGCGCCGCGCCGAAGGGCACCGGTAAGACCCGCGCGCAGCCGGCAAAACCGATCGACTGGGCCAATCCGTCGAACGATCCCTGGCAGATCAAGTCCTTCGGAAATCCATAAGACCTGCCGAACCGAGTCCCAAAAGCCGCGCCGGCCGTGAAAAATCGGACGGCACGACCCGCCGCGCCTTGTTGATGGGGACGAAATCACCGACAGTCGGCAGCAATAGCAACGCAAGTCGGCATCGTCGGCGGGATCGAACGCGGGGATTTGGCTTGGGCCCGATGAGAAAAGTCTCCGCCGCAGCAGCGATTGCAGCGCTGGTCGCAACCGCATCTAGCCCGGCTGCCGTCGCCTGCCCGGATCCGGACAAGGCGCTCGGTGTCTCCCGCGTGATCGAGATCGATACGTCGGGTGGCCCGATCTTCGGCTCGGCAACCAAGCGCGAGAAGGAGGCGAGCTTCCTTGCCGAGAACGAGGTCGTGCTGACCTTCGACGACGGCCCCGTGCCCTGGGTGACGAAACCTATCCTAGACACGCTGGATCAGTTCTGCACCAAGGCCACGTTCTTCTCCGTCGGCGAGATGGCGCTCTCCTATCCGGCCATGACCAAGGAAGTTCTTGCGCGCGGCCACACGGTCGGCACGCACACCTGGTCGCATCCGAGCAACCTGCGCCGCCTCGGCATAGAGAAGGCCAAGGACGAGATCGAGCGCGGCTTCGCGGCTGTCTCTCTCGCCGCCGCGACCGACATCGCACCCTTCTTCCGCTTCCCGGGTCTGAACGACAGCGATGAGCTTCTGACCTACCTGCAGTCGCGCAGCATCGCGAGCTTCACCGTCGACGTCATCTCGAACGACAGCTTCATCGGCAGCCCGCAACGCATCGCCGATCGGACCCTGAAGCTCGCCGTCGCGCAGAAGGGTGGCATCCTGCTGTTTCACGACCTGAAGCGGCCAACGGCAAAGGCCCTGCCGACGATCTTTGCCGGCCTCAAGGCGAAAGGGTTCAAGGTCGTCCACCTGATCGCCAAGTCGCACGCCGTCCCGCTGGCGACCATCGACGCCGAGTTGCAGCCAATCCTTGCCAAGACGGCCTCGCGCGATGTCACGCCCTTCCACGGCCCTATCCCCGGCCCGACGACGTCCGATGGGCAGGACCCCGCCGTCAGCGAGCTCGCCCCGCCGGCCCGGACACGGCTCGAGGATGCGCCGCCTGCAAAGGCCAGCCAGACCGCCTCGCAGCCTTTGCGGCGCAGGTCCGGCCAAGCGGCAAAATCGTCACGCCACCGGCGCAGTCGCGCACGGCCGGCCGCGTAACCATCTCGTTCGCACCGCACACAAGCGCTAACCGCAAGCCATCTGTGCTGTAGCTCCTGCCATATTTCAGGCGTAAGTTGAAACCCGCTGCATTTTCGGGCGCGGCGCTGAAATTTCGACGGATCGTCAAGGATTGGCCCGTTTCGCTGGCTGGGAGCAGCGAGCGGCCATGGAAATGCGGCAGCACCTGAAGGTGCGCCTCTGCGACCCATCGCAAGCCGCGCACGATCGCTCTGGTAAACGGACCGAGAAGGTACCCATGCGGAAAGTCTGGATCGCCTGCGCTCTTCTCGCCCTCGCGGGCGGCGCGGCGTATATCGCGACGGACGGCCGATGGGGTCTCGCCAAGCTCGAAAATACCGCCGCTGAAACCGCCAGCACACCCACCCAGGCCGCGGCGAACAAGAAGGACGCGCCCGCCCAAGATGAAAGCGCGCGCAGCATCGCTGTGGAGGCCGCAGCCGCCATCGCCACCACCTCGACCCAGGACCTGCGCGCCATCGGCACGCTGCAGTCGGACGAGAGCGTTCAGATCACATCCGAGATTGCAGGCCGCATCACCGAGATCCCCCTCTCCGAGGGAGCTCCCGTCAAAGCCGGCGACGTGATGGTCCGGCTCGACAGCGCCCTTGCCAACGCCGAGGTGGCCGACGCGCAGGCGCGCTACAATCTCGCGCAGGGCAATCTCGGCCGCGCCAACTCGCTGGCCGTGTCCGGCAATGTTACGGAGCGTGCCCGCGATGAAGCCTCGACCAACGCCGAGACGACCCGCGCCGCCCTCGAGCTAGCCAAGGTCCGCCTCGACAAGCATACGATCCGCGCCCCGTTCAACGGCATTGCCGGCATCCGCAAGGTTTCGCCCGGCGCCTACGTCGAAGCCGGAGACGCCATCGTCAATCTGGAAAAGATCGACACACTCAAGATCGACTTCAAGCTGCCCGAGCTGTACCTAGCGCAGGTCCGGACGGGACAGACAGTCGAGATCGCCGTCGACGCGCTGCCCGGCCGGACATTCACCGGCACAATCTACGCCATCGATCCCCACATCGACATCAACGGACGCGCGCTCAATATCCGCGCGCGGCTTGAGAACCCCGACCTCGTGCTGCGGCCTGGACTGTTCGCACGCATCCGCGTCAAGGGACAGGTAAAGCGCAACGCGCTCGTCGTGCCCGAGGCCGCCATCGTGCCGCGCGGCGAGGATAAGATCGTCTACCTGGTGAGCAACGGTCAGGCAATCGAGGTCAAGGTCGAGCTCGGCAACCGCAACAACGGCATGGTCGAAGTCCTCGACGGACTCTCGGAGGACGCCATGGTGGTCACTGCCGGCCAGCAGAAGCTCAAGAACGGCAGCCCCGTCGAGATCGTGGTCGGCTCCAACCCTGGCGCACGGGGGACCTGATGGGTCTGTCCGAGCTCTGCATTCGCCGGCCGGTTTTCGCCACCGTTCTGAGCCTCGTCATCGTGCTACTCGGCGTCGTGTCCTACACGCGCTTGACCGTGCGCGAATACCCGAACGTCGATGAGCCGGTCGTCTCAGTGCAGACGCGCTACCCCGGCGCGTCGGCCAAGATCATCGAAACGCAGGTCACGCAGATCCTTGAGGGATCGATCGCCGGTATCTCCGGCATCGACGTGCTCGAGTCCTTCAGCCGCTCGGAAGAAAGCCGCATCAACGTGCGCTTCCGCCCCGAGATCGATCAGGACGTCGCCGCAAGCGACGTGCGCGACCGCGTCTCGCGCGTCCGCGGTCGCCTTCCGGACGAGATCGACGAGCCGATCATCGCCAAGGTCGAGTCGGACGCGCAGCCGGTGATGATGCTGGTCTTCACGAGCCCGATACTGTCTCCGCTCGAGATCTCGGACTACATCGACCGCTTCGTCGTCGACCAGTTGAAAAATCTCAACGGCGTGGCCGACGTCACCATCTACGGCGAGCGCCGCTACGCCATGCGCATCTGGATCGACCGCGAGCGCCTCGCCGCGTTTGCGCTCACCGTCCAGGATATCGAGAACGCGCTGCGGGCCCAGAACGTCGAGTTGCCGTCGGGCCGCATCGAGAGCACGAACCGCGAGTTCAGCGTACTGTCGCGCACCGGCCTCGTCACGCCGGAGGAGTTCCGCAACATCGTCATCAAGCTTTCGGGTAACCACCAGGTGAAGCTCGGCGAGGTGGCACGCGTCGAGCTTGGCGCCTACGACGAGCGCCGCGAGAGCCGCTACGGTGGCAAGGCCGCCATCGCCGTCGGCGTCATCAAGCAGGCCGTCGCCAATCCGCTCGATGTCTCGAAGGGCGTTCGCGAGCTTCTGCCGAGGATCAACCAGTCCATGCCTAACGGCATGCAGGCGGACGTCGCCAACGACGATTCGATCTTCATCGAGCGCTCGATTGAGGCCGTCTATCACACCATCGCCGAGGCGATTGCCCTCGTGGTCCTGGTCATCATCTTCTTCCTGCGCTCCCTGCGCGCGTCTCTGATTCCGATCGTCACCATTCCGATCTCTCTGATCGCAACCTTCACACTGATGCTGATCTTCGGTTTCAGCGTGAACACGCTGACGCTGCTTGCCATGGTGCTTGCCATCGGCCTGGTCGTGGACGACGCCATCGTCGTGCTCGAGAACATCTATCGCCACATTGAGCGCGGGATGAAACCGATCGAAGCCGCCATCAAGGGCACGCGCGAGATCGGCTTTGCCGTCGTCGCCATGACGCTGACGCTCGCGGCAGTCTACGCGCCGATCGCCTTCGCACCCGGCAAGACAGGTCGCCTCTTCCTCGAGTTCGCGTTGACGCTCGCCGGCGCCGTCATCATCTCGGGCTTCGTCGCGCTGACACTAACACCGATGATGTGCTCGCGCCTGCTGCGTCACGACCCTAATCCCGGACGCTTCTTCCTTGCCATCGAGCATCTGCTCACCAGCCTCGAAAACAGTTACCGCCGCGCCCTGAAGGCTACGCTCGCCCACAGAACGGTGGTGCTCCTGCTCGCGGCGGCCGTCGCCGGCTCGAGCTACTACTTCTTCGTCAACCTCAAATCGGAGCTCGCGCCAGTGGAGGACCGCGGCGTCATCCGCATCCGCGGCACTGGCCCCGAAGGAGCGACCCTCGCATTCGTCAGCCGCTACAGCGCCGAAGCCGACAAATTCCTCGCCGACATCCCGGAGGTGAAGTCGCGCCTTGTCATCAACGGGACACCGGAGGTCTCGCGCTTCCTGATCTTCGCGCCGCTCAAGGATTGGAGCGAGCGCGAGCGCACGCAGCAGCAGCTCACTCGCGAGCTGACGCCGAAGGTTCGCCGCATCGCCGGCGCCCAGACCTACGTCCAAAACCCCGGTGCCTTCGGCCAGCGCGGAAACGCGCGCCCGGTAGAGTTCGTGCTGCAAACATCTGGCAGCTACGAGGACTTGCAGGCCATGTCGGACAAGCTGCTCGGTGCGCTGAAGGACTACGGTGGCCTCGAAAGCGAGGAGACGGACCTCAAGCTCAACACCCCCGAGTTCCGCATCGAGATGGATCGCGCCAAGGTCTCGGATCTGCGCCTCGACGTGAACGTCGTCGGCCGCACGCTCGAGACGCTGCTCGGCGGCCGGCAGGTCACGCGCTTCGAGATGAACGGCGAGCAGTACGACGTGATGGTGCAGCTCGACATTCCGGACCGCTCCACGCCCGCCGCCCTTGATACCATTTTCCTGCGCTCGCCAACCGGAGAGATGATCCAGCTCTCCAACATCGTCCGCGTCGTGGAGAGCGTCGCGCCCAAGGAGCTGAGGCGCTTCAACCAGCTCCGCTCAGTGACGCTGTCCGCCAACATCGCGCCGGGCTATGCGCTCGGCGAGGTTCTCGATCATCTGGAACGCGTCGCGGACGAGGTGCTGCCCAACACGGTGCAGACGGACGTCAACGGCCAGAGCCGCGACTACCGCGCCTCGAGTCAGAGCCTCGCGCTGGTCTTCGTACTGGCCCTCGCCTTCATTTATCTCGTGCTGGCAGCCCAGTTCGAGAGCTTCCGCGACCCGCTGATCATCCTCTTGACGGTTCCGCTCTCCATGTGCGGCGCGCTCGGCATGCTCTACCTCGTCGGCGGATCGTTGAACGTCTACTCACAGATAGGCCTCGTGACGCTCGTGGGCCTGATCACCAAGCACGGCATTCTGATCGTCGAGTTCGCCAACCAGCTCGAAGCCCAAGGCAGGAAGCGCATGGACGCGGTGATCGAGGCCGCGAGCCTGCGCCTGCGCCCCATCCTCATGACGACGGGCGCCATGGTGCTCGGCGCAGTGCCGCTTGCGCTCGCCATGGGAGCCGGCGCCGAGAGCCGCCAGCAGATCGGCTGGGTCATTGTCGGCGGCATGACGCTTGGAACGGTTCTGACGCTCTTCGTCGTGCCGACCGTGCTGAGCCTGATCGGCACCGCCCACCACACCGCCGAAGAGCCCGATGCCACCTCTGCGACCGCACCCGCCGAGTAACGGGTATTATCCGCCCTGCATTCTCCTCAACGCCATGGCCGGGCTCGACCCGGCCATGGTGTGAGAGTAGGCGCAATCAGGCTTGCTTCCAGGCTGCTCAGCACCAGCGCCGTGCGGCACCCGCAGACGATAGCTGCCACGCGCGCACCCACACCACGTCATGGCCGCCCTTGAGGTGGCCATCCAGTGGCCACGTGTTCCGACGTTTGCGTACCTGGCCTTGGATGGCCGGGGCGAGCTCGGCCATGGCGTAGGAAGGGAAGAAGGGACAGCGCAGTCAAATCTGCATCGGCATCAGACTCAGCACCAGCGCCGGGCTGCACCCGCCGCATCGAGCACATGGCCGGACACGCTGCGGCCTTTCTCGCTCGCGAGCTGAAGCGCAACCGCCGCCAGATCCGCATCCGAAGCCGGTACATCTCCCCCCATGGCCGCAATCGACGACGGCGGCGCGATGGCGTTGACCCGGATGCCGTGGGCCGCCCACTTCTGGGCAAGGCCGCGCGTCAGATGAGAAAGCTCCACGCGCAGCATGTCGGCAAGCATCATGGCGCGCCCGCCGGTCCGATTCTGAACACGCACCACGTTGAGGATCGATCCCTCGTTCCAGACCAGCCGCATGCGGTTGGCGGCCGTCTCGGTAACGCAGAGCGCGACGCTGAGCGCGTCCGAGATCAAGCCCTCCACATCCTCGGGCGTCTCCAGCGATTGCACGGCACACGCCGCAACCGGCACCAGATTGACGACGGCATCGATGCCGCCGAAATGCTGCACGGCCGCCTGCACCAGACGCGCCGCATCGGCGGCGTTTTCGAGCGGCGTATTGAAATGGCAGATCTCGGGCGCGTTCTCGGCCAGCACGGCGACGAGTTCCGTCATTTCGGGACCGTCTTCCGGCGACTGAAGGATGAGACGAGCGCCATGATCGGCGAAGGCGCGGGCAATATCGAAGCCCGCCGCTGAGGAAAGCCCGGTAATGAGGACACGGGCGCCCGAAAGCTCGGGCATGGACACAGCACTGCACTCGCGCGCAATCACGCTCATCAACATCGGGGGCTCCTTCATACGCCGGACAGAGTGAGGCGGCCCGGACGGGACGATACCACGCCGATTCGCCTAATGACCTCTAAACGGCGCTCCGATTCGGGTAGCCGCTAGGCTGCCCAATGGCTGATTTGCGATTCTCCCCCGGGAATATCTGAGAATATCGGTGCATGCCGGACACGTCCCATCGGTGCATCCGCGCCACGCTTGGCCTAAGGCGTCACGCCGCCTCGCGAAATGCTGGTGATACCACAGCTTGCTCACATTGCCTTGCCAGGGGATCGGACGGACTCTCAACCTAGCGATTCGCATCCGGAGTCGGATGCCGCGTCTGCGGAAGTACTTGGGGGAAGAGCAGATAATGACGCGAAATCAGACGACCTCACAGACCGTTGTCGTGGTGGCCATGGGCTTTGTTGCCGGCGCCTCGGCGGTTGCTCTGTATCAGCACGCAGGGATGCCGGGACCGGTCGCGGCAACCGCGGGCCTGTCCGCCTACCTGCTGCTGCTTGCCGTCCATGCCTTCCTGTGGCGCAAGAACCGCGGCGAGCTCAAACCCGCCGGACAAGACCTGCGCGCCGATCGCATGCGCCGCTCCCTCGACACCGCCCGCAAAGTGCCGCCGACCATCCCCATGCCGCGCGCAAGCGGCACGGCGCAGGCGCCTGTCCCCGGCGCGCCGACACTGCCGCAGGCCGGCGCGCGGCCGAGCCAGCCTCCGCCCCCGGCCCCGCCGTTCAGCGCCAAGGCCCGCGGCCTGCTTGCAGCGCCGACCGCCGCCGTCCCGCCCGTGCCGCACGCCCCGCCGCAGCGCCCGGTCGATCGCACCGCCGGTCCGCCTCCGCTGCCGCCGATCCCTCCGGCACCGGCCTCGGCTGGCGCCGGACAGGATGATCTTCAGGACATGTGGTCCTTTCGGCCAACTCCGGCCGGGCCAAAGCTTCCCCCGTTTGTGAAAGGCCACGCTCCTGCGCAGGCCCCGGAGCCGAAGCTGCCCGATCCTGCCGCCGCGCACACCACTGCGCCGAAGTCCTCGGCGCCGCGCCAGGCCGACGTCGAGGTGATCCAGGACGCCATCAAGCGGCTCCTCGAGGAGGTCAACGCCGCCGAGCAGAGCCGTGCCCAAGGCAAGCCCGCCAAGGAGGCCCCGCCGATGCCGCGCGCGCCCGTGGGCGCGAGCGCGGTTCCGCCGCCGCTTCCCCCGCAGGCGCACGCACCTGTCGATCCGGACGCCTCCATTGAGCGCTCGATCGAGGCCCTGCGCATGACGGCGGGCGCAATGCGCGCACCAGCCGCCGGCAAGGACGCGCCTCCCGCACCGGCACCGCAAGCCGCGGCACCCCAGCCACCGCCGCTGCCGCCTTTCGTACGGCAGGCATCGACACGGCCGGCCTCTCCCTCCGACGCACGGGCCCGCCTCATGGCCGATGCCATTTCCGCCGGCCGCATTGAGGTTGCGCTCGAGCCGATCCTCGGCCTCGAGGACCAGCAGACGCGCCACTACGAGGTGAGCGTGCGCTTGCGCGACGCCGACGGAAACCCGCTCGAGGTGACGCACGACGGTCCCGACCTGCGCGGCACCGGGCTGCTGCCCCTGTTCGACGGCGTGCGCGTGGCGCGCACGGCGGCCGTTGCACGCCGCCTCGAGGACCGCGGCAAAGGCGGCTCGGTGTTCTCGGCCTTCAGCGGCGAATCCGTCGCCGACGAGCACTTCCTGGGCGAGCTGGCCGAGACGCTGCACCTGCGGACGAGTCTGGCTTCCCAGCTCGTGCTCTCGTTCACGCAGACGGACATCCGCGGCTTCTCGACGCCGGAATGGGATTCGCTCGCCGACATGCGCGCGCTCGGCTTCCGCTTTGCGATCACGCATCTCACCGACCTCGACATGGACTTCGAGGCATTGGCCGAGCAGGGCTTCGTGTTCGCCAAGCTCGACGCCTCCGTGTTCCTGGAAGGCCTGCGCGCGCCGAGCGGCCATCTCCCGTCGAGCGACGTCTGCCGCCATCTCGCCAAGCATGGCCTGACGCTGGTGGTCGAGCGCATCGACGACGACGCGCTTCTGGCCCGCGTGTTCGGCTTCGGCGTGCTGCTCGGCCAGGGCCAGTTGTTCGGCGGCGCGCGCCCTGTGCGGGCCGACGTGGCGAACGACCGGAGCCGGGGCGCCATGGCCACCCAGGGACAGCGGGTCGCGGTCTGAACGCCGCAGCCCGGCTGATCCGGCAGCGCTTGCCGGGCGGCCGTCGAGCCGCTAGGCATGGCTCGCATGGAACCGTCCCCAGCACTTGAGCCGATCCCCATCCTCACCTCGATCGCCGGCCTCGCGCCGGCGCGCGACGTGTGGCTGACGGACGTCTGGGGCGTGATCCACAACGGCGTGACGCCGTTCGCGCCGGCCTGCGAAGCGGCTACCAAGTTCCGCCTTGCGGGCGGCACCGTCATTCTTCTGTCGAACGCCCCGCGCCCCGCGCCGAGCGTCGTCGCCCAGCTCGACCGCATCGGCGTGCCGCGCTTTGCCTGGGACGCGGTCCTGACCTCGGGCGACGCCGCGCGCGCCCTCGTCGGCGCCTACGCCGGCAAGCGCGTGTTCCACCTCGGTCCCGAACGCGACTTGTCGCTTTACGACGATCTCGGCGTCACGCTCGCGGAGCCGGGAGATGCCGACGCCGTCTCCTGCACCGGCCTCTTCGACGACGAGATCGAGACGCCCGCCGACTACGCCGATCTGCTCGCGGAGCTGGCGGCACGCAATCTGCCGATGATCTGCGCCAACCCCGACCTCACCGTCGAGCGCGGCGACCGGATCATCTATTGCGCGGGCGCGCTCGCGACCGAGTACGCCGCCAAGGGAGCGAGCGTCGCCTACGCCGGAAAGCCATACCTGCCGATCTACGACATGGCCTTCGCCATGATCGCGAAGCTCAAGGAGAAGCCGGTCCCGAAAGAGCGCGTGCTCTGCATCGGCGACGGCCTGCGCACCGACATCCAGGGCGCAGCGGCCGCAGGTCTCGACAGCGTCTTCATAGCCAGCGGCGTGCACGCCCCCGGTGGGCTATCGAGCGAGACGCTTACCGACCTGTTTCCCTCGCGCGAGGTGCGCCCCATCGCCGCGATGCCCGCGCTCGCGTGGTGATCGTCACGCCACCGTAAGCACGATCTTGCCGATGTGTTGGCTCGTCTCCATGCGCGCGTGCGCTTCCGCCGCGCGCGCGAGCGGAAACGTGCTGTCGATCACGATCCTGACCTTGCCGCTCTCAACCAGCGGCAACGCATGGAGCTCGACGGCACGCGCAATCGCGCCCTTGACCGCTGTCGGCCGGATGCGCAACGTCGAGCCGGTGAGCGTCAGCCGCTTCAGCATCACGCGCATCATGTCGACCGTTACCTTGGAGCCGGCCTGATAGCCGATGTTGACGAGGCGCCCGTCATCGGCGAGCGAGCGGATATTGCGGTCGACGTAATCGCCGCCGACCATGTCGAGGATCACATCGACACCGCGCCCGTCCGTCTCGGTTTTCACGGCCTCGACGAAGTCTTCAACCCCGTAATCGACGGCGCGATGCGCCCCGAGTGCCAGACACGCCTCGCATTTCTGCGACGAGCCTGCGGTGGCGATGACCTTGGCCCCGAGCGCACGCGCAAGCTGGATCGCCGTCACGCCGATGCCACTCGTGCCGCCGTGCACGAGGAACCACTCGCCGCTCTTCAACGCACCGCGCTCGAACACGTTGTGCCAGACGGTGAAGAACGTCTCGGGAATGGCGGCCGCTTCGGTCATCGATACGCCCTCCGGAATGGGCAGCGTCGCCGCCTCCTCCGCTAGCGCGTATTCCGCATATCCGCCGCCGTTGAGCAGCGCCATGACAGGATCGCCAACCTTGAACCGGGACGCACCCTCACCCAGCGCCGCAATCGTGCCCGCCACCTCGAGCCCCGGCAGCTCCGAATGTCCCTTGGGCGCCGGATAGAGACCTTTGCGTTGCAGGACATCGGGGCGGTTGACACCGGCCGCGGCGACTTTGATCAGGACTTGCTCCGCACTTGGCACCGGCAGCGCCCGCTGCTCCGCGACCAGCACCTCCGGCCCGCCTTTGCCCTGAATGGCAATTGCGGTCATGGCTTCGGGCAGGGTCGGCATCGGAGGCTCCTCGGACGAATGCATCGTCGTCGCTGAATACCCGCCGGGAGCACATCCGACAACCCGCCCCGCTTGAGACGAACGGGCGAAAGTGTCACGCTCCGCCAGACAACGAGAACATATGACGGGAGCGCGCCATGGATTGGGATGACGCAAAGCCAACGCCGCCGAAAACCGCAAGCATCGGCGACAATCTCGAGACGCTTTCCGTCGCCGAGCTCGAGCAACGCATCGAAGCATTTGCGGCCGAGATCGAGCGCGTGAAGGCGGAGCTCGCCAGGAAGCGCGCCCACGAAAGCGCAGCAGCAGCCTTGTTCAAAAAGCCCGGCGTTTGACGGACCATCGACATCCGCCCCCCAAAAAAACCTCCGGGTTTCCGCGTATTTGACCCATAGACCGCCGGCGGGCTAGCATCGGCGCCTTCGCAACATGGAGTGGCTTCGACGCAGGCGTGCTTCTCTCAAGCACAACCGATCAAGTCGGCCGCAAAAACCTTGATAGAAGTTCTCATTGTTCTGGGCCTCATTCTGCTGAATGGCCTGTTTGCACTATCCGAGCTGGCCGTCGTCTCAGCCCGCCAGCCCCGTCTTAAGGCGCTCGCCGCCAGCGGCAAGAGAGGCGCGGAAAGCGCCCTCGCACTCTCCGGAGACCCAGGCAAGTTCCTATCCGCGGTGCAGATCGGCATTACGCTGATCGGCATCATCAACGGTGTCTACTCGGGCGAGACCTTCGGCGAGTACGCCTATGCCGCCCTCCGCGACATGGGGCTCTCCGAGGCAGCCGCCGCGGCGCTCGGCTACGGCTCCGTTATCGCCATCATCACATATCTCTCCGTCATCGTCGGCGAGCTCGTTCCGAAGAACCTTGCCCTGCGCAATGCGGACAGCATCGCCTGCATGGTCGCCCCGGCGATGACGGCGTTTTCCCGCATCGCCCGCCCGGCGGTCTGGCTGCTCGACGCTTCGACGCGCCTCGTATTCCGGCTGCTCGGACAAGCCGAGACCAGCGAAAGCCAGGTCTCGGACGAGGAGATCGCCATCCTGATCTCGGAAGCTGAGGCGGCGGGCGTGCTCGAGACGCCCGAGCGCGAGATGATCTCCGGTGTCATGCGCCTTGCCGATCGCACGGTCGTCGGCCTCATGACCCCGCGCACCGACGTCGATTGGATCGACATCGCGACCTCCGAGGAGGAGATCAAGCAGCAGTTGATCGAGACCCCGCATTCGCTGATCCCCATCGGCGAAGGCGACATCGATACGCTCGTCGGAGTTGTCCGCGCCCGCGAGCTGCTGGCCGCCATTCTAGCCGGTGCCCCCCTCGATATCCGCAGCCGGGTGCACAAGGTTCCGATCATTCCGGAGACCATGGACGCCCTCGACGCACTGAGTGTCCTGCGCGAGGCCGACGTCCCCGTCGCGCTGATCCACGACGAGTACGGCCACTTCGAAGGCCTCGTAACGCCAGCCGACGTGCTCGAAGCCATCGTCGGCGCGTTCAAATCGGAGGGCGAGGAGCCCAACGCGGTCCAGCGCGCCAACGGATCGTGGCTGCTCGCGGGCTCCATGCCGGTAGACGAGATGGCCGCCCAGCTCGGGCTCACTCTGCCGCCGAAGCGCAGCTACGCCACCGTCGCCGGGTTCGTATTATCTCACCTGCAGCACATCCCGAAGACCGGCGAGATCATCGAGACGGACAATTGGCGCTTCGAGGTCGTCGATCTCGACGGCCACCGCATCGACAAAGTGCTCGCCTCGCGCGTTGAAACGCCCGCGTAAACGAGGCGCTTTCTATGTCCTGCGATGAACCAGCGCATTTACGCTAAGCCGTCCCGCATTCGTGAACGCAAAATCGACTCGAAATAGGCAATCGTTAAGCCTTCGTTAGGGATCGGGGCGTAGTCTTCTCCTCATCCAGACATCTGGATCCTTGGGGTGGTGCCTAGCCACCCTGTTTGACGCCTCCCTGTTGACTTCTGAGCCGCCGCGAGGCGGCTCATTTTTTTCGGCGCGGCTCTTGCAAGGATCAAAAAACAAGATCGTTCCTTTGGATTGTCTCCTTCTTGGCCAATTCTGTTAACTCTGGCCTCTTACGATCCGGGAATGGTAAGGTGACAAAACAGTAGGTGTGTGTGTCAAAGCGTGTCATGAGCAACGGTTCCAGCGTAGAAAATCTGTTTGCAGCCAAAGGCGAGACGGTTTCCTTCGGAGAGCGTTTCCAAGCCTCTGAGCAATTCGATCGCGTTTTCTCCGAGGGCATGGCCCTGGTGGAACGCTCGGCCGCCTATCTCGACGGCGAAGGCCGCCGCGAGAGCAAGGGGCTCCCGGGTCAGGTCACGGTCCTTTACGCCACCGAGAGCATGCGCCTCACGACACGTCTGCTCGAGCTGGCCTCCTGGCTCTTGATCCGCCGCGCCCTGAAGGAGGGCGAGATCACCCGCGAGGAAGCCGAGACCAAACGCGCCCGCGTCAAGTTGCAGACGCTCGGCCGCCCCGCCCACACCAAAGGGTTCGCTGACCTGCCCAAGGGACTGCGCGATCTGATCGACGCGAGCTTCCAGTTGCATGACCGCATCGTCCAGCTCGATCGCGCCATGGTTTCCTCGGATGGCGTTGCCGACGAGGACACGCCGAGCAATCCCGTGGCGACACAGATCAACGCGCTCGAGCTGGCATTTGCGACCGGCCTCCGCCGCGCCGCCATTCGCTAAACGCTGTCCTTCAACGCATAAAGAAAAAGGCCCGGTCGATGCCGGGCCTTTTCGTATGCCGATGAAACAGCGCAGGCTTACTTGAGGAAGCCTTCGAACTTCTTCTTGAAGCGCGACAGGCGGCCGCCGCGGTCCATGAGGCGCTGGTCGCCGCCGGTCCAGGCCGGGTGCGAGCTGGGATCGATATCGAGATGCAGCTCGTCGCCTTCCTTGCCGTAGGTGGAATAGGTGACGAACTCGGTCCCGTCGGTCATCTTGACCGTGATCTGGTGATAATCGGGATGCAGGTCGGGATCTTTCTTCATAGCCGGTGCTCGTTGCAAATGGGGCCGGAGTGCAAACCCGCGCAAGGACATGGCGCAGCGCACCAAAAGCGGCGGGATGCCCGACGGCACGACCCCGAATTTCTGGATGCGCTTCTATAGTCGAGATGCCCGGGCTGCACAAGCATCGAAAAACCGAGCCCCGGAAAGGGGTTTAGGGGCTCCAAAGGTCTGCTGCATGCGATTAACGCTTCCCCGGCGCGGCATTCCGCGCCACGCTGCCGGTTGGCGTTGACGCCGGGCGCCCATGTCGAGCATGGTCCCCGAAAAACGCAAGCGAAAGAAGCGCCAACGCGTTCTGGGGAAAACGCCCAATGCGAAAGTCCGAGACGTGAGCCCGAAGGATCATCCCCACATCCGCACGGTCGCCGCCGAGGCCGGCTCGCGTGTGTCGGACGAGGAGCCGGCTGCGCCCCGTCCGTCCCTGCGTCCCCTTCTGGCCATCAAGCCTTATCTCGTCCGCCACCCTGCTCAACTTGCCGCCGCCGCCGTGGCGCTTGTCGTCTCCGCCATGGCCATGCTTGCGATCCCGATGGCCGTGCGCCGCATGATCGATCACGGCTTCGGCGCCCACGACGCGACGATGATCGATCAGTACTTCATGATGATGATCGTCATCGGCTTGGTGCTTGCAGTGGCGAGTGCATCGCGCTTCTACCTCGTCAACTGGATCGGCGAGCGCGTTGTCGCGGATTTGCGCGCCGACGTCTTCGCGCACCTGACGCGCCTCGGCCCCGACTTCTATGAAAAGACCCATTCCGGCGAGGTGATGAGTCGCCTGACCGCCGACACGACGCAGATCAAGGCTGTCGCCGGATCCGCTATCTCGCAGGCGCTGCGGAACGCCATCATGCTCATCGGCGCGCTCGCGATGATGATCGTCACGAGCCCCAGCCTCTCGTTGCTGGTGTTGATCGCTATCCCCGTCATCGTGCTGCCGCTGATTGGTTACGGCCGCTCGGTGCGCCGTCTGTCACGCCACGCGCAGGATACGCTGGCCGAGGCCTCTGCCTACGCCGCCGAGAACCTCGCCGCCGTGCGCACCATGCAGGCGTTCGGGCATGAGAGCGCGGTAGCAAACCGCTTCGCCAAGGCCGTCGAGCGCGCCTTCAACGCCGCCCGCAGCCGTCTCGTCGCGCGCGCCGGGCTTACTGGCCTCGTCATCCTGCTCGTTGTCTCGAGCATCGTCGGCGTGCTGTGGTATGGCTCCTCCGCGGTAATCAGCGGCGAGATCACAGGCGGACGGCTGAGCCAGTTCGTGATCTACGCCCTGTTTGCAGCAGGCGCCCTCGGCGAGCTGTCGGAGGTCTGGGGCGAGACCACGCAGGCTGCCGGCGCCGCCGAGCGGATCACCGAGTTCCTGACCATCGAGCCAGAGATCAAGTCGCCCGCGAAACCGGTTCCGCTGCCCGTACCGGTCAAGGGCGAGATCGAGTTCCGCGCCGTCCGCTTCGGATATACCGGTCGCGCCGGTGTTCCCGCCCTCGAGGGCGTCTCATTCCACATTGCGCCGGGCGAACGCGTCGCGCTGGTCGGCCCGTCCGGCGCCGGCAAATCGACCGTGCTGAACTTGCTTCTGCGCTTCTACGACCCGACCAGCGGCCAAGTGCTGATCGACGGCATCGACATTGCGTCTTTCGCGCTCGACGACCTCCGCAGCATCACGGCCCTCGTGCCCCAGGAGGTCGCGCTGTTTGCCGACACCGTCGCCGAGAACATCCGCTACGGCACGCCGAACGCCACCGAGGACGATGTGATCCACGCCGCAACGGCAGCGCAGGCCGACGGCTTCATCCGGGCCCTGCCGCACGGTTACGATACGCGGCTCGGCGAGCGCGGCGTCTCGCTCTCGGGCGGCCAGCGCCAGCGCATCGCGATTGCCCGGGCCATCCTGAAGAACGCTCCCGTCCTGCTGCTCGACGAGGCGACAAGCGCCCTCGACACCGAGAACGAGATCGCCGTCCAGCGCGCCCTCGAAACGTTGACGAAAGGGCGCACCACCATCGTCGTCGCCCATCGCCTTTCGACGGTGCAGAGCGCGGATCGCATTCTCGTGCTCGACAAGGGCCGCATTGTCGAAAGCGGCACACATGCCGAGCTCATCAAGAAGAGCGGCCTCTACGCCCGCCTCTCCGAGCTTCAGTTCGGCAGCGAGGCTGCGGAGTAGCTACGGAATATCGCCCGGCGCGGACGACGCGGCCGCTGCAGACTGCTGCCCATGGCGCGCGAGCACGGCGCGCGCCTTGGCCACCACCGCATCCGCCATCGCCGCCTGTCCCTCGGCCGTGGGATGGAACGCGCCGCCGTAGGTCGCCGCCAGGAGAACCTGGAACCAGGAGAAGCTCTGCAGCTTGAGCACGTTCTGGAGCACGGACCCGGCCGCGTGGAAATTGCCGGTGAGGAACGCGTCGTTCGGCGTCCGGAACCAGCGGAGCCTTGCCGCATACGGCTGGTAGTGCACCGGGTTGTAGGGCTGCCAGACGCCGCCGTGCCGGCGCGGCAATCTGAGATCGTCGACCAGCGGACCGAGCCCGCTCGTATGCCCGGCGCAAAGGCCGCGCCCGACGAACGTCTTGCGGTGCGCGTCGGCATAGCTCCAGCCGTGCGCGCCCGCGCTCTTCTCCATGACCTGATCGAGCTTGTCGGCGAGCCATGACGAGGAGAGCGCCGCCTTCTGCGTGATCTTGAACTCGCTGAACACCTCCATGCCCACCGACCCGTCGCGGCACATGTTCCCGGCATCGTCGAGCAGCGCGAATGGAGGATACGCCGTCAGGATCACGCGGTCGCTCTCGTCCCATGGCACGTGCAGGATGCCGTGAACCGCGCGGTTCATGGCCTTGTAGCGCTGATCGAGGCGCGTCAGCAGCTCCTGGCTCTCCTTGTTGCCGTGCACCTGCCCGAACCAGCCGCCGAGGCTGCGCACAAGGGACTCGTCCGAGAGCACCGCGTTGGCGACGAGACGCGCAAAACCGATGTCGTTGCCGCCGACCGACAACAGCACGAGATCGATCTTGCGGGCCTTCTCATAGGGGCACTTGGAAAGCGTGAGGCCGCCCTGCAGCTCGGGAATGATCCCGTGCATGTGGTAGGCCTCGGGCATATCGATCTTGGGCGCATCGCCCTTGCCACACTGCGCGTCCGCCGCCGCCGAGACCTGCGAGAGATCCGGCGGATTCGGCACCCATTCGTTGCCCTTGTAGCGAAGGAAAAGACCCCACGTGACCTCCGCACCGGAGCAGGCGAAGCCTGCGTACGTCACCGCCCGGTGCGGATCCTCGACCGCAAGCTCGAGCGCCGCCCTCAACTGGTGCGAATAGAGCGAGCGGTGGCAAGCCTGATCGAGCCAGCGTGCATTGCCCTCGATGAACGTGTCGTCTCCGACTTTCTTCCACGCGCCGACGCGCGCGGGATAGCCGGTCATGTCGTCCGGCCCGCTACCCTTGCCGTACGAGATCGTGCGCTCGGGCGAGAAACGCACCGGCACATCCGGATTTCCCTCGCCAGACCCGAAGCTGTCGCCGATGCCGACGACAAAAATATCGGTGACCTTGATCTCGGTGGACGCGACCGCGATGCCGCCGATGTCGACGCGCACGGCGAGCCCATTCGGATAAGGTGCCGCAAACACCATCGGCTCGCCGCACGGGCGCGTGACGAAACTCTCCGGTCCCGCACTTTGACCAGGACCGGCGCTGAGCTCCGACGTTACCCAACGGCATTCGACATTCGGCTCCGGCATGCCCTTGAGCGTCACGACCACACGATGGCGCTCGGGATTGATGTAGTCGCCCTTGTCCGGGCAGACGTGCCGGTTGCGCGACGACGCCCAACACGCCTTCCGGTACATCGTCTCTGCCCAGCCGTCCTCGTGACGCCGCGACAGCGCGTGCTCGGCGGCAAGTACCGGCGCCACGTCACGCTGCTCGGGACTGAGCTCAAGGTACGTCGCCCGATGCACTTCGGTGTCCTTCGGGTCGGCGAAGAAGCGGAACGGGTTCTCCACCCGCCAGTCGATCTCGACGGTCGTCGGTTGCGGCGGCGGCCCGAACGGCAAATCATCGGGCTGGCGTACATGCGACGGCGGCGCCAGCAGCGGATCGAGCGCATCGCCGATCGACGGCGCGCGCGGCGGTACCGGATTGGTGGGCGCGCTGACCTCGGGTTGCGCGAGCTCGCTCGCGTCAGGACCGATGAGGGACTCGATCGTCGGCTCGACCGGCGCGGTTGCGGGCACGTCCGCCGGCTGCGCCGCGGCGAGACCAGCCCAGAGGACGGCGACGGCAGCGGTGCAAACGAGCGGTCGAAGCATGCCTGATGTCGATCCCGATATTCCGGCGCGCGCCCCAGCCTCTAGATCCGGCCGCGCCAGTGAGCGAACCACAGTCTCATGACGCGTGAAAGCGGCGAAATGTCCGCCACGTCGGCCAGAACATCGCGCCCAGGGGCGAGCACAGACTTCAAATAGGGCGCAACGAGGGACAGCGGCAGAAAGGCCGTGAACAGCCCCTTTTCCACCCCGGCCTGCCCACGCCGAAACGCGGCCAGCGCCTGCCCGGCATCCTCTCCGAGTCGCGCGAGCAGAGCCCGCGTAGCCTCGCGTGCCTCCGCCGGACCGAGCCCCCGCGGATCGCGAGATGTCCCCGCGTAGTCGGCCGGCAGCACCCGACGACCCGACGCAAGATGCTGTGGCAAGGTGAGGGCAAGCCGCGTCAGTGCGAGGGCACGTCCTGCGGGTTCGATGAGCTGCTCAGCGTCACGGTCGCCCTCACCTCCCAGCACAGCGAGACCGAGACGGAGGGCCGCCCCTTCTGCCTCATCGGCGTAGAGCGCAAGCTCGCGCGCATCACGGATGCCATCCTCGTAAAGCTCGCGGGAGGTCCCTTCGAGCGGCGCTTCGAGCAGATCGGCTCTGAGCGAACGCCTGCGCTTCAAATCCAGAACGGCATCGGCCACGGGATGGCCGCTCGGCGCGGCGGAGAGAAGCGCATCTCGCCACCATTGCAGCCGGATCTCTCCGATCGCCGCATCGTGCGCAACGAGCGGAATGCGCCGGATCTCTCCGAGGTAGGCGGCAAGGACGAGCAGATCGTTACGCACTGCAGGCGGCGCGAGCAGCGCCGACAGATAGCGGTCGTAGGCGTGCGTGCGGGCTGCCTCGAGAACCGGATCGGACGTGGGCGGGCCAGTTTCACTCATGGACCCTCGCACCTCATTCCACCGCGATCAGAGCGGCAGCCACCGGCCGCCCTTCCGCAAGGAGCACGTTGTACGTGCGCGCAGCCGCACCCGTATCCATCGCTTCGAGCCAGATGCCCGCCTGCTCGAAGGCCGCGCGCACGTCCGCTGAAGGGCGCGCCGGGTTTCTGCCGACACCGAGGAAGACGAGCGAGATCCGCGCGCCGAGGGCAAGCACGTCCGCGAGCGCGGCACGGTCGACCTCCTCAATCGAGGTGACGGACCACTCCCAGATGCCCGTCGGTAGGCAAAGGATCGAGCCCCTATGGCTCATGCCACCGAAACGGAACCCGCCGTTGCCGTAGGCCTCGATCGGAACCTGCTGCGGAAGGTGTGCACGCTCTGCCATGGGGCGTGCTCCACGGCCGTCAGGGCCGCGCGGACGCCGCGCCTGCAGCCGCCTTCGCGCCCTCGTCGCTCCAGTCGCGCTTGATGCCGAGATAGTCGATCAGCGGCGCCGAGATGAAAATCGACGAATACGTGCCGATCAGAACACCGAACAGCATGGCGAACGTGAAATTGCGGATCACCTCGCCGCCGAGGAAGAAAAGCGCGAGGAGCACCGCAATCGTCGTCACGCCCGTAAGGACCGTGCGCGAGAGCGTCTCGTTGATCGAAAGGTTCAGAAGCTCGGTCAGCGGCATTTTCTTGTACTTGCGCAGGTTCTCACGGATGCGGTCGGCCACCACCACGGAGTCGTTGACCGAGTAGCCGAGGATCGTCAGCAGCGCCGCGACGATCGAGAGGTCGAACGCCAGCTCGAACAGCGAGAAGATACCGGCCGTAACCAGCACGTCGTGAAAGAGCCCGAGAACCACACCGGCCGAGAATTGCCATTCGAAGCGGAACCAGACGTAGGCGACGATGGCGACGATTGACGCGAGCACGGCGATAAAGCCCGTGATCCTGAGCTCGCTCGAAACGGCCGGCCCGACGACCTCGATGCGCCGCTGCTCGAAATCGCCGCCGAGCGCTTCGAGCACCTTGCTGGCTGCCTGCTGCTGAGCATCCTCGCCGCCGGGCTGCTGCTCAAGCCGGATCAGCACATCGGTATCGGTGCCGAAGCTCTGGATCTGCACATCGCCGAGCCCGAGCGCGCCGATCTGGTCGCGCATCTTCCCGACATCGGCCGAACCGGATTTCGCGCGCACCTCGATCAGCGAGCCGCCCTTGAAATCGACGCCGAAGTTGAACCCCTTGACGAGGATGATCCCGAGCGACAGCACCATCGCGGCAATCGACAAGGCAACGCACAGCGTCTTGTAGTCCATGAACGGCAAGCGCGTGTTATGCGGGAAGAAGTCATGACCCTTGAAGTCGGGCACGAGGAACATGGGTTATCGTCCTTAAATCGGAACCGTAAGCGAACGGCCCTTGGCTTTTGCGTTCTTGATCCACATCGCAACGAGCAGGCGTGTAACGGTGACGGCCGCGAACACCGACGTGAGGATGCCGAGCGTCAGCGTTACGGCGAAGCCGCGGATCGGGCCGGAGCCCAGCCAGAACATGATGACGGCGGCCGCAAGCGTCGTGAGCTGGCTGTCGATGATGGTGACGAACGCACGCTGAAAACCGTTTTCGATCGCCGAGATCGGCGTACGCCCTGCACGCAGCTCCTCGCGGATGCGCTCGTAGATGAGTACGTTGGCGTCGACCGCCATGGCGATCGTGAGCACGAAGCCGGCGATGCCCGGCAGCGTCAGCGTCGTGCCGATCATCGACATCAGCGCGAGGATGAGAATGCCGTGCACGAAAAGGCCGATCACGGCGTAGACGCCAAACGTCCCGTAGGCGAACACGGTGAGCGCAACCGTAGCAATGAGCCCCACGATACCGGCGACCTTGCCGGCCTCGATGCTGTCGGCACCGAGCGACGGTCCGACCGTCCGCTCCTCGACAATGGTGAGCTTTGCCGGCAGCGCACCGGAACGAAGCTGGATGGCGAGGTTGTTCGCGCTCTCGACCGAGAAGTTGCCGGAGATCTGGCCTGAGCCGCCGAGGATCGCCTCGCGGATGACAGGTGCCGAGATCACCTTGTCGTCGAGCACGATGGCGAACGGCTCGCCCACATGCGTCTTGGAGAAGTTTCCGAACTTACGCGCGCCCGACTGGTTGAAGCGGAAGCTGATGATCGGCGCGTTGGTCTGGCTGTCGAAGGCCGGCTGCGAGTCAACGAGATCGTCACCCTGCACGACAGGCGTTTCCTGCAGCACATAGGCCGACTGATACCCCGCCTCGGCCTCGTCGGCCTCATAGACGCGGAAACCCGCCGGCGGGCGCGACGCCTTCGCTTCCTCGGCAGAGACCGTCGGATGCACGGCATGGAACGAGAGCTTGGCCGTCTTGCCGATCAGCTCCTTGAGCTGACGGGTGTCGGTCAGGCCGGGATACTGCACCAGGATGCGGTCCCGCCCCTGCTGTACGACCGTCGATTCTGCCGTGCCGAGCGCGTTGACGCGCCGGTTGATCGTTTCGATCGAAGCCGCGGCAGCATGGGTGAGCCGCTGGTCCATGCCGAACGACGTCGGCTTGAGGGTGATGACGCCGGGCTCGCCGCCCTGCACGACCTCGATGTCGTTACCGCTCGTTCCGAGAATGAGATTGCCGACCGGCTGCACGAGCTTCTTGAGCTCCTTGAGCGCCGCCTCGGTATCCTCCGGCTTCACCAGCCGCACCTGCACGGCATCATTGGCGACACCGATCGCAGAGAAGCCGATCTTCGCTTCGCGCAACGTCTTGCGCGCATCCTCGCGCAGGTTGTTGAGCCAATCGGTGCGCAGGTCCTTCTCTTCGATCACGAGCAGGAGATGCGCACCGCCCTGCAGATCGAGGCCCAGCGGCATCTGGTGCTTCGGCAGGAAGTTCGGCCACGACTCGAGCGTCTCCTTCGAGACGAAGTTCGGAAGCGCGAACAGGAAGCCGATGAAAATCGTTCCCAAGATCGAAATGATCTTCCAGCGCTCGAAATGCAGCATGTTGGAGCGAACCTTCCCCTAGGAGCTTTTTGGCCGGTACCGCATCGCCGCTGCGACGGGTCCCGGCGTCGTCTTATTTCGTGGCCGTCGCGTCCTTCACCGGCTCACTCTTCGAGCGGACGTCGAGCAGCGTGCTCTTGAGAACGCGCACCTTGAGCGTATCGGTGAGGTCCACCTCGATCTCGTCTGAGTTTTCCGGCACGCGCGAGACCTTGCCGATGAACCCGCCCGAGGTCACGACCGTATCGCCGCGCCGCACGCGATCGATCATCTCGCGATGCTGCTTCTGGCGCTGGTTCTGCGGACGGATGACAAGGAAATAGAAGATGAGCACCATCAGCAGCATGGGGATCAGAAGCCCGCTGAACGGGTCTGACATCGGGCTGCTGGACTGGGCGTAGGCCGAAGTGATGAACATGTGGGACAGGTCCTTGCCGGATCGTCTATTGACTGGTCGAAGGCGAAATGCGGCCAGCCTCACGGGGAGCTTCCCCGCAAGCCTGTCCGCCCAAGATCGGGCGCGACTATAGTGGCCGGGGCCCCGTTTGCAACCCTGGCCAGACCTGACGGAAACCCTGACGAGACTACAGTCTAGCCGGCCGGAGGATACCCGGGTTATAGACCCCGGAAAATGGCCGTGCCGCCCGCCGCTTGCGAGCAAAGGCAGGCAAACGGCAGGGAATCAAGGCAAACCCGGATCATGAGCCACGACCCCGATTTTTCAGCGCGTCTCGACCGCATTGCGGCCGCCCTCGAGCGCTTGGTACCCCCTCCGCCCGCGCCGCCCCGCTTCGACGAGGCGGATGCCTTTGTATGGCAGGCCGCCAGCCAGACGTTCCAGCCGGTCACGGCCGTGAACCGGGTCCCCCGCGCGCTCCTGAAGGGCATCGACGGCTCGGCGCGCCAGCTCCTCGACAACACCCTCCGCTTCGCCGAAGGCCTGCCGGCCAACAATGCGCTGCTGTGGGGCGCACGCGGCATGGGCAAATCGAGCCTCGTCAAGGCGGTCCACGCCGAGGTGCAGGCCACGCTCGCAACATCAAAGAGGAAATCAGGCGACCTCAAGCTCGTCGAGATTCACCGCGAGGACATCGCGACGCTGCCGACCGCGCTCGCCGCCCTGCGGGCATCGCCCCATCGCTTCATCGTCTTCTGCGACGACCTCTCCTTCGACCGCGACGACACGAGCTA